>DCTQ01000006.1:0-4701 GCA_002329395.1 Candidatus Avelusimicrobium alvi | reverse complement strand
CAGCACCACCGCCGTGCGGATGGCCGTAGCCAGATTGGAGTTGATGCCCTCTATACCCACCTTAGCCAGCACCGACGTAAGCGCCGCGAACAGCGCGGATAAAAGCGCATACACAATCCACATACGAAACCTCCTCCTTTTTGGTATATTTTAGCAATTCCCGCGCGCGTACGGTTGCACGGGCGAAAAATAGTGTTATAATGAAAGAAGATACTCAACATTCGGAGGAATTATGCACACGGAACGTCCGCCTAAGACTTTTCTTCAGATTATGTATATGTGTTTGGGTTTTTTCGGCATCCAGTTCGGCTGGGCCCTGCAAATGGGTAATATGAGCGCCATTTATTCGCGCCTGGGTGCCCGGGAGGACCAGATTCCCCTTCTGTGGCTGGCGGCCCCCGTAACGGGGCTTCTGGTACAGCCGCTCGTAGGGTATTTCAGCGACCGCACCTGGTGCCGCCTGGGCAGAAGACGGCCCTATTTTTTGGGCGGCGCGATTTTTTCCATGATTGCTTTATTTTTAATGCCGCAGGCTTCGGCCATCTGGATGGCCGTTATTGCGCTGTGGATATTGGACACTTCCGTCAACGTCAGCATGGAGCCGTTCCGCGCATTTGTGGGCGACATTCTGCCCGAAAACCAGCGCAAAACCGGCTACGCCATGCAAAGCGTGATGATTGGCGCGGGCGCGGTGATTGCGTCCTTCCTGCCGCAGATTTTAACCTCTTTAGGTGTCAGCACCGAAGCGCCGCTGGGCCACATTCCCAACACGGTCAAATACTCGTTCTACATCGGTGCGGTCGTGCTGATGGCTGCCATTTTAGCCACCATCAAAACTACGCCCGAATATCCGCCGGCCGATATGGAGGCGTTCAAAAAACTCCAAAAGCAAACCGTCAGCCTCAAAAAAACATTGGGTGAAATGGCGCGGGCGTTTATCACGATGCCCTCCACCATGCGCCGCCTGGCCGCCGTGCAGTTTTTTACCTGGGCCGCGTTTATGGTGATGTGGGTGTACTTTACGCCCGGCATCGCCGCCGGCGTATTCCACGCCGAACCCGGCACCCCCGCCTACGAAACCGCCGCCAACTGGGGCAGCTCCTGCTTCGGCATCTACAACGGCGTGGCGTTTGTATTCGCGTTTGCGCTGTTGTGGCTGACCACCAAATTTTCCGCCAAGGCCATTCACATCGTGTGCCTTTCCATCGGCGGCGTGGGTTTAGGTTCGCTGGGCCTTACGCTCTTTGGGTTTGAATTTACCCAAATGGGGCTTATCTTTCCGATGGTGTGCATCGGCGTTGCGTGGAGCAGTATTCTTTCCATGCCCTACGCCATGCTGTCCAACGCGCTGCCCGCCGAGAAAATGGGTTTTTATATGGGCGTGTTCAACTTCTTTATCGTCATTCCGCAAATCTGCGTAAATCTGTTCTTCGGCCCGTTTATGAAGCATTTTCTGGGCGGAAGCGCGATTGCCGCCGTGGGCGTGGGCGGAATCAGCCTGTTTATCGCCGCGGCGTTTACGTTTTGGGTGCAGGGCCGCGAAACCGCGCGGGAGTAAGGTATGAAACTCTCTTTCCATCTTCGGTATAAGACGGTATGGGGCGAAACGCTCCACGCCGTTTTGTACCGCGCGCACGCCACGGCGAGCGAACGCAAAATAAACATTCCGCTTTCCACGCAGGACGGCGAAAACTGGAGCGGCGAAATTCAGATTCTCCTTAAACAGCCGGCGGAACTGGCCTACCATTACGAACTGCGCCGGGGCGCGCGCGTGCTGCGCCGCGAGTGGCAGTCCGTCCCGCGCAGTCTGTACGCCGATCCGGCGGTCGGACATTATCTTCTGCAAGACCAATGGCGCACCCTGCCGGAAGAATCGTGGCTTTATTCCTCTGCGGTAACGGACGTGTTCCGCCGACGCGAAACGCATCCGGCCTCTCCTCTTAAGCTTTTTACGCGCACGCTTATCCTACGCGCGCAAACGCCGCGCCCGGGTCCCGGACAGACGTTGTTTGTCTGCGGCGGCGCGCCGGAACTCGGCGGCTGGGACCCGCAAAAAGCCCTGCCGATGAGCGAAGGGGAATTTAACGAGTGGAGCCTGTCTTTAGACGCAGACGCGCTATCATACCCGCTGGAATATAAATTCATCATCCGGGTTAAAGACGAAACGCTTTGGGAAGAAGGCCCCAACCGCCTGCTTTACGCGCCTGAGATTAAAAATGGGGAAGTATGGGTGCAGGACGATTTGCGCCCCCGCTTTACAGACCCCGCGCCCCTGCGCGCGGCGGGTGCGGTAATTCCGGTATTCTCGCTCCGAAGCGAAGACGGCTGGGGCGCGGGCGACTTTGGGGACTTGGAAAAACTCACCGACTGGGCCGTCCGCACGGGCCAGCGCGTAATTCAGATTCTGCCGATAAACGACACGACGCTCACCCGCACCTGGCAGGATTCGTACCCGTACAACGCCGTATCCGTCTATGCGTTTCACCCGCTGTATGCCGACGTGCGCCGCCTGCCCGCGGCGGACGCGAAGACGGCTAAACGTTTTGAAGCGGAACGCAAAAAATTAAACGCGCTGCCGCAAATAGATTACGAGGCCGCCCTGCGTTTGAAACTGGAACGCCTCCAACACGCGTTTGCGCAGGAAGGGAAGCGCGTGCTGGCGTCGCCGGAGTTCCGCCGGTTTTATCTGGAGAACGAACACTGGCTGCCCGCCTACGCGATGTTCTGCGTCCTGCGGGACCGCTACCAAACGGCCGATTTTTCCGCGTGGCCGCAGCATTCGTTTTTCTCGCGCGGCGAAATGGCCAACTTCTGCGCGCCCTATTCGCCCGATTACGACGAAGTATGCTTCTGGTACTATGTGCAGTATATATTGCACGCTCAGTTGCTGGCCGCCGTCAAACGAGCACGGGAAAAAGGAATCATTTTAAAAGGGGATATTCCCATCGGCATTTCCCCCCACAGCGTGGAAGCCTGGACCGAAAAAGAACTTTTTTGTCTGGATGCCCAGGCCGGCGCGCCGCCAGACGATTTTTCCGCCACCGGGCAGAACTGGGGCTTTCCAACCTATAACNNTTACCGCTGGTGGGTGCGGCGCTTTACGCATATGGCGCGCTATTTTGACGCGTACCGCATTGATCATGTGCTGGGCTTCTTCCGCATCTGGGAAATCCCGTCGCACAGCGTGCAGGGGCTTTTAGGGCAGTTCTCGCCCGCCCTGCCGATGGACGCGCAAGAAATTGAAAGCTTCGGCCTGCCGTTTAAGCCGGAATATCTGCGGCCGTATATCTCGGAGCAAATCCTGTTTGAAAAATTTGGGGACTTGGCTAAAGAAGTTAAAAAACGCTATCTCGCCCCCTCCGCACAGGGCCTGTACGATCTCCTGCCGTCTTACGACACCCAGCGCAAAATACAAGCCGCCTTTTCCGGCAAAACGGACGAAAAGTCCCTGCACCTGCAAAACGGACTCTATGCGCTGGCGTCCAATGTGCTTTTTGTGCCGGACCGCAAGGACGCGTCTAAATACCATCCGCGGATTTCCGCCCTGTCGGACGCGGCCTTCCGCGCGCTTTCCCAGCCGGAAAAAGAAGCGTTCACCCGTTTGTACAACGAATACTTTTTCCGCCGCCACAACCAGTTCTGGAAAGACGAAGCGATGAAGAAACTCCCCGCTCTTACGCAGGCCACGCGCCTTCTGGCGTGCGCGGAAGACCTGGGGATGATTCCGGACTGCGTGCCCGACGTATTAAAAGAACTCCAGATGCTTTCGCTGGAAATCCAGCGTATGCCCAAACGCCTGGGCGATACGTTTGCAGACGCCGCGCACTATCCGTATCTTTCCGTGGCTACGCCGTCCACGCACGATATGTCCGTACTGCGCGGCTGGTGGAAAGAAACGCCGGCGCTTACCCGGCGGTTTTGGAACGAAGTGCTGGGCAGCCTGGGCGAGGCGCCCGCCGAAGCGGACGGCAAAACGTGCGAAAAGATACTTAACCAGCACCTGCAAAGCCCGGCCATGCTGGCGCTTATTTCGTTTCAGGACTGGACTTCTATGGACGAAAAACTCCGCGCCAAAGACCCGGAAGCGGAGCGAATCAACGTCCCGGCCAACCCGCGCCACTACTGGCGTTACCGTATGCCGATGACGCTTGAAAAACTCCTGCAAGAAGACGCGTTTAACGCCAAAATACGCGGGATGATTGAAAACGCCAAACGCTGAAAACCCATTAAAAACTCCGGCCTGAAAAGACCGGAGTTTTTTATTCCTGCCCAAACTCAGCGGATATAATGCCGCACGTAAGAAGCGTCCGATTTCAACTCCGGCCCCATACTTTTACATACGCTTACCGCAAAGGAATCTTCCGGCTTGGCCCAGCAATACAAAGCGTCCGCCAGGGCGGCATTGTCGGCACGGTTTTTAAAAGAGTACACCACCCCCAGCGTTTTTTTGTCCGTGCGATAGGCTCCCGCTTTATCATATACCGCATTTCCGCCAAACGTATCCCTCCTCAGCAGACACGTCCAGCCTTTCGGGCAGGTCCAATCAATGGCAAGGCTCTCTACATCGTCGGTATAAACGCCGTTGGCCAAGTAGTGCAGTTCCTCGGCTTCTTTGGCCGCTTTCAACACCGCTGCCACCTGCGCGATACGCGCTTTTTCCACCGCTTTATTATATTGCGGCAAGGCAACAGCCGCCAATAT
>DCTQ01000070.1 GCA_002329395.1 Candidatus Avelusimicrobium alvi | reverse complement strand
GGCTACGCCGGGGGATGTTTATTATGGATACCTTAGCAAACGCTCCGGCGCAAAAGCCCGGGCGGCCGAAATTTAATACAATAAGAGAGAGCGGTTTTATTCGTGCAAAAAGAATAGCTTTTTTGGCGAAAGTTTCTTATAATATAAGTATACTTACCGCTCGGTAAATAAAACCGGGGGCGACGTATGGCGCTGGGACCGTTCACCAAGCAGGATCATCTGCAGATTACGACGTTGGGGCTGGAGTTTGCCGCGTCGGAAATGCTGGGCGCTTACGCCGGGTATTGGCTGGATAAACGGCTGGATTGCAGCCCGTGGTTTTTAATCGCGGGGGCCGTATTGGGGTTTATGCTGGGGTTTTACCAAATCATACGTTCGGCCAGCCAAATGGAAAAAGACGCCGCAAATTTAAAAAAGGCAGATAAAAAAGATGGACGTAGCTGAAATTATTTCTCACCACATTTTAGACCACGACTGGGGGGTAACCCTGGCGGGTTTTCGTCTCCCGGTCACTACCCACACCGTTACGCTGTTGGGGATAAGCGTTGTACTATTGCTCGGCCTGCACTGGATTTCGCTGGGCCGCCAAAGCCGCACGGGGCGCTTGCTGACTACGCTGGCGGAAGAGTATGTTTCCTTTATCCGCGACAGTATGGTTCTGCCCAATATGGGCCGGGAAGGCCGCGGTTTCCTGCCGTATTTCTGCACGCTGTTTTTATTTGTGCTGTTCGCGGCGCTGGCGGGGCTGGTGCCCGGCATGCGGACCGCTACCGCCAACATTTCGGTTACCGCCGCGCTGGCTTTATGCTCGGGCGGTCTGATTCTGTACAGCGGGCTTAAATTCCACGGCGTCATCGGCTTTTTAAAAGGCTTTGTTCCGTCTGGCACGCCGGGCTGGCTGGTGCCGCTGATTTTCCCGCTGGAAGTAGTCAGCTTGATTATCAAAGTATGCGTGCTGGCTATCCGTTTGTTTGCCAATATGCTTTCGGGGCATATGGTGCTGATTTGTTTGCTGTTGATTATTTTTATCGTCGGACAGATGCACGTTGCCGCGGGCGCGGGGGCTTTGATTCCGGCCATGGGGCTTGAAATTTTTATGACGTGTCTGGAACTGTTGGTGGCGTTTTTGCAGGCGTATGTGTTTACGCTGTTAACGGCCATTTTCGCCGGGTCCGTCATTCATACGCATTAATTTAAAAATCTAGCAAGAGGGCTTCGGCCCGAAAAGGAGAATAACATATGGAACTCGTAGCACTTAAATACATCGCCGCCGGTATCGGCGCGGGACTCACCGTCATTGGCGCGGGCCTTGGTTTGGGTAAAATCGGCACCGCCGCGTTGGAAGGCACCGCCCGCCAGCCCGAAGCCGGTTCCGACCTGCGCACCACGATGATCATCATTGCCGCGCTGTTGGAAGGCGCCGCTATGCTGGGCTTGGTGATCTGCCTGCTCACGATGGTAATGAAATAAGCCGTTTGGAAGCGTAATTTATGGAAGATTTATTGAAGCCCGACTACGGCGTAATGGTGCTGACGGTCTGCAACTTCCTGTTACTCGTGTATTTGCTGAAAAAATTTGCGTGGAACGGCATCATCGGTATGCTGGAAAAACGCGAACAGCAGGTGGCGAATGACAAGCAGGAAGCGCAGGAAGCCCGCGCCGCCGCGGAAAATATTAAACGCGACCTGGACGAAAAGCTCGCCCAAATTTCCGACGAAGCCGCCAAAAAAATGGCCGAAGCCGTGAAAATGGGCGAAACGCAGAAGGAGCAAATCCTGGCGGCCGCCAAGGAACAGTCCGAGCGGCTGATTGAACAGGCCAAAGCGCAAATTGAAGCGGAAAAGAACAAAGCATTGTCCGACGTGCGCGGCGAAATCGCCCGCACCGCCGTGCTGGCCGCCTCCAAAGTGGTGCAGCAGCAAATGAGCGAAGAATCCGCCCAAAGCGTGGTGGACCGGGTGCTTGAGGAAGTAAAGGCAAAATAAGGTTATGAACAGTTCAGACAGAATCGCCGTGCAGCGTTACGCCGCCGCTTACAACGGCCTGAGCGCGTCCAACGAAGAATCCGCCCGCCGGGCGGCCGACTTGCGCGCCGCGCAGGAGGCTTTGTCCGCCGTGCGCAAATATATGACCAGCCCGCGCGTCTCTTCGGAACAAAAAAAACAAACCGTCAAAGACGCGCTGCAAGGCGCGCCGGAAACGGCGTCGTTCGTGGAACTGTTGATTGACGCCAAACGCTACGGACTTTTGGAAGCCGTTACCCGCCGCGTGGGGGAACTGTTGGACGAGCGGCTGGGTATTATGCGCGCGGAAGTGGCGTCGGCGCGGGAATTAAGCCCCGCGCAAAAGAAAGCCGCCGAGGAAGCCTTGTCCGCACGTTACGGCGGACGGGTGGAAGCCTCTTTTATAACCGACCCGGCCCTTTTGGGGGGACTCAAAATCCGGTGCCGGGGAGAACTGATAGACGGCAGCCTGCAGGGGCGTTTGGCCAAACTGCAGGAAGAACTGACACATTAATACGGTAATTATATGGCAATCAGACCAGAAGAAATAACCAATATCATTAAAGAAAAAATAGAACATTTTGACACTTCCGCCGACGTCAGCGAAGTGGGCACCGTCATCCAGGTGGGCGACGGCATTGCCCGCGTGCACGGTTTGAATAACGTAAAAGCCTCGGAACTGGTTGATTTCGGCAACGGCGTCAAAGGTATGGCGCTGAACCTGGAATACGACAACGTAGGCTGCGTGCTGATGGGCCCGGACCATTTGGTCCGCGAAGGCGGCACCGTCAAGCGCACCGGCGAAGTAATCAGCATTCCCGTCAGCGCGGATATGATTGGCCGCGTGGTGGACCCGCTGGGCAACGCGCTGGACGGCAAAGGCGCCATCAAGGCCGATAAAACGATGCCCTTGGACATCGTTGCCCCCGGCATTATTGACCGCCAGCCCGTTAAACAGCCGCTGCAAACCGGTATCAAAGCGATTGACGCCATGGTGCCGATCGGCAAAGGCCAGCGCGAGCTGATTATCGGCGACCGCCAGACGGGTAAAACCGCCATCGCGGTGGACGCCATCATTAACCAGAAGAATATTCCGCAGTCTGAACGCTGCATCTGCATTTACGTGGCCGTCGGCCAGAAGCAGAGCACCGTGGCGCAGGTCGTCAAAACGCTGACGGACTTCGGCGCCATGGATTACACCGTGGTCGTGTCGGCCACCGCGTCGGACCCGGCCTCCCTTTTGTACATCGCCCCGTACGCGGGCTGCGCCATCGGCGAATACTTTATGTGGCAGGGCAAAGACGTGCTGATTGTGTATGACGATTTGTCCAAACACGCCCAGGCGTACCGCCAGATGTCCTTGCTGCTGCGCCGCCCCCCGGGCCGCGAAGCGTTCCCCGGCGACGTATTCTATTTGCACTCCAGACTGTTGGAACGCGCCTGCAAACTTTCCAAAGAAAACGGCGGCGGTTCGCTGACCGCGCTTCCCATCATTGAAACGCAGGCCAACGACGTGTCCGCGTATATTCCGACCAACGTCATTTCCATTACGGACGGACAGATTTATCTGGAAAGCAGCTTGTTCTTGAGCGGCATCAAGCCGGCCATTAACGTCGGTTTGTCCGTGTCGCGCGTAGGCGGCTCGGCCCAGCGCAAAACCATGCGCAAGGTGGCCGGTACGCTGCGTATTGACCTGTCCCAGTATCAGGAACTGGAAGGCTTCGCGCAGTTCGGTTCGGAACTGGATAAAGAATCCCAGCGCCAAATCGCGCGCGGCAAACGCATGACGGAACTGTTAAAGCAGAACCAATACGCGCCTATGAAAGTGGGCGAAGAAGTGCTGGTGCTGTACGCCGGCGTGCACGGATATTTGGACGGCGTGGAAGTCAGCGACGTGCTGGAATATGAAAAACAGCTGCTCGCCTACGCCCGCGCCGAACGCCCGGACGTGCTGGAAACGCTCAACACCGTTAACGAACTGACGAAAGAAGTGGAAGAAAAAGTCGTCAGCGCGCTGGACGCTTTTAAATCGGTTTTCAAACCCGCGAAACAGGAGAAATAAATGGACGCTAAAACCAAGAAAAAATACCTGGTTACCGGCGGCGCCGGATTTATCGGCAGCAATATCGCCAAAACCCTGGAAGCCCAGGGCCACGAAGTAACCGTGATGGACGATTTTTCCAAAAACGGCAATTTTAAAAACCTGATCGGTTTTAAAGGCGACGTGATTACCGCGGATTTGTTCAACTATATGCCGACGGATATGTATTTTGACGCCATCTTCCACGAAGCCGCCATCACCGACACCACGGTAATGGACCAAAAAGCCATGATGGAACAGAACGTGGAAGCGTTCAAAAACCTGCTGAGCTTCGCCGCGGAAAACGAAATTAAAAAAGTCATTTACGCTTCTTCCGCCGCCACTTACGGCAACGGGCCCGTCCCCAATGTGGAAACGCAGCCCACCCACCCGGAAAACGTCTATGGTTTTTCCAAGGTGATTATGGACAATGTCGCCCGCCAGTTCTCGGCCGACAATAACGATATGGCCATCATCGGCCTGCGCTATTTCAACGTGTACGGCCCCGGCGAATACTACAAAGGCAAAATGGCCAGCATGGTGTACCAGCTGTACAACCAGATGAAAGCCGGCAAACGCCCGCGCGTATTCAAATACGGCGAACAGCAGCGCGATTTCGTATATGTAAAAGACATTGTCAAAATCAATCTCTGCGCGCTGAATAACGGCAAAGAAACCGGCGTCTACAACGCCGCCACCGGTATCCCGCGCGACTACAACGCCATCATCGCGTGCTTAAATAAAGAGCTCGGCACCAACCTGGAACCCGAATACATTGATAATCCGTATCCGTTCTTCCAGCTTAAAACGCAGGCGGATATGACGCTGGCCAAAGAAAAACTCGGTTACGAGCCGGATTACTCGCTGGAAGCGGGCATTGCGGACTACGTGTCCATTCTGGAAGGCCGGAATAAATAGGTAACGGCATGGAATCACTCAGGGACATACGGCAAAACATCAAAGCCATCAAATCCACGCAGCAGATTATGCAGACGATGAAGATGATCTCCAGCGCCCGCATCCGCAAAGCGCAGGACGCGATGGACGCCGCCCGCCCGTTCGCCAAAAAAATGCTGCAAATGGTGGACGATTTAAAGCAGGATATTCTGGCTATGCCGGAACCGGAAGACGGCGAAAGCTGGGCCGGACGCTTTTTCGTCAACAAAACCGGGGACGCCGGCAAAATCGGCCTCCTGGTTATTACGGGCGACAAAGGCCTGGCGGGTTCGTTCAACGCGGTCATTTTGCGCAGCGTGCTGCAATTTCTGAAAGAACACAAAGACAAAGAAATTTTCGTCTTTGCGGTGGGCAAAAAAGGGCGCGATTTTCTGATGCGCTTAAAAATGCCGAATTTGCATATTGCGTACGAAAGCGTGGGGATTTTCCCGAAAGTTTCCTATGCGCACGCGGAACTGCTGGGCGAAGCGGTGCTGAAAACGTATTTTGAGCAGAAACTGGGCGAAGTGGTGCTGATTTACAACGACTTCAAGTCCCTCGCCAGCCAGAACCTGGTGGAACAGAGAATGCTGCCGTTTGATTTTGAACAACATCACAACGACAAAGACGAAAGCGATTTTCTGTTTGAGCCCGGCATGCTGGAAATTTTCCAGCTTCTGGTGCCGCGTCTGGTAAAAGCCAATATGTACCGCTTTTTGCTGGAATCGCAGGCCGCCAACCTGGCCGCCACCATGAACGCGATGGACGCCGCCAGCAAAAATGCGGGGGAACTGGTTACCGCGCTGGGCGTAAAGCTCAACAAAGTGCGCCAGGCCAGCATTACCAACGAAATTTTGGATATTGTGAACGGGGCCGAAGCCCTAAACAGCTAATTCTTAGAATACAGGAAACCATATGAAGACTGGAAAAGTAATTCAGATCATCGGTGCGGCGGTGGACGTTCAATTTGAACAAGACCACCTCCCCGCCATTGAAAACGCCATTGAAATTGATATGGAAGGCGGCAAAAAAATCGTGGCCGAAGTGGCCCAGCAAATGGGCGACGGCATCGTCCGCTGCGTTTCGCTGGAAAGCACCGACGGCCTGCAGCGCGGCGCCAAAGCCGTAGACACCGAGGGCCCCCTTTCCGTGCCGGTGGGCGAAGCGTGCCTGGGCCGCCTGATGAACGTGCTGGGCAAACCGCAGGACCACAAAGGCGATATCAAAGCCGATATGGATATGCCCATCCACCGCGATCCGCCCTCTCTGGAAGACCAAAACCCGACCCCGGAAATTTTTGAAACCGGTATTAAAGTAATTGACCTCATCGCTCCGTATATGAAAGGCGGAAAAGTGGGTCTGTTCGGCGGCGCGGGCGTAGGCAAAACCGTGCTTATTATGGAGCTTATCAACAACGTGGCGCGCGAGCACCACGGCAGCTCCGTCTTCGGCGGCGTGGGGGAAAGAAGCCGCGAAGGCAACGATTTGATGCTGGAAATGAGCGAGTCCAAACTGTCCGACGGGAGCACCGTGCTGGATAAAACCGTGCTCGTCTATGGACAGATGAACGAGCCGCCGGGCGCGCGCGCCAAAGTGGCTCTTACCGCTCTTACGCAGGCCGAATACTTCCGCGACGTAAAAGGCCAGGACGTATTGTTGTTCCTGGACAATATTTTCCGCTTCGTGCTTGCCAACTCCGAAGTGTCCGCCTTATTGGGCCGTATGCCGTCTGCCGTGGGTTACCAGCCGACCTTAAACACCGAAATCGGCAACCTGCAGGAACGTATTACGTCTACGAAAAAGGGCGCCATTACGTCCATTCAGGCCGTATACGTGCCCGCCGACGACTTGACCGACCCCGGCGTGGCCGCCACATTTACGCACTTGGACTCCACTTCCGTGCTTTCGCGCCAGATTGCCAGCTTGGGTATTTACCCGGCTGTGGATCCGCTGGATTCCACTTCCCGCATTCTGGACCCGCGCATCATCGGCGACGAACACTACAACGTGTCCCAGAGCGTGCGCAAAGTCTTGCAGAAATACAAAGATTTGCAGGATATCATTGCCATTCTGGGTATGGACGAACTTTCGGACGACGACAAGAAAACCGTGGCCCGCGCCAGAAGAATCCAGAAGTTCCTGTCGCAGCCGTTTTCGGTGGCCGAACAATTCACCGGACACCCGGGCAAATACGTTAAACTGGCCGACACCATCAAAGCCTTTAAGGGCATTGTAGACGGTGAGTATGACCATATCCCGGAATCCTGCTTCTACATGTGCGGCGGCATTGAAGACGTGCTGGCCAACTACGAAAAAGTCAAAGACAAAGAGTAATCTATGGCCAAGAAACTGACCCTAAACCTGATTACGCCGGAAAAACAGCTCCTCTCCAACCTGGAGGTGGATATGGTCATCCTGCCCGCTTTATTGGGCGAGATGGGCATTCTGCCCGGGCACGTGAAAACCATCGTGCAGCTGGGGATGGGTTCCCTGCGTTACAAAAAGGACGGGAAAGAAGAAGAGTTTGCCGCGCTGGGGGGCTTTGTGGAAGTCCTAAACGACGTGGTAAACGTGTTTGCCGAAGGGGCGGAACTGGCTGGTGCAATTGACGAAGAGGCCGAAAAGCAGAAAATTAAGGCAGCCAAAGAGTCCCTCTCCAACAAAGACGCCGACATTGATTTTGAACTGGCCGAGTTGGAAATCAAGCAGGCAATCGCCCGTATGAAAGTTAAAAAAAGACATATGTAAGTTTTCCGGACAGGTCTTTAAAAACCCCCGTTTACCGCGGGGGTTTTTTGTTTGATTTATTGGGATAGTACGGCTCCATTAGCCGGGTGTTTGCGCATAGAAAAATGCCCCCCGGAAAACTTTTACATTCCCGAATGTTTCTCTTCCAAGTAT
>DCTQ01000045.1 GCA_002329395.1 Candidatus Avelusimicrobium alvi | reverse complement strand
ACCTGCATAAAACGACAAAACGGACACACCCATCCAGATTGCCCGCAGGGCTCGCTCACCAGGGAGTCATCCCCAAATGTGTGGCTACCCGCAGGGTTCGGGCCTTGGGGCTCTGGCCTGGCNNCTTGGGAGAGAAACATTCGGGGACACAAAAGTTTTCCGGGGGACGGTTCTTTATCTGCACGGCCTGCTTTCCAAGCGGCCTCATCCGACAAATTGCCCCGGTGCCGGAATAGAAATTAAATACCCCGCGTATAATTCGCGGGGTATATTGTAAAACCGGGGTTTTAAATCCGTCCTGCCAACGCTTACCTGCCGGCCCAACGCCAGAAGTTATCCTCAAAGTTGGCGATCGTGCTGTAGCGGTAGGCGCGGCCCAGCGCTTTATCCACCGAGTAGGGCTGGTACACGGTTTTCCCGCGAGAGTCTTTCACTAAAAACCCGGTGGAAGCATTACGCACCGGCTCGCCCTGGGACAACAGGCGCGTAAACTGTTCAAACTGCATCCGGTTGGACGGAGAGCTCCCCCCCGCCGGGTTCAGCAGAAAGCGCACCATCAAATAGGCCTGAAAATACCAATCCTGCGTTTTGCCGCGGCCTTCGGCGGCGGCCAGGGAGCCTTCTTCCATAAATTCCGCAAACGGAACCAAATACACGGGTTTTCCGGCGCGTTTGGAAGTAAACGTCCGCGCGGAGCCGAACATGGAAGAAGAACCGAATGTGGCCACTTTTTCGGACGGATCCCGCTGGAAATTGACTGTTTTAAAATCGTTGTTCCACGGGCCGCCTTTCATCCCGTTATACGCCTGGTCCTCCATCAGCACCGCCAGGCCTTCGTCAAGCCAGGTGGGCGTCATAATGCGGCCGGTTTTGTGGCGGTCAAAAAACTGCTGCGTAAAAATGTGCGTCAGCTCGTGGGTAAACACTTCTTTGAGTTCCTGGTTTTTGCCCGGCTCGTCGTATACCACAATTTCGCCGCGCGTCGGATACGCCAGCGCACGCGTCCAGGCTTTGGCGTTAGGCTCGTGGCGCAGATAGGATTGGTGGTCCTGGTACACAAACACGCGCACCTTGCCCGACATCATCCACGGAATAAAGCGGCGCAGCGTTTGATAGGCGGACTCAAACGTCATGGACATATTAGACGAGCTGATGCCCGAAGAACGTTTTTGCGTGTAAATGGTAAAATGCGTGCTGTTGGATTCCTGCCACGTTACGCCGGGGCGGAAAGCGTTCGGATTAAATTTTTTGTTGGGCGCGGGAACCGTTTTGGGTTTGTTCTGCGCGGCGGACGGCGGAATATAACGGCCCGCGGTCTGCACCGCTTCTTTGGATTTTTCCAGCATTTTCACCGCGTATTCCAGTTCCGCGTCGGCGGCCGCTTCTTCTTCCGAAAGCTCCCCTTCGCTTTCCTGCGCCGCCTGTTCGGAAGCGGGCAGCAAAGCGTTGGATTTTTCAATATCTTTTTCCAGCGCCGTCGGTTTGGAAGTTTTTTTAGCGGCCTGCGCGCGTTTTTGATTGGCCTGCTGTACGCGCGCGGCTACAGACGGAGAAAGCGTTTTTTTAACCGGCGCCACCGAGGTTTGCACCGACTGCACCGTCCCCCCCATATCAAGCGGCATATCCAGCGTGGTGGCCGAAGAAGCCGCCTGGGCGGCGGGCTGAACGGCCGAAGGGGCCGGCGCGGGGACCGCAGGCAGCGCGGCGGCATCCGCCGGGCCCGCGACAGCGGACGAAGTTTGCAGGGATTGTTTTAATAAATCAATGTTGGACTGGGGCGCTTCCACCGCCGTAGAGACGCGGATGGACGGAGACGCGTCCGGCGCGGCGGACTTGCGCTGCGCCCACGCCGGCACGCTTGCCAGACAAATCAGTAAATAAACGCAAAGGGTTCTCATAGAGCGGACCCGTTATAGAACGCCCTGGGAGTCGTCTACCGTATAGGACAGCTCGCACTTTCTGGCGCCGTCCGCCGTCGGGGCCGATTCGGTAAATTCAGCCGTTACCGTATAGTCTCTGCCGTTAACCGGAATGGTGCACGTATGCGTGCGCACCGAGTTGGCGACCGAGCACGTAGCGGTCGTATCCGTAGATTTGCAGTACATCAGGCACTGGTTCATATCCCGCGCGAAAGCTTCCGGGCTTTTAATGGACCAGAGCGTATTAACCTCGGCCATGCACGAATTGACCAGCAGCTGGGCAGACACCGTCCGGCGCGTTTGGCGCGCGGCCGTGGAACGGGAGAGGCTGGCGCGCAGGAGCATCGTCGCCAAACCCGCTAAAATAACGGTAACCAATAAAACTTGCAATAAAGCTGCGCCTTTTTTATTTTTAAACATAAAAAACCCCTTAGTTCTGCACCCTAAAACCGTTGGGCAGTACAAAAATTTCTTCCACGGCTTCGTTCACCACCGGCGTGCTGGGCAGTTCGGTAATCATTTTAACCAGCAGGACGCTGCCTAAATCTTTGCGGCGGGCCTCGGCGGTGGAAGTGTCCTTCTCGCTGTATACGGAATCATTCGCCGAAAGCCGGAACAGCGGGACGGGATAATACTGCGCGTCGCCCGACGAACCAATCGGCGGGATAAATTTGACGTTGTGCAGAAAAANNCGACGCCGGCGTGCCGCACGAAGGAGTAGAAGAACTCCAGGACGGAGCGGCGGAACTTTCCCGGCGGTAAATCTTCCCTTCCGACAAAGCCCCCGACGGCGTGGCCGACGTGGAACCCGTTACAAAACAATACGTGACGTACGAAGGGCTGGACATGGAGTTGATGGCCGCATCGTTCATATCCGCATTTTTCGCCAGCACCAGCAAAGGCACCACCGTTCCCGCGGAAGAAGAATCAATGCGCCCGCGCACATACATCACCCGGCTGGACTGATGGATATCCTGGCGGAGCTGGCGGATGGCGATGGATAAATTGTTGCGCAAAAGCACTTTGCTGCGGCCTACGCCCGATTCGCGCGACGCCGCCGTCGTTAAAGACGCAAGCGCCACCCCGATAATGCCCATAATCATCACCGCGAGTAAAATTTCCGTTAACGTAAAACCCTTTTTATTCATCATAACGTAAACCCGTTGCAAGTAATTGAAAATTCTATACTGCGCACCGTGGCGAGCGGCGAAGCCCCCCACCCGCTTACCAAGCCGTTACTGCCGTAGTTGCTTACGTGCGGCAGCGACATATTTACCTTGCTGACTCCGGTGCGGTACGAAAAGCTGGAATTGTTTCTATCGCACAACGGGGGAAGCATACAGTTGATGTCGTGGTTGGTGCCGATGCCCAGCGGGTCGGAATCGCCGCCGCACAAGCCGTATTCCAGCTCCGACGGAAGCGAAGCGTTGGAAATAGAGCCCATCACAGGCGTGTACATTTGCAGCTGTTCGTTGGCCCGCTCCACGGCAAGCACCATGGCTTCCCGGATGTCCGGGCTGCCCGCCTTGCGCGATACGGAAAGAAGCACGCCGAACGTGCCCGCCGCCACCAGCGCCAAAAGCCCCAGGGCGATTAAGCCTTCCAAAATCGTTACGCCTGTTTTTTTGCTTAAAATGCGTTTTAAAATGCGTTTCATTGGTAACCCCTAGTCGGCATTATCTTTTACTTTCATCGTCTGGTCAACGTAAATATGATAGGCGGAAGCCGTATATTTTTTACCCGCTCCGTCAACGCCGCGCACCACGGCAAACGGCGTATTCGTTCCCGTCGCTTCGGAAATCTGGCATTTCGCCGGCTGGGAACCGCCCTTAATCGGGTTGCACGTGCAAAATTCGTAAGGCAGGCTGACAAAATCTTTATACGACAAATACCCGCACGCAAACAGCTGCGACACCGCCGAGCGGGAAGAATTTGTCACCGCGCTGTTTTGGTACGGAATACCGTCCGAAGTGGGCGAAGTGCACGTACTGGCGGCCGCCATAACGATGTTCCGGCCATCGGTGGTCGTCGGCGTAAAACAGCCCTGCTGCACGCCCAGGCCGCGGCTTACCTGGTAATAGGAGCGCATCGCGTCCGCAAGTTTTTTGGCGGCCGTTTTTGCCTGCCCGTTCTTTACTTCGTAGCGGACCGAGCGAAACACCGGCACCGCCATGGACACCACGACGGCAATCACCAACAGCACGGCCAAAATTTCCATTAACGTAAAACCTTTTTTCATACTCAGTTCGTCCCCAAATGCTCTTTGGCGCCCGAAACATCCCCCACGCAGTACCAATACCCGTTACTCTTTAAGTATTGGGAAGGGAGTTTGGAAGACTGTCCGCTCATACAGGCCAAAGCGTCGCTGCTGACGCCGGAACCGGAACAATTGGAACCGGAGCCGTTGCAGATTTCGTATGTAAAATACTCGTCCGTCCACGCGCCGCCGCTTTCCAAAAGACCGCAGTTAATCAAATTGGCAATCGTCAAATTGCTGTTGCTCGTAATAGAAAGGCACGCCACCGGATCCAGCTTGTAGCGCTGAACGGCCCACGCCAGCGAATCCGCCTTGGCTTTAGCCCCCGCCACGCGGGTCTGCGCCGCGCTGTTGCGGTAGGCAATCGTGGCGAACACGGCCAAAATACCAATAATAGTGGCGGCAATTAAAAGCTCAATAAGCGTAAAACCAGTTCTGTTCTTTATCATATAAAAACCCTTATTACAGTATTGCGCCGTTTTCCGGCATTGTCAAGACAAAAAATTACTTTGTCAAACGCGTTACGTTGCCATCCAGCGTATAAAGCGCGCCGTAATACTGGCCCTTGGTGGGGCGGGAGGCATAGCTGGAGTCACTCATGCAGGCCACCGCGTTGGAATTGCTCTGGCAGCAAACGCTGGAAGTAGACGTATTTTGCGGGCAAATGTAAAACAGATACCCTTTAAAGCTGTTGCCGGAATCAAACGCAATAGGCGACATATACCGGCGCGAAAACAACGCGTACCCGAGCGTGGTGTTGTTAAGCTCGGACAAAGGTTTGTCTTTGGAATTTGTGTAATTCGTGCCGGACGTGCCCTGCCAGGAAGCGCTGACAGCCAGGTAGCCGGATGTGGGAAACGCTTTGTTCGGCGCGTCCACCGCCAAATCGGCGCGCAGCGCGCGCACGCCGTTGCCCAAATCAATCAGGGCTCCCTGCGCCGCCATATAGCGGTTGCGGTCCTGCGATTTCTTATACGCCGGAACGGCAAACGCCGCTACGGAAACCGCAATCACCACGACAATTAACACTTCCAGCAAAGTAAAGCCTTTTTGCGTTCTCATACATTCCCCCGTATTAGTTGCCGCCGATTTGGGACAGTTTGAAAATAGGCAGGAAGATGGACGCCACGATAATACCAATCAGCGCACCCACGCCGCAGATTAAGATAGGGTCAATAACCGCGGAAAAACGGGCGATAAACTGGTCTACGTTATCGGCGTAGAACTTGGAAAGCGTGGCGATAATGCTGGGCAGCTTGCCCGATTCTTCGCCCATCAGCATCATTTCCGTCATCAGGCCCGGGAATACCCCGGTGGCGCGGAACGAATCGGAAATGGATTTACCGGCCGCCACTTCGGAACGGACGTGTTTCAACGCGTTCTGGATGATGACGTTTCCGTCAAACGATTCTTCCAACACCAAAATGGCGTTTAAAATCGTTACGCCGCTTTTAAGCAGCGTGGAAAGCGTGGAGAGCATCCGGTCGTAGTAAATGTTTTTCAGGAAATTGCCGAAAAGCGGCATGGACAGCAGGAACGAGTGCCAGCGTTTTTTCCCGTCGGCCGTTTTGATGTAAAAGCGGAAGGCCACAATCAAAAATACAATCGTAACGATAATCAGCACGCCGTTGTTGATGAGCAGGCCCGATACGTTCAGCACGATAACGGTAATCAGCGGCAAATCAATGTTAAAATCTTTAAAGATTTGTGCAAAGGTCGGCACGATACCCAAAATAAAGTAAATCAGCACGCCCACGGACGCCAGCATCAGGATGGCCGGGTAGGTGATGGCCGTGATGATTTTGCTCTTCATCCCTTCCTGCGTTTTGGTGTAGATGGCCACCTGCATCAGCGTATCGGCCAGCTGACCGCCGACTTCACCCGCCTGCACCAGCGAAAGCCAGGTGTGGCTGAAGGTTTTGGGATGGTGCGAGAGAGCCGTATGCAAAGACTGACCGCCCGCAATATCTTTCGCCACCTGCGTCAGTACGTAACCCAGCGTGGGGTTGGACGCATATTCGCCCAGCAGCGATACCGCGCGCACGAGCGGCACGCCGCCCGCGATCAGCGTGGAGAGCTGTTCGGCAAAGAACGCCAGCACGTGGCCGGGCACTTTTCCTCCGCGTTTGCGGGCCGAAGAAGAACCGCCTCCGCCGAACAAACCGCCGGTGCCTTCTTTCACTTCCAGCACCAGGTAGCCCTTGTTCTGCAGGGCCAAAATCACTTTTTCTCTGTTATCCGACGAAACGGAACCCTTCAGGGTTTTTCCGTTGGCGTCTTTCACCGTATACGTATATTTTTGCATAAACCCTCTTGTTTAAGATGCGGCCGTTTATTCGTCCGCCGTAGTAATGCTCAGAATTTCGTCCACCGTCGTCTGCCCGCGGATAACTTTATGCCATCCGTTGGCGCGCAGGTTGAGCGCCCCGGACCGTACGGCGGCGCGTTTTAACTCCACCAGGTCCTGGGTTTTGTAAATGATGTTGCGCATTTCTTCCGTCATACGATATACTTCGTAAATGGCGCGGCGGCCCATAAAACCGGTGCCGAAGCACTTGGGGCAGCCCACGGATTTAAAGAACGTCCAGGAGTTTTGGTCACGCGGATTTAAGCGGCCTTCCTGAATGATGCGCGCCAGGGTGGCCGGATCCGGGATGTGCGGCACTTTGCAGTACGGGCACAGGATGCGTACCAGACGCTGCGCCGCCACAAGCGCCAGCGAGCTGGCCAGCAGGAACGGCTCCATCCCCATGTCAATCAAACGCGGCACGGCGCCGAGCGCTTCGTTCGTGTGCAGCGTGGAAAGCACCAGGTGGCCGGTTAAAGCCGCTTTTAAGCAGGCTTCGGCCGTTTCATTATCGCGGACCTCACCTACCAGGATGACGTCCGGGTCCTGACGCAGGAACGAACGCAGGCCGGCCGCAAACGTCAGCCCGATGGCGGGCTTGACCTGCACCTGGCTGATACCGGCGAGTTTGTATTCTACCGGGTCTTCCAGGGTCATAAAGTTAAGCTCCGGGGTACGGATGGTGGTAAGCACCGCGTTAAGCGTGGTGGATTTACCCGAACCGGTGGGCCCCGTCAAAAAGATAAGGCCGTGCGGCAGGTTGGCGGCTTCCAAGAAGGCCTTTTTCTGCTCCGGCTCAAAACCGAGTTTGTCCACGTTCATTTCCCCGGTGCCTTTATCCAAAATACGAAGCACGAGCTTTTCGCCGTATACTGCGGGACATACGGAAACGCGGACTTCAATGGAGCGGTTCTGGTAGCGGATGGTAAAGCTGCCGTCCTGCGGCAGACGTTTTTCCGCGATGTCCAGCTTGGACAAAATTTTAATACGGGAAATAATGGCGTTTACCGATTCTTTGGCCGGCGCGGTGCGTTCGTACAAAGAACCGTCAATGCGGAAGCGCAGGCTGACGCGCTCGTCAAACATTTCCAGGTGAATATCAGACGTACGCTCGGCGATGGCCTGGCGCAGAATGGCGTTTACCTGCTTGACGTACTGCGAGGTGTTGGGCGAGATTTTATCCAAATCCAAAAAGCCGGAAACGTCCACATCCTCGTCCCCTTCCCCCGCCGCGGCGCCTTCCGCCGTCGGCTTGGCGGCTTCGTTCATTACTTCTTCCAGCAGGTTTTTATTGGAATAAAAAGCGTCAATAACGTTTAAAAGCTGGCTTTTGCTGGCGATGAACGGCTGCACCTGCTTGCCGGACATCATTTTAATGTTTTCCAGCAGGAACACGTTGGTCGGGTCCAGCACGGCCACGGCCAGTTCATCCTCTTCCACGAACAGCGGGATTACCATATTCTCGCGCGCGAATTTTTCGGGAATTATTTCCTGCAGGTTTTGCTCTTTTTCCGGCACCAAAATGCCGTTTTCTCTGGAAGCGTAGGGAACGGAAAAATGTTTGGAGAGCGCGGCCGTTACTTGTTCTTCGGTCGCGAAACCGAATTTAACAACAGCCTCCGCAACGGTTACGTTGTTTTGCTTGGCGTAGAGCTGAACGCGTTTTACCTGCTCGGCGTCCAAAGCGCCCTGTTCCATCAAAATCTCGCTTAACTGTTTTGCCATTTCCTAATCCTCTTTACTAAACCCTGTTTGTCTTGTTTACCATACCTGCCCCCGAGTAACCGGGGGCAGGTATGAGTGCTGAATCGTTGTTATTCCGCCAAAATGGTCGGGGTGATGAAGATGACCAAGTCGGTGGTGCTTTTGGATTTGGTCTTGCTGGTAAACAGCCAGCCCAATATCGGAATGTCGCCCAGGAGCGGCACTTTGCGGGTCTGGTCCGTTTCACGCGAGGTGAGCAGACCGCCGATAACCACCGTCTGGCCGTTTTTCACGCGAACCAGCGTGGACGCGGCGCGGGTGGTGGTATCTTTAGAGAAGTCAAAGCCGGAGCTGACCAAGTCGGAATACGAGGGCTGCACATACAGCGTGACGTAGCCTTCGCGGTTTACCTGCGGAGTAACCTGCAGCGTAAGACCGACTCTCTTTCTTTCCGCGGAAGTGGTGGTCATCCCTTCGCCGGAGCCGCTGCCGGACTGGCTCATCGTCTGGCCGACGGTGGCGTCCGTAGAGGTGGTGATGGTGGCCGTTTTGTTGTTCAAGGTAACCACTTTCGGTTTACCGAGGTATTTGGCTTCGCCGCGGGTTAAGAGGCTTTTAAGCACAATGTTAAAGGCCGAGAAGTCCAACAGACCGCCTTCGTCGCTCTGGTCGGAGCTGGAGGAGGAGCTGCTGCCGCTGTCGCCGCCGGAACTGGAATCGCTGTTCATCTGGTCTTTGGTCGGGAAGATGTAGTTCCAGCCTTTTACGCCGTTGCCTTTGATATAGTCAAAGTCCACCACGCGTTTGGGGCCGGTCATAGACACCATCGTTCCGCCGTCGCCGCCGTATTCAAAACCAAGGCTTAAACCGCTGGTTTTGCTGACTTCCACAATCTGCGCTTCAATCAAAATCTGCGGGGGTTTTACGTCCAGCTCGGCCAAAATGTTTTCCACCTGCGGGAACACTTCGGCCACGTCGGTAACAATCAGTTTGTTGGTGCGGGGGTCCACGGCGATTTTGCCCACGGGAGAAAGCATACTCTTCACAATAGCCGTGATTTCCGCGCCGCCGCTGTAGGAGTCCGAACCGGAAGATCCGCTCATACCGCCGCCCAGGCTCATGCCGCTGTCCGTGCTGGAGCTGGACACGCTGCTGGAAGAACCGCCGGAGGAAACGTCCTGCGGCATAATGCTGTTAAGCTCGCTCTGCGCGGAACCGATACCCTGCAGGGAAATATAGCTGAGGGTGTAAATTTTGGTAATCGTATCCGGCGCGTCGTTGGAGCGCTTGGTTACGACGTAGCTGTCGCTTTTGCCGATGCGCTGGTAAGCCAAGCCGTGTACGCGAAGCAGCGTATCCAGGGCCTCCCGCACCGTTACCCGGGTAAGCGAAGCGGTAACTTTTTTATTCGCGAATTCTTCGCTCATAATAAAGTTAATCTTGGCCTGGGTGGTAATGCTGTTTAAAAACGCCGATATCGGTACGTTGGAAACGCGAATGGACACTTTGCGGTCCAGGGGAGACGAAGTCTCGGTTTCCTTATACAGATCGGATTCGCCCGACAGCTTCACCGTCGTTTCCTCCGTCAAGGCGATCGTGTTGTCGCTGGGAAGGGATTGCCGGGCCTGCTGCGCAGAAGCCGTTCCCCCCAGTCCCAAGGCAGCAACACACGCCAGCACAACTGCTAAACGATTTGTCATCTGTCCTCCTGTGATTTATTCCTAAATGAGTTGCTTATTTTATTATTATAACTGAACTTTCCGTACAAATTTATGGCCTTTGTAAGAGAATACCACTTCATCGGGGCGGACTTCCACAATACGGGCCCCGTAGATGCTCTTGCCCACCGTGTAAATCTTGCTGCCGATAAACACTTCCTGGCCGATAATGCCGCCGACTCTAATTTTATTACGCACTTCGCGGGTCGGGTCTTTAATGCGCGCAAGCTCCAGCTGGCGCAGACGTTCCGCTTCTTCGCGTTTGCGTCTTTCTTCCGCCAGTTTGCGCTGGCGTTCCGCTTCAAGAGCGGCCAAACGCTGTTGTTCCCGGTACTGCAGTAATAAAAAGTCGTCGGGCGACAAAGTGGGATCGCGGCGGTTTTTGGGATTATACACCACGCGCGGCGCTTTTACTTCCGCCGTTTCTTCCGCTACTTCCTCGCGCTGCACCACAAAATCTTCCCCTTGCGCGGCGGGAGCGGCCGCTTCCGCGGGAGCATTCGCACCGGCCGGCGCGGCAAGCCCTTCGGCGGGCACAGGCGCCGCTACCGCTTCCACCGATACGTCCGCCTGCGCGGCCAGCGTTTCCTGCACGCCGGGAGCGGTTTTGCCCATTAATTCCGGATTGGTTGCGGCGGCCGGACGGGCGGCGCGTTTTGCCGAAGCCGTGCGCGGCTTCGCCGCCGTTTTGCGGGCGGCTTTGGACGCGGTTTTAGACGCGGGCACGGCGGGCACGACNNNNAAGGAACCGCCGCCAGGCCGAGCAAGGTAAATACGCAGACAGTTTTCTTCATCATTTATTTACCCCCTTGGCGCCGGTTTTTTTGGCGGATTTGGCTTCTGTTTGCTCCTGCATAATTTTATCATAATCCTTAAACAGGGATTTGGCAATTTTTTCTTTCGGGAAAATGGTATTGAACCGCAGAGAAATTTTGTTTTTGCCCAGGTTTTCGGATTCGGTGGCCTTGGTCAGCGAGAACTCGGACACTTTCACATATTCGTCGCGGTTTTCCACGCCCGCCAAAAACTCCGCAAACTGCGTGAACCCCATATCGGCGTTGACGCGCAAAGACGCGGCCACATAGGTGGCGTTGGACGTATCTTCCGCCTGGGAGCCTTCCATCTGCGGCGTGATATCGGCCGCTTTAAAAATGCCCAGAATCTGGCTTAACAGCCATTCGTTCTTGGCCGAAATATCGGGGAAGCGCGGCTCCAGGGACAAGAGTTGGTTTTTATTGTTCTGGTATTCGCGTTCGCTGGTTTGCTGGACGCGGATGGCGTCCATCTGGCCTTCAAAGTTGGACACTTTTTCCGCAAATTTTCCGGACATGAATTTGAACGCCAAAAACACCACCAGCACGGCAATAAACTGCTTTAAGAACAGTTTAAAATTGCCTTCCTCGGCAACCGTCTTGATGTCTTCAAACCCTTTTTTCAGGTTTTCCACAAATTTATTAGTTTTCAGGTTGGCAGCCATGTTAGCGACCTCCTTCTTTGACGCAGGTGAACACGAAACCCGTTTCCTGGCTCGCGGCGCCGGGGCGGCCCGAGGTGGAATTTGACGCGGTATTCCCCGCCCCCGCCACGTTTACGTAGCGGATGGTGGCGGAATTGCCGCAGATTTTCTTAAAGTTCGGCATTTGCACCAGCGCGTCTTTAAACTGGTTGCCCAGCGCCAAATCCGCACGGCCGTCTTTACCGGTTTTAATCGCGCCTTCAATCGTGATGTTGCGCGCTTCGGTGCCTTTGGACGGGAACGGATCGGTATAGGTAAACTTGGTAATCCACATTTCACGCGGGATATTGTCCACCACTTCCATTAACAGCGGAGTGATGAAATTATCGTGCTTGAGCATCGCCTCCAGATTGCTGTTCTGGCTTTTCATTTTGCTCAGATTGCTTTGGATTTGGCTGGCGGTTAAGCCGTCAAAATCCGAAATGGTCTGGCGGTTGGAAGCTTTGGTCTGGCGCAATTCTTTTTCTTTGCTTTGCATACCCAGCCAGCCTTTGCCGATCAGGAGCAGGAAAATCACTATCACCACCGCCGCCACTTTCCAGGCGGTCAGGCTGGCGTTGAATTCGTACTCGCTCAGGCGGTTGCCTTTGGTAAAATCCAAATCCGGCGTTTTGTGCTCGTAGAACTTAATGCTCGCGCCGATGGCGGCGATTTCTCCGGCGGATTTGGTTTCAATGCCGTAGACTTCGCTCAAATTCCATTTGCGCACGGGCTTTTTGGAGTCGGCCTCCAGCGCGGGAATCCACTGTTCCGTTTCGTGGCCGACGATAACCGCTTCTTCAAACGGATCTTTTTCCAGCTGTTTGGCGATAAATTCCGTGCAGTTGGTAATTTCAAAGCGGCGGCGTTCGGCCGGAAGCGAACCGGAAATTTCCACATCGCGCAATAAAACGGGCGCGTTTTCGTTTAAAAACACGAAGCTCGCCATATCTTTGCCGAAGAAAGAATAAATGCGGCCGCCCTGGCCGACGGCTTCTTTGTCGCTGTCGTTAAACGCGCGGCCCAAAGACAGGCTGGACGGTTCCACCGACACCAGCTCCAGGCCCACTGATTTAAGGCCTTTTTGCAGGCGTTCAATGATAAGCTTCGTCGTCATGGCAAACACCACGCCCAGGCGTTTTTGCTTGGTGGCGGCGGTTTCAAATTCGTAAACGTGGTAGGCGTATTCCGCTTTTTCAAACGGGAAATGGATGTATTTGCGCGCCTGGAGCGGGATGGAGCTCTTCCACATTTTGCGCTCAATGGTGCCGGGAATGACGAAATGGCGCAGCAGACAGAAGGCCGGAGCCAGGCTGACCACCACTTTATTGGTTTTCCATTTCTTTTTGGAGGTTACTTTCCCGAGCGACTCAAGCCAGTTGTCCATAGAAAAAAACGTTTCGTTTAAATCTAAGGGCTTTAAAAGGGTCTTATCAACGGCGTTAATCGGCACGCGCACCAGGGATTCCAGCACGGTGCCGCTGTCCTTTTTAGAACTTTGCGCCACATACATCTCGTCAATTCCGATGTAAATACCCAGGCAGTCCGGGTGCGCATTCATATTCTTGCCAATCAAGGATTCTGAAAGACTCATATTTACCTCGGATTAATTTCCGTATTGTTCATACGGCATATCATAGGGATTGTTCACGGGCGCGGCCGTCTGCGGGGCGGCGCCCTGCGGCGCGGCGTACGGCTGGGAAGACGGCAGCGGCGCGTACGTCGTATCCGTACCGAGCGTATCCGCCAGCGTATCGGGGGTATCGTAAGAGGCCGTATCCGTCACCGTTTCCTGCACGTTGTACGACTCCGCGGCCGGCGCGGCGGGGGCGGAAACCGCCTTCATCGTGCGGCCCGGTTTTACCCACAGGCGCGGCGTTTGATAGTTGCATTTGGGGCACAAATCGTCGGCGGCCGTTTTTTGGCACGCGGCGGTGGTGCAGGAAGAACCGGCGGTTTTCTGCGCGGAACATTTAACCACCACGCGGCGGCGCAGCGTTTGTTTTTGGCCCTTCAAATCGGTGGCGGTTAACACTAAGGTGTATTTGCCGCACGGCAGTTCGGGCCCGATGATGCCTTTTCTGCCGTTCCACAAAATCTGGTGGTAGACGGGCGTGAAGCCTTCCAGCTGGCGTACGACGTAGAAATTGCCGTCGCGGCCGTGCTGGACCACCTGCATGACCCAGTTGTCCACGGGGTTTACGGTTTCCAAAACGGAGAAGTCAATCGCATACGCTTCGCCCAGGGAGCGGTCAATGGCGTGGCACTGCGGCACAACGGCCATGCTCAAAAGAGGAGCTTTTTCGTTGCCTTCGTTTTTCTCCATCCGGGTGGGAAGCTTGGCGGAGAAATCAAACACGATGGACAGCCCGCTCAGGTTGGCAAAGCGGGCGGGCGGTTCCTGGTCCACCAGCCCCATGTTGTAATGCAGTTTGCCCTGCGAGATGCCGCGGTTGACAAAATAGGAATTAAGCGCCATGGCCTGACGGATGCCGGACAGGGTTACATCGTCGGTATAGGAGCCGGGCGGCAGAATGACGTAGCCCGCGTCCTGCGTCAGGGCCAAGAGTTCATAAATGCTGTTTAAAAGCGGCAGCGCTTCGGGGCGGAATTTGTTGCCCTGGAAAACGACGTCGGCTTCCATATCAATGGCGTCGGGCAGGTTGTCGCGGAAATAGAGGTGCACGCCTTTGGCCGCGGTGATTTTTTCCACGGCGGCGGCGGTCATGCTTTCCAATTTTTGGCGGGTGTAAATGTCGCGCGCTTCAATCGCGTCGGGAGAAGTCAAATCCGCAAAAGTGGAGGCGGCGGGCTCGGAAGTGGTGCTCAGCACGCTTTCCTGGCGGGCGGCTTCGGGTACGGCGTCCGTCTGCGCGTCAATCGCTTCCAGGTCGCCCTGTTCGGTGGCGGTTAAGCCCAGCGCTCCGGCGGTGGCGCCCACGGTGGAGGCTTCCAGCGCGGCTTCGTTCCAGTCGGCCGCTTTTTGGGCGGCGGCTTCGCGGGCCTCGGCGGCGCGCGCCTGCGCGGCCATCCGGTCGGCTTCAATGCGTTCCGTCAGCGCCTGCTGCTGCGCTTCCAGCTCGGCCAGGGTGTCCTGTTTTGCGGCGGCGGCCTTAGCGGCGGCTTCGGCCTTGGCGGCCTCTGCTTTGGCGGCCGCTTCAGCGGCGGCGGCTTCCGCTTCCTGCTGTGCGGCCAGCACGGCGGAGTCGGTTACGTCTTCCAGGCTTTTTACTTCGCCTTCTTTAAAATTAATATCCACTTCCACGGGAGTCTGAATGCCGCCCATCCGGTTGTGAATCAATTCCACATACTTGTTGGCCTCGGCGACCTGGTCTTTGTCTCCAGAGACCATCACGTCTATGAAATAATCCATGGCTTCGTTGTCTTTATTTTGTTCGTAAAGCGAGATGCCTTTGGCCAGCTGTTTAGCCGGGGAGGCCGCAAACACGAAGCTTCCGCTCGTCAAAGATAAGCAGAAAAGAGAAACAATCAAATAACTCCAGAATTTATTTGTTTTTATCATTCGGTAATCCTGTCCCTTGCGATGTATCGTCTATACCCTGCAACACACAGATATTAGAATTATAGCAATTTAGCGCGGTTTGTAAAGCCACTTTTTTTAACTTTTGCTTCCCGGACGCATCCGTCCGGCCCGCTCCGACGGGGAAGTCTGCCAACTTTCCCCGGCGCGAGTCAGGAAAGCGCTTCCAGTCGCGCCGTCGCCAGCGTATTCTGCGGATAATAGAACAGCGCGTTTTGCAAATAGCGTTTGGCGTTTGCTTCGTCCTCGGCCTTATAGTAGAGCGTGGAGAGCGCGAGGTTGGCCCACAAATCGTCCGGATATTCTTTCAGCACGCTTTCCAGCACTTCTTTGGCCTTGATGTCGTTGCCGCCCAAAGAAAGCACGCGCGCCAGCAGAATGCGGCCGTTGGTGTCTTCGGGATATTCTTCTATATAAGCTTCCACGTCGGAGCGCAGGCGGTGCTGGTAATAGGCGGACATTTTGTCAAACTTGCCGGCCTTTTCCTGGTAGCGCTGCAGCCGGCGGGCCTGCGCGATGACGGCGGGCTTCTCCGTCCCGCGCGGATACAAAGCGTCCAGCCGCTGCAGGAGCTCGCGGTCCAGCGTGTCCACGGTAAGGCCGCGTTTATAGGTATTTTTCGCGTATTCCGTATCGCCGAGTTTTTGGTAGATTTCCCCCGCCATGCGCCACAGGCTGGTTTCATACGGGAACAGCGTCAGGCCGCGCTCCATGAGCGCCAGGGCGGATTCGTCGGCGTAAATCACGTTTTCGTCCAGCAGCTGCAACAGCATCACATACCCCTGCAAATGATACGGATGAAGTTTTAAATTATCCATCAGATAATGCACGGCTTTTTTGTTGTCGTGCGTACCCAAAGCGGCCAGCGCGGCGTGGAAATACACTTCTTCGTGATACGCGGCGGCGGACATGGTGGTTTCAAAGGCGGACAAAGCCTCTTTGTATTTCCCCTGCGCCAAAAGCACGTTGCCCAGGCGGAAGCCCGCTTCGGTATTGGCGGGATACAAAGACTGCGCCAGCGCAAGATTCTGCGCGGCGGAATCGTAATTTTTGACGGCGATGTCTTTCTGCCCCAGGAAGGAGCGGTACTCGCTCGCCAGCCACAGCCCCTGCCACACCAAAACGGCCGCACTGGCGCCCAAAATGGCCAGGGCCACCGTTTTCGTAACGGGGTTGGCGGTGATGGACATGCGGCGTTCTTCTTTACCCACGCCGCTGACTTCCGCTCCAACCATCCACCAGAAAATAAACGCCGGCACCACCGCGTGCAGGGAAATGTTGAGCATATTGTCGGCCAGCATACCCAGAATACCGCAGAAAAGCGCCTGCAAAAGCTGTTTTTTGTCGCCTTCTTTTTTATGCGCCGCAAAGTCGCGCACTTCTAAAAAGAGCACCATAAACATAAACAGGAAAAGCCCCAGGCCGACAATCCCCCCCTGCCCCAGCTGGAAGAAAAGCTCGTTATGCGGCGCGGGCGTGATGGTTTTAAGCTCCCGCAGATTCGGGTAGCGCAAAAGCGTTTTGGGCTGGTTTTGCTCAAACGCCATCTGGAAATTTCCCAGCCCGCTGCCCAGCACCGGGCGTTCCAGGAAAATTTCTTTGGATACGTCCCACATAAACAGCCGCTGGTGCAGGGACTGGAAAATATCTTCCCGGTCCACTTTAAGCGTAAAATTAGAAGGCGTTACCTGCGCCAGTTCCGCCGCGCGTTTGGCCACCGGGCTGGGCGCGTCCGTCCCGTCCACATACACGGAACCCCAGCCGACCCCCGCCGCCAGCAGGGCCAGCAAAAACACGCGCCCCTTGCGCTGCCAGATAAGCGCGCGCAGGGTGCCGAACATCCACATCATCACCAGTCCGCACGCCGCTCCAATCCAGCACGAGCGCGCCAGCCCGAACGACAGGAACAAAATGTACACCAGCACCAACAGCCCGTATACGATAAAATCTTTTTTGCTGTCCGTGCGCATATAATATACGAGCAGAGACGGCAATAACATCACCACGGCCGAGGACAGGAAGTTCGGATTGCCGAAGGTGGAAAAAGCTTTGGTGGCAAACTGGTTGATTTCAAACGGCCATAAAAATTCAAGCCCCAGCGCCTGAAGCACGCCGTAACAGCAGGCCAGGAATACGGCCACAAACATCAGCACCAGAATGTTTTCCTGCGTAAGCTTTCTCAGCACCCGCACGCCCAGCCATACGCCCAAAATCCACAGCACGAGGCCGTACCAGTCAAACATTTGCGCAAAGAGGCCGTCCGAGAGCAAATGGGTTTTTAACATCGGCAGGAAATACCACAGGGCGCCCCACGCGAGGAAAAGCAAAATATAATTGGTTTTGCTTTCTATCGTGCCGGAAAAAACGACGTTTTTGCTGAGCATATACGCGCCCAAAGAAACGATAAACAGCAGACTGCCGTAATTTAACAGGCCGTAAAACATCGTCTGGCGCATAGCCTGCGGCGCGGAAGAAACCGCCGAGAGCCACCCCACGATGCACGTGATAACGTAGACAAAAAACGCCAAATCAAAAAACGTTTTGGTGAAATCAATATCTTTGGAGCGCAGGAATTTGACGGCCAGCGTGCCGTACAGCAAAGCTATCAGCACATATAAAAGGACGTTCTGCACAAAGAACGGATTGGCGGTCAAGTCGGTAAAAAACACGAGCGGCACGACGAGGAAACACATCGCCAGCAGCACGCGCATAATTTTCATATAGATGGTTTCTTTTGCGGCTTTGGTTAGATTTAGCATAAATTTTCCGTAAAAAATTAAGATTGGTTATATTGTAGTTTTTTTCACGCGGTTTAGGGAAGCGAAAAAATAAATCAGGCATAAAAAAGGAGCGGATCAGCAAATCCGCTCCCTGAGGTTAAAACCGTTTGTCCAGGCCATGCACCGTTTGGTTACAGCTTGGAAAACGGCCCGTATCCGGGGACGAAACTCCCCGCCCCATTGTCCGGGCGGGGTGAATTCGTTCCGGCAGAAACTATTTATAATTGGCTTGCGCTTTAAGGAAATCAAACACTTTGCGTTCGCTGAGCGTGGCCAGCACATGCGCTTTGCGTTCTTCAAAGAAAGCTTTGATTTTCTTTTCGTCTTCTTTATTCTGGGCGTTGGCGGAAAGGCTCTTGTCCAGCTCGGCTTTCCAGTCCGCCTCGGTGGCTTCCAGGTTTTCCTTTTTGGCGATGGCGTGCACAATGTAGCCGATGCGCAGGTCCTTCTCCACGCTGGGGCGGATGCGCTCTTCAAAGGTTTTTTTCTGTTCAGCCGTCAGCTGTTCGGGTTTCAGCTGGGTCATGCTGCGCACAAAGTTGTTCAAGGAAGATTCGGTATATTCTTCCACCAGGCTCTGGGGCAGGTCAAAATTATTCACTTTTACCAAGTGGTTTTCAATCTGGGCCACTTCGTCGCGGCGGGCGTTCTGCTGCGCTTCGGCGTCCAGGCTTTNNCTTTCTTTCACTTTGGCTTTCAAAGCGTCCAGCGTTTCAAAGCCCATATCTTTGGCAAAGCTGTCGTCCAGCGCGGGGACGATTTTATTTTTAATATCGTCCACGGTTACGTGGAAAGACAGGGTGTCTTCGCCTTCTTTGGTTTCAAAGTCTTTTACTTCGCCTTTTTTAAGGCCCTTAATGGCTTCGGCCAGGCCGGGCATGGTTTGCGGGGCGGACATATCCACCAGTTCGCTGTCGGCGCTGAGTTTATAGTCGTCCGCACCGTTGCGTTTGCCGCTGTAGTGAATGACGGCGTAACATTTATCGTCAATCACGGCGCCTTCGGCCGCGCTTTCCAGGCGGGCGTTGGCGTCCAGCACGCGGGCGATATTGTCGTTTACGTCCTGTTCGGTGGCGGTGTCGGGCTTTTTGGCGATTTCAATGCCTTTGTAGTCGCGCACGTCAAATTCCGGGGCGACGTCTACGGCGATTTCAAACGTAAAGGGTTTGCCCGAATCAAAGCCCGCAAAATCGGCTTTGGTGAGCGTGGGAACGGCCACGGCGTCCAGCTTGGCGTCGGCCACGGCGGCGTTGATGGCGGCTTTGACGGTCAGGTCCAGCGCGCGTTCTTTAATATGTCCGGCAAAATTTTGTTTTACGAGGTCAAGCGGCACTTTTCCGGCGCGGAAGCCCTGCATCTGCGCGCGGGACTGCACCTGTACGGCGGCGTTTTGAAAGCTTTTGGTAACCAGCTCGGGGGAGGCTTCTACGGACAGCGTTACACGGCAGCCCTCTTTGCCTAATTGTTGGGTTTTTACTTCCCCGCTCTGGGCGGTTTTGAAAATGGACATTCTCACTCACTCCTGTTGGTATCGGTCTAGCCGAAAATCTGGACGGAGAGGGACTTGAACCCTCACGGATTGCTCCATACGCTCCTAAGGCGTACGCGTCTACCGGTTCCGCCATCCGTCCTTACTTATTCTATTGTGTCAGAAAAACAAAGTGGGCCATGTGAGGCTCGAACTCACGACCTTACGCTTAAGAGGCGTCTGCTCTACCAGCTGAGCTAATGGCCCATCAAAGGGTTTACGGTTAGATTATAGCAAAAAACGGCTGTGCGGGTAAACGGCTTTGTTTGGCGCGTTTTGGGGTGCAATCCGTTTTGAAGTTAATTTATTTTAACAAATTTCGCTCCCGTCTTGCAAACGGCTTCCCGCGCGGGTTGACAAGCCTGCGCGCAAACACTACAATACAAGAAGGCCCCGGCCGGCGTTTGCACATCATCCCGGTTCTTAACGGATAAACCCAAATGACCCTATCCCCCGTCNNGCCAGCCCTTATATTATGAAAAATACAATACGCCTCTTGCTGCTTGCTTGGTGCCTCTGCGGGGCGGGATTATCTCTCCCGGCGTCCGCACAGACGGGTTTTGATTTTGAAAACATTGACACCTTGCTTGAAGACAATATGCTGGACGATACGGCCAACCGCTACGCGTCTGTTATGCTGTCTTTCTTCCCCGAACGCGCCACGCGGCTCGGGTTTGCTTCGGCCAACTCCAAGCTGGACGACCGCTCCCCCCGCACCGCCGCCCAGGCTTTAAGCGCCCTGCGCGCCGTGCGCGAAAACCTGGAAGAAGTCAGCCCCGCCCAGCTTTCCGCCGCCAAACGCGCGGACCGCGCCCTTTTGGAAAGCGCCCTCAACGCCGACATTTGGGACCTGGAACAAAACCGCATTGAAAACGACCCGCTTTATTACGCCGAGGCGTTTGATTCGGTATACGATATTTTGCTCAAGCAAACCTCGTCCGCCGCCAAACAGCGCGCCGACCTGGCCGCCCGCGTAAACGCGCTGCCCCTGACGGCCGCGCAGGCCGAAAGAAACCTCATCCAGCCGCCCACCTTTCTTTCCCAGCAGGCGATGGAAAAAGCGTATTACGCTTACCTGGCTTTTGACGAAGTAACGGAATTTCTGCTCGCCGGCGCGGAAGACGAAATTTCCGCCGCGCAGGTCAAGCGCGAAAGCCAAACCGCCAAACGCGCCATCAAACGGATGTTTGAGCTTTTTAAACGCCTCTCGCAGGAAAAAGACACGCAGGATTTCCGCCTGGGCGAAGAGAAATACGCCCGCGTGCTGGCGGACCGCTACCAAATTGACGAAAAACCCGCCAAACTGGTTAAACGGCTGGAAAAGAATTTCCGCACCGCGCAGGAAAACCTCGCCGCCGCGCTGGAACCGTTCACCCTGGAAACCGCCGAAGAAGAAATAACGGTGGTGGACGATTTAAACGCCCAGCCCACGGTGCAAGCCCTGCCGCAGGAAAAGAAGAAAAAAGCCAAAAAAGGCAAATTCGTGCCGCCTTCCGCACAGGAATTTTACACGGCGGCCCGGCGCCTGGCAACGGCTCCGGCGCAGACGGATTTAATTGCCGGCCTGACGCAGGACGCCAACGGCCTGGCGGCGTTTTTTGAACAGGACGGCACCCTGCCCGCCAAAAAAGTCAGCTTTTCCGTCAAACCGATGCCGGCCTATTACGCCTATACGCTGGCGTATCTGTTTGTGCCGCCTTACGGGAACCAGATTTCGCCGTCTACGGACTTTTTCCTGCGCCTGCCCTCGGGCAATCAGCTGGCGAAAGAAGAACA
>DCTQ01000056.1 GCA_002329395.1 Candidatus Avelusimicrobium alvi | reverse complement strand
GGCACAGGCAATTTATTATACAAAGGAGTTTTTTTGTCTCGGGGTCCGGTAGAACCTACTCTGAACCACCGGCCTAGCCGGTGGTTTTCTTTAGACAAGAAACCCCGGGCGTAAGCCCGGGGAGTTTCATGTGCTTTTAATGATTTTTCGGCTATTCGGCGCGTGTTTAATCGGCTATTTTACGGCCAGCGTATAGCTTTGGTCTATATGCCGGAAGATTTCCCGGGAGGGGACTTGCCCGTCCAGGAGTATCGTCAGCCAATGTTTTTTATTCATATGATAGCCCGGAAAATACCGCCTGCCGTCCGCCAGCGTTTCCGCTTCGCCCGGCGGGGTGCGTACGTCCAGAATATTCACCAAATCGCCAGCGGGAAGCCCCAGCTTTTCCGGCGCAAGCACCAGGAGGGCCGCATACCATTTGCCGGTGTCTTTGCGGCGCAGAACGGCATTTCCCGGAAACTGCTTCCACAAAAATTCCAGTTCGTCGCCGTATTTTTCCCGCGCGTATGCAATCAGTTCTTTTGCCTGCCGGCTTTTAAATACGTCTTTTTCAAAGCAAGAAGCGGCTATGCGGGCGAGGATATCCTCGTATTCCCGGCGCACCTGCCCTACAAATTTTCCGCTGGCGCCCGCAACGCGGTGCAAAATATATGTTCCGCCGGACTGCGGGTCCCTCAATTCGGCGGACACCTGCCCGTTTTTGTCCACGCGCACGGTGATTTCAAGCCGCGTTTTGGGTAAAATCCCGCGCCATTCATATCCTTGGGCCGCTTGAATAAAGCCAAAAGCTTTTAATTGATCTTCGCGCGGGCGCAGTCGGTCAAAATTCGTCGGAGAATCCGGCATAATTAAATGCTCGTGCCCAGCTCCTGGGCTTCTTTTAATTTGCCGGTTTTGATGATGTCTCCCGCGTCCCAGGTGCCTGCGGCCAACACTCTGCCGCGGTCCGTCCATTTTAAGTAATCCGCAATACTTTTATAGGTGGCTTTTAAGCCGTCGTAATCGCCGTCCGGCTCGCTGCCTTCGGCGGCGGCCAGCAGTACGCATTCTTTAATGTGTAATTTTCTAAGCGCGCCCGGTTTCATATACGCATATAATTTATCCACGGCCGATTTTAACTGCGCGCTCATCGTAAACCAGTACAGGGGCGTGCAAAACACCAGCACGTCGGCTTCTTCCAACAGCGGGGCCAGCTGGTCCAGCCCGTCGTTAAACACGCAGGGTTTTCCGGCAGTCCAGCATTTATCGCAGGCTTTGCAGGGCAGTATCGGGTGAAACGCCGTTTCAAACACTTTGGCCGTATGTCCGGCGGCTTTCGCGCCCTGGATGAACGCGTCCGCCAGGAGCGCGCTGTTGCCCAGCTGGCGGGGACTGCCTGTGAGCACTAGAATTTTTTTACTCATCACGAATTACCCTCCACGGAAATGACGTTCACTTCTTTCTCCAAATCTCCGGCGGCGTTTTTAAGTTCTTTTACGCGGCTGTCCGAATAGCCGTTAAACGTTTTAAGCAGTTGATGTTTGGCGTCGTAGAGAAAAAGCATCGGCACGCCGTTCACATTCAGCTGGTCGGCCAGCGCGCCGCCGCCGTACACCGCATCGGTGCGGATATTATACTGGCGCAGAAGTTCCAGCGGTTTTAAAGGAGCTTCGTCGGTAAATACGGCTACAAACTGTACGTCTCTTAAGGCTTTGCGGGCTTCTTCCAGCTGTACCAGCGTTTTTTGGCAGTAAATACAGCCGGAGCTGACCACGGCAATTAAAAGAGGTGTGCCCGTATAGTCCAGCGTGGTCCACTGCGTGCCGCTTCGCACCTGCGGCAGGGAAAACACGGGTGCGGCAGAAACGGCCGCTTTTTTGGCAGGCGCTTTTTTAACCGTTTTTTTCGCTTTGGCGGGCGCGGCGGACAGAGCCGCCGAAACACATAAAATGCTGAGGAGCAAAAGTAGTTTTTTCATACCCAGAGTATAGCTTATTTTACGGTTTTTTGCGCGGAGCGGACAAACGGGCTTCTTCCGAAGAGAAAAAACACCCCAAAAACGCTTTAAAAAATTGATAAAATATACCTATGCAACATACCATCTGCGCGTTGGCTACGGGAACGGGCGGGGCGGTCGCTTTGGTGCGGCTGTCCGGGCCGTCGGCTTTGGCAATTTTGGGGGAGCTTACCCGCCAAAACGCCGCCTTACAGCCGCGCCGGCAGACGCTTTGCACCCTTTACGACGGGGCGGACGTGCTGGATAAAGCCCTGGTGACCTATTTTAAAGCCCCGCATTCCTTTACCGGGGAAGACGTGGTGGAGTTTGCCGTCCACGCTTCGCCCTATATCAAAGGGCGGCTGTTGGAGCTTTTATGCGCTTTGGGCGCAACGCCCGCCAGGAGGGGGGAATTTTCCCAGCGCGCGTTTTTAAACGGCAAGATGGATTTAGTGGAAGCGCAGGGGCTGTGCGATTTAATTTCTTCCGGCAACAAGGCCGCGCACAAGCTGGCCATGGATTCGCTGGACGGGAAACTGTCCGGGCGGCTGGAGGAACTCAAGAAACGCCTGTCCGAGCTCTTGGCGCAAATTGAAGTGCGCTTAGACGATGTGGACGAAGAAATGGCGCCCCTTTCGGATGATTTTGTGCAGACGGAAATCAACGCCGCGCTTAAAAGCATTAAGGCGCTGGCGGATACTTTTTCCGTCGGCAAATATATTAAAGACGGCCTCAAAACCGCCATCGTGGGCGCGCCCAACAGCGGCAAATCCAGCTTATTAAATGCGCTGGTGGGGTTTGACCGCGCGATTGTGTCCGACGTCAGCGGCACCACGCGCGACACGGTGGAAGAAACCCTGGAAATAAACGGCCAGAAAATCGTGCTGACCGACACCGCAGGCATCCGCGAACACGCGCTGGACCCGGCCGAAAAAGAAGGTATGCGCCGCAGTATGCGCGCCATGGAAAGCGCGGATTTAATTTTGCTGGTGCTGGACGCCTCGCGCGCGCTGACGCCCGAAGAGCGGGAACTGTGGGCGGACATCCGCCGGCAAAACAAGCGCACGCTTATCGTGCTTAACAAGACGGACCTGGGGCGCAGGGACTGCCTGCCCCAAGACGCGGCCGAATACGAAGTGATTGCCGTATCGTGCAAAACGGGGGAAGGGTTAGAAAAGCTTAAAGCGTCCGTTACCGCAGACGTAACCGAGGCGCAGACGGCGGACGGACTGATGATTTCCAACCTGCGCCATTACGAAGCGCTCCTGCGCGCGCAGACGGAGCTGGAAAGCGCGCTTATCCGCCTGAATGCACAGGCCGGGGGCGAAATTTACGCCGAGCATCTGCGCGGCGCGCTTACTTATTTGCAAGATTTAATCGGAGAAGTAACGCCTGACGACGTACTCGGGATTATTTTTTCCAAGTTCTGCATGGGGAAATAAATGTTTGTTTGCGAAGAAAAATACGATGTCATCGTTATCGGCGGCGGCCACGCGGGCTGTGAAGCCGCGCTGGCGTCCGCCAAGCTGGGCGCCAAAACGCTGCTCATCACCCAAAGCCTGGATACGGTGGCGCAAATGTCGTGCAATCCCTCCATCGGCGGTATCGCCAAAGGGCAGATTGTGCGCGAAATTGACGCGCTGGGCGGAGCCATGGGCCGCGTAACGGATCACGCCGCCGTGCATTACCATATGCTTAACACCGGCAAAGGCCCGGCCGTGCATTCCCCGCGCGTGCAGTGCGACAAAAAAATCTACCAGTTTACCTTTAAACATTTTCTTGAATTACAGCCCAACTTGGACGTGATGCAGGATGAAGCCGTCAAAATCTCGGTGTCGGACAGCGCCGCCGACGGCGTGCTTACGCTTCGCGGCACCTTCTACCGCGCCAAAACCGTCGTGCTGACGACGGGCACTTTCCTGGCGGGCACCATTCACATCGGCACGGATATGTTCCGCGGCGGCCGGTATAACGATATGCCGTCTGACGCGCTGGCAAAAAACCTGCGGGACGATTTAAAGCTTCATATTCTGCGTTTTAAAACGGGCACGCCCATGCGCATTAACGCGCGGGGGCTGGATTATTCCAAATTCCGCCTCCAGCCGTCCGACAATCCGCTTCAGCCCATGTCGCACTTTACGGACGTAAAGGAACAGTCCAAACGGCGTTTTTTAAGCTGTTACATCACCCGCACCACGCTGGAAACGGATAAAATCCTGCGCGAAAATTTCCGGCGTTCGGCCATGTACAGCGGCAATATCCACAGCCTGGGGCCGCGTTATTGCCCGTCGGTGGAAGACAAAATCAAAAAATTTCCGGACGTTACCAGCCACCCGCTTTTTCTGGAGCCGGAAGGCTTTCATACCGAGGAATACTATATCCAAGGTTTCTCCACCAGCATGCCCGAAGAAGTACAGCGCGCGCTTATTAAATCCGTGCCGGGAATGGAAAACGCTTCCATCACGCGCCCGGGCTACGCCATTGAATACGATTTTTCCGACCCGCGCGATTTGTATCCGTCTTTGGAAAGCAAATTAATTCCCGGCCTGTTTATGGCGGGACAGATTAACGGCACGACAGGCTACGAAGAAGCCGGCGGCCAGGGGTTGATTGCGGGCGTAAACGCCGCGCTCAAAACGCAGGGCAAAGAGCCTTTTGTCCTCCGCCGCGACGAAGCGTACATCGGCGTGCTGATTGATGATTTGATTAACAAAGGCGTCAATGAACCGTACCGGATGTTCACTTCCCGCGCCGAATACCGCATTTTACTGCGTAACGACAATGCGGACCTGCGCCTTGCCCCGCACGGCTTTAAACTGGGCCTGCTGGACGAAAAATACAAAGCTCCTTTTGAAAAATACCGCGCCCTCTGCGAGCGGCTGATTGCGAGTCCGTCCGCCGCCGCGGACGAAAACGAAGCGGACCTGTTCCCGTGGACGCCGGAAAAAGCGCGTGCGCACGCGGACATTCACCACAAATACGCCGGGTATTACGAGCGCAACAAAAAAGACGCCGAAAAACTGGCGGAGCTGGACGCCGTCAAAATACCCGAAGGGTTTGACCCTTCTTCCGTGCGCGGGCTGTTGTTTGAAAGCGCGCAGAAACTGGCGGAAGTCAAGCCGCAGACGCTGGGGCAGGCGGGGCGGATTCCGGGCGTAACGCCCGCCGACCTGCAGCTCCTGGCCGTACACATTGAACGCTTCCGGAGGCTTAAAAATGCCAAAGCGGCTCACTGATTATGCGGCGTCTTTAAACCTGCCGCTAAGCGAACGGCAGGCGGAAACCCTGGTTGCCTACGCTAAACTGGTGTGGGCGAAAAAAGATTTTTTAAATTTAACCAGCNNATGTACCCCGCGCCGGCGCCGGCGCGGGGTACATCGGCCTGACCGTTGCCGCCGCCCTGCCCCAGGCGCAGGTGACGCTGATTGAAAGTATTGAAAAACGCTGTTCGTTTATGAACTGGGCTATTTTGAATGTAGGTTTAAAAAACGCCAAAGTAAAAAACGCCCGCCTCGGCCAGGGAACGGCGTTTGCGTTTGATTTTTTGACCGAACGCGCCATGGGCCAGCTGCCGGATATTTTACAGGCGTGCCTGGGGGCGGTTAAGCCGGGGGGCGTATTTATCGCGTTCCAGGGGGAGCACCCGCAGGCGCAGGTATGCGAGCCGGAAAGATACGGCGCGGTGCTGGCGGGGGTGGAGCGGTATACCCTGCCCGCCGGAGATAATAAAAAACGTCATTTTGCGTTATTTAGGAAAAACGGGTAATGGATATTGTGAAAAAAATCACCTGTCTGCTGTGGCTGCTGGCGGCGCTTTTAATCGCTCCGCCGCTCTTGCGTTCGTTTGGTTTAAAACCCAAAGACATGGTAAAAGCGCTGTTTTCGGAAGAGGCGCGCCCTTCCGCCGTGCTCAACCAGCCAGAAGCGCCGGCGGGGGAAAGCGAACGCGGCAAAGCGCGGGAGCTGCGGCCCGATATTTCCGTCCCGCCGCCGCCCGCTTCGGAGAGTGCGGTGGAGTATTCGCCCGAAGAAGAAAAAAGTTTTAATGAAATGATTTCCGGCCTGGAGCATGTGGCGCTTGTCGCCCCGAAGGATGATTTGGAATCCCTGCCCTCGCAGGTATACCGCCCGGCGGATTCGGCCCAAAAAGTGCGCTGGCTGCCCCCGCCGCCCGGCTTTTTAACGGCGGATACGTTTAATTACCTGATTTACCGCGAAAAAAACCCCGTTACGGAAAACATTAAAACGGTGCTGGACACTATCCACGGCAACCTGATGCTGGATTTAACGCCGTTTACCATTGTAATTAAACCCAATAAAATCCTGGTTATGCTCTTTGGCGAGAAAGACAGTTATATGAAATTTACCAAACGCCCCGCGTGGTCGGGCGCGTCGTCCGATTTGCGGGCCGATACCATGTACGTTATTGAGGGCCACAGCTTTTATCCGCTTTCCGTGCATGAGCTGACGCATTTGTATTTTGACGGNNACCCACCATTTCGCCTTTGTGGCTTTCGGAGGGGATGGCGGTGTATATGCAAATCCACGCCACCAAACAAAAGCCCAGCTGGGTGGACCGCAGCCTGCGCCGGATTTTAAAGGGGGATTATATTTCGTTTGACGAAATGACCGTTACCGAAGATTTAAGCAATTACGATACGTCCCAGGCCGAGCTGTGGTACACGCAGGCTTACAGCGTGGTGGATTATCTGCTCAACACCCGCCCGCGCGACGAGTTTTATAAACTCTGCAACGAAATCAAAGCCAAAACGCCGCTTTACCAGGCGCTTTACCGCGCGTACGGTATGCCGTTTAACAAAGTAAGCGTATTGGAAAACGTCTGGCTGCACGATTTGCAAAAAGCGTACCGGGACGGTAAAATTCTCCAAACGCCTCCGGCGGCCAAGCCCGCCCCGCGCCCCGCTTCGGCCGCGCCGGCGATGGTGCCCGCTCCGCGCCCGACTAAAAAACCCGCGCCGCAGCAAACGAAAATCAATAAACTCAAACTGGTTCCCACCAACAGTTACAGGGGAGGTTTTTAATAATGTCCCAAGAGTGGACCCATATCCCGATTATGGCCCGGGAAATAGCCGATATCCTGTTAACCAACCCCGAAGGCGTGTATGTGGACGGCACGCTGGGGCTGGGCGGACACGCCAAATACTTTTTAAGCCGCCTGGGCCCTCAGGCGCGCATACTGGGGTTTGATAAAGACGAAGAAGCCCTGAAAATGGCCCGGGAGCGCGTGAACGACCCGCGGCTGAGCGTTTTTCACGCGAGCTATACCGAAGCCCCGGCGCGGCTGGCCGAACTTAACTTGCCCGGCGCGGACGGAGCGTTATTTGACCTGGGGCTCAGCTCCTACCAGCTGGATAACCCGCAGCGCGGGTTTAGTATAATGAATAACGGCCCGCTGGATATGCGTTTTGACCGCCAAAACCCGCTCAGCGCGGCGGTGATTGTAAACACCTGGCCGATGGCGGAGCTGGAACGGATTTTAAAAGAGTACGGCGAGGAACGCAATTTCACCAAAATCGCGCTGGCCATTATGCAGGCCCGCCGCCAGGGGCCGATAGAAACCACCGGCAAATTAAAAGAAATTATTGAAGGCGTTTACGGCAAAAGAGGGGGGAAAACGCACCCCGCCACGCAAACGTTCCAGGCGCTTCGCATCGCGTGCAACCGGGAACTGGAAACGGTGGAAAACGTCCTTTCCTCACTGGGAGACATTGTAAAACCGGGCGGCCGCGCCGCCGTGCTGACGTTCCATTCGCTGGAAGACCGGCTGGTAAAAAACCGCTTTAAAGAACTGGCCAAAACCGGCGGGTGGCTGCTGGTCAACAAGCACGCGCTTGCGCCGCAGTACGAAGAAGTGCGCGAAAACCGCCGGGCGCGCAGCGCGAAACTGCGCGTAATTGAACGGGTGAAATTATGAGAGTATTCGTCGTTTTATTTCTCTTGTGTCTTTTCGGGTTCGGCGTGGCGGTGATGCGCATTGAAATCAACCGCTCGGGCCGCACCATCAGCCAGCTGCAAAACGAAGTGGAAATCAAAGAAGCGCGCAACCAGTATTTACAGCTGGAAATTTCCCGCCTTTCCAGCCCGGAAAACATCACCCGGCGGGCGCGGGAGAAACTGGGCCTCGTGCCCGCCAAGCCGCACGAAATTATTGTTTTGGACGATAAATAACTATGCTCAGAAAACCCGCCGCCTCCCCTGTTGTGTTCAACGTCAAAAGCCGTATGCGCGCGGCGGGGATGGTTATTTTGCTGGCGCCGCTGTGTATTTTTCTGCGTCTGTTTTATATGCAGACCTTTCTGTACGAAGAATTTTCCTCCAAGGCCGAGCGCGCCATTTACAACTACCTGGCCGAAGACCGCTTAAGGGGCAAAATTTTGGACGTCAACGGGCGCGAACTGGCGGAATCGGTCCGCACGCATTCCTGCGGCGTAAACAAGCGTTACGTAAAAGACAAAAACAAAACCGTGGCGTTTTTGTCCGAAACGCTGGGCCTGCCGAAAAAACGCATTTTGGAAAAATGGAACCGCTCTTCCAACTTTTTCTTTGTGGCTAAAAAAATCAAGCCGGACAATTATATTAAAATCTCCGAAGTGCTCCGCACGCAGCTGGGCCAGGGCCTGGAACTGACGCCCGAGTACGAGCGCATCCACCCCTACGGGCAGAGCGCGCTGGATTTAATCGGCGCGGCCAATTCCAAAAACCTGGGGCTTTCGGGCATTGAACAGATGTTTAACCGCGAGCTCAGCCAGGACATCAGCAAAAAACGCGCCAAACGCGCGCGCCGCGGCGAAATTATTTACGACCGTAAACTCAAAGAAGAACTGTCGGTGGCTAACGTCTATTTGACGATAGACTCCGTGGCCCAGTTCTACGCCGAAGCGGCGTTAAAAAAAGCGGTGGAAGACGTGGGCGCGGAACACGGCGTGGCCCTGGTGCAGGAGCCTGCCACGGGCAAAATTCTGGCGGCGGCTTCCTACCCGGTAAAAGACGGGCAGTCGCTCGCGTTTC
>DCTQ01000054.1 GCA_002329395.1 Candidatus Avelusimicrobium alvi | reverse complement strand
GTATCAAAAAAAAAAAACAATACAAGCCCCTTCCAGGGGTGGTTCTCTATACGGTATCATCCGACGGGCGGGGCTACACCCTCGGAGAGTTTTGGAAGTTTTTTATAACCGGGCAAAAAGCGGAGACACAGGCATTCCGCATAAAAATACCCGCCTTTTGGCGGGTATTTTTATTATTTTCCAAACTTTTCTTTAAACCACTTAATCACCCAGTCGGGCTTGTAATCAATAATCTTTTTATTGTGGCGCGTATAACTCTCCTGCGGGGCAAAAATCTGCTTCTCCCGCGGCAGAAGGGGATAGATGTAATTGGTTACCACCTCAATGTTCGGATACCAGAGGTTGTGCACTTTTTTGTCAATCCAATGCTGGAGCCCCAGGTTGGGCAAGCCAAGCCCCGCCGAAGCCGCCCAGAAAACCGAGTTTACCGCTATCACGTACAGCGCAAATTCGCCTTTTAACAGCGAAAGCAGATGCCACGTCTGGTTGATGGAAAGTTTTTTGATGTCTATTTCCAAATAATTCGGGTTGGCAAGCGGGCCGCCTTTGGTAACGCTCATCACATAGTAACCTTCTTTGATAAGCCCTTCGGCAAGGGCCTTCATATGCGGATACGCATAATTGGAGCCGCGCGAGTCCAGCTGTAAAAATACAATGCCTTTTTTCCCCTCCGCGCCGGCGCGGGCCAGCGTCAGGTATTCCTGCACCGCCGGAGCGGGCGTGGCGGGAAAGTACATCACGGGCGCGGGCACGTCTTTCGGGGCGGGCAGCGAGAATGTTTCAAACAGGCTGGTTACGCGGTGCGGCACATGCACGCCGTAGTCGTAATACACGGGCACGGCCAGAAAATCTTTCGGGATGTTTTTAAAAGCGTCTTCGTAATTGTAATTTTTCCAAATCAGCGGATGACGCATCCCGTTGAAATAGAATACTTTGTCAAAATGCGGGTTTTCTTCCAGCAGTTTGCCCACCAGCGGCGAGTTGTTGCGGTCAAACTGTGCGCCCACGTACGCGTAAAACGGCACGCCCGGATATTTCTTTTTGAGTTCGGCCAGCATCGGGGTGGTATAAAGATAATCGCCAATGCCCATAAAGAAGATAAGCGCCACGCCTTTTACGTTGGGATTGGCTTTTAACGCTTTGTCCAAATCGTAATACACGTGTTCGTGGCGGTAGAGCGGGCGGCGGATACGGTACCAGTCTTCATCCAGCGGCAGAGTTTCGCGCGGCGGCTCTCCGGGCTGATGCTTCTCGTCAAATTGGTACCATACGGGCGTATGGGTTTTGATAAAAAAGAAGATTTTGTGCCACAGCCAGCGCGCCGTTTCATACACGACGCACACTTCCCGGTTGGAACACATGATATTTCTAATCTTATATTCGCGCATAAAAAAAGAACCCCCGTTTGTTAAAGTATAGCAAACGGGGAGATTCTTTTAAAACAGAGGTTTAGCGGTAATAACCCGTTTTCCCGCTGATTTCTTTGGCGCCGACTAAATCAAAAAAATCCGTACACGTACCGCTGACACAATGCCAGTACATGGCGCCGGAATCCAATCCCGAAGGACTGGTGCCCGAATTTTTAACCAATACACGGGCCGCCGTAAAAGAGGTTCCTTTTACGGGTGTAACCGTCGCCCCGCAGTTGCGGGCTCCTTCCGAGGTAAGCCCAAAGTTCCAATCTTTGCTGGAAGCGTTTACCTGAATGTCCAAATCACTCAGCGCGGTGGGGCAGGTGCGGAAGGTGGTGGCGTAAATGGCCGCCGCGTCCACAATGCTCTTGGTGGTTACCACGGCTTCGGCCGTGCGGGCGCGTTCTACCGAGCGTTCGTACTGCGGCAGCGCCACCGCCGACAGAATACCGATAATCAGCACCACTACCAATAATTCAATAAGCGTAAAACCTTGGTTCATACGGGATTCTCCTTTGCAGTTAAAATCTAATTAATAGTATAACAAAAATTCACCCGGAAACAATGCCCCCAACGCAAACCGCCCCCGCTAAGGGGGGCGGTTGTAAAAAATGCGTCCGGCGCTTTAATCCAGCGTTACGAGTTCGTACTCGTTGTTGCCCATCCCCAGCTCTTTCATATACGAAAGCTGCCGCAGGCCTTTGCGCGATTCAATACGCTCCTTTAAATCGTGCGCTTCTTCCTCCGGCAGGGCGTAGACCATATCCACCGAGGCCTGGTCCACCGCCAGAATGTCGGTGGAGGCCAAAATGCCGATGTTGCGCGTTTTGGGCTCAGCGGCCGCGGTGCCCGCGCAGTCGCAGTCTACGGACATATTGCGCAGTACGTTGATATAGACGATATTTTTGCCGAAATGGTCCGCTACGGCCTTGCCGCCTTCCACCATATTTTCCATAAACAGCTCTTTATTGGCGCGCCACAAATCGGCCCCGCGGCTGCCGTGCAGCATGGCTTTGCCCACTTTGCCGTCCGCACAGCCGATGGAAATGTTTTTAAGCGAGCCGCCAAATCCGCCCATCGTATGCCCTTTAAAATGCGTCAGCACCACCATGGAATCGTAATCCAGCAGGTTTTTGCCTACGGACATTTCTTTAAAATGCTTCCCGCCCTTAACAGGCAGCATCACCGCGCCGTCTTCGTCCAGAATATCCACTTTGCAGAAATCCCACCCGTTTGTTTTGATGGTTTGGCGGTGCAGTTCCGTGGTGTGGCGGCCGCCTTCATACAAGGTATTGGTTTCCACCAGATTGCTCTGCGGAATCTGCGCCTGAAGCGCTTTTACCATAGCGGGTGGAATGATATTCGGCCCGTGGGGTTCCCCCGTGTGCACTTTAATGGCGGTCTTACCCTGGATGTTTTCGGCGATTTTGCCATAAATTTTAACGAGTCCCTCGGGGCTTAAATCCGACGTAAAATACACCACGGATTTGGCGGGCTTGGCCGCGTCTTTCACCGGGGCCGCCCCGTTGGATCCGCACGCGGCCAGCAGCACACACGCGCACGCCGCGCTTAAAACCTTGTTATACATTTCTTTTCCTCCTTTACGGCACAGCTTTTTTATTATGATACCATCTGGAGTGCACTCCGGGTCAAGCGTTTCTTTGCCTGCCGGAAAACTGTTTACCGCCCGGTAAAAACCGGTTTGCCAAATACGGGCCAAAGTTATACAATATATACAGGCCGGGGTATCCCCCGGGCTTGCGCGTTTGTGCGCGCAGACGCAGACCGTTTTAACTTATGCAAAAGGAGACTTCTTCACTATGGCTAAATTAGTTGCTATGGACGGCAACGGCGCAGTATCCCACGTCGCCCATGCCACCAACGAAGTAATCGCTATCTATCCGATTACCCCCTCTTCCACGATGGGCGAAATCTGTGACGCCAAAAGCGCCAAAGGCGAAACCAATATCTGGGGCAACGTCCCGTCCGTGAGCGAACTGCAGTCCGAAGGCGGCGCTTCCGGCGCGGTGCACGGCTCCCTGACCGCCGGCGCGCTTACCACCACCTTTACCGCCTCGCAGGGCTTGCTGCTCATGATCCCGAATATGTACAAAATCGCCGGCGAACTGACGCCCACCGTGTTCCACGTTTCGGCGCGCGCGCTGGCCACTACGGCTTTGTCCATTTTCGGCGACCATTCCGACGTTATGTCCGTCCGCCAAACCGGCTGGGCCATGCTCTGCTCCGACAATCCGCAAGAAGCCATGGATATGGCTCTTATCGCCCAGGCCGCCACGCTTAAAGCCCGCGTGCCCTTTGTGCATTTCTTTGACGGTTTCCGCACCAGCCACGAACTGAACATGGTGGAACCCCTTACCAAAGAACAAATGAAGGAAATGATTGACGACAAACTCGTGGCCGAACACAAAGCCCGCGGTTTAAACCCGGAACACCCCACCGTGCGCGGCACCGCCGCCAACCCGGATGTGTACTTCCAGTCCCGCGAAGCCGTCAACAAATTCTACAACGCCGTGCCCGGCATCGTAAAAGAAGAAATGGCCAAATTTGAAAAAATCGCCGGCCGCCATTACGAACTGTTCCAGTACGTGGGCGACGCCGACGCCGAACGCTTAATCGTGATTATGGGTTCCGGCGCGGACGTGGCGCAGAACGCCGTGGAAGCCATGAAAGGCGAAAAAGTGGGCGTGCTCAAAATCAAACTGTTCCGCCCCTTCTCCATTGCGGACTTTGTAAAAGCCATCCCGGCCACCGTCAAAAAAATCGCGGTAATGGACCGCACCAAAGAACCCGGCGCCTTGGGCGAACCGCTGTTCCAGGATGTGTGCGCCGCGTTCCTGACGGACGAAGCCAAAGCCAAATTTGCGGCCACCCCGCTCATCATCGGCGGACGCTACGGCATCGGCTCCAAAGACTTTACGCCTTCCCAGGTTAAAGCCGTGTTTGACAACCTGGCCTCCAACGAACCCAAAAAAGAGTTCACCGTCGGCATTAAAGACGATTTAACGAACCTCTCCCTGCCCGAAACCAAGCTGGACAACAAGGCCGCCAAAGACATCTTTGCCGCCATGTTCTACGGCCTGGGTTCCGACGGCACCGTGGGCGCGAACAAAAACACGATGAAAATCATCAGCGCCAACGGCTTCTTCGCCCAGGGCTACTTCGTGTACGACTCCAAAAAATCCGGTTCCATGACCACGTCCCACATCCGCTTCGGCAAGAACTACATCCGCGCGCCTTACCTCATCCAATCGGCTGATTTCATCGGCGTGCATATGTTTGACTTCCTGGATAAGTACGACGTGCTCGGCAAAGCCAAAGACGGCGCCACCGTGCTGATTAACTCCCCGTACAACGCCAGCGACGTCTGGAACCACCTGACCGCCGAAGTGCAGAAGCAGATTATTGACAAGAAACTTAAAGTCTACGTCATTGACGCTTCCGAAATCGCGCTTAAAACCGGTATGGGCAGCCGCACCAACACCATCATGCAGACGGCTTTCTTCGGCATCGCGGGCGTAATCCCGAGCGAAAAAGCCATCGCCGACATTAAAGAAGCCATCAAGAAAACCTATTCCAAAAAAGGCGACGAAATCGTGCAGAAAAACTACAAAGCCGTGGACGCCGCCCTGGCGGGCCTGCAGGAAGTAAAATACCCGGCCGAAGTAACCTCCAACCTGCACACCAAAGCCCCGGTTCCGGCCGAAGCCCCCGCGTTTGTGAAAGACGTGTTGGGCGAAATGATTGCCGGCCGCGGCGACGAACTGCCCACCTCGGCCATGCCCGAAGGCGGCGTTTACCCGACGGGCACCACCCAGTACGAAAAACGCAACATCGCCATCATGGTGCCGCAGTGGGATCCCAACACCTGCATTCAGTGCGGTTTCTGCTCTTTAGTGTGCCCGCACGCCGCCATCCGCATCAAAGCCTATGACGCGGCCGAACTCAAAGATGCTCCGAAAACCTTTAAATCCGCCGACGGCAAAGCCGACTTGGCCGGCCTCAAATTCACCGTCCAGGTGGCGGTGGAAGACTGCACCGGCTGCGGCGCGTGCGTATACAACTGCCCGGCCAAAAACAAAGAAAACCCGGAAAAGAAAGCCATCAATATGGTGCACCAGCTGGACGTGCGCGAAAATGAAATTGACAATTACGCCTTCTTCCTGGGCCTCAAACAAGCCGACGTAAAAACCAAAAAGGAATCCGTCAAAGGTTCCCAGATGAGAAAACCCTTGTTTGAGTTCTCCGGCGCCTGCGCGGGCTGCGGCGAAACGCCNNCGGCGGCAACCTGCCCACCACGCCTTACTGCAAACGCGACGACGGAAAAGGCCCGGCCTGGTCCAACTCGCTGTTTGAAGACAATGCCGAATTCGGCTTGGGTATGCGCCTGGCTTTTGACCAGCTTAACGCCGACGCCAAAGCGATGCTGAGCACCGCCAAAGAAGGCGGCCTTAAAGAACACGCCGCGCTGATTGACGGCATTCTGAACGCCGACCAGTCCACCGACGCGGGCGTGGAAGAACAGCGTGCGCGCGTGGCGGAATTGAAAGACATCTTAAACAAAGGCGCCGAAAAAGGCTGCGAAGACTGCAAACGCCTCTTGAGCCTTGCCGATTACCTCGTCAGAAAATCCGTCTGGATTTTGGGCGGCGACGGCTGGGCCTACGACATCGGCTACGGCGGTTTGGACCACGTGCTCGCCAGCGGCAAGAACATCAAAATCCTGGTGCTGGACACGGAAGTCTATTCCAACACCGGCGGCCAGATGTCCAAAGCCACGCCTTTAGGCGCCAAAGCCCTGTTCGCCGCGGGCGGCAAAACGATGCCGAAGAAAGACCTCGGCATGATTGCCATGACCTACGGCAACATCTACGTGGCGCAGGTGGCGATGGGCGCGAATATGAACCAGACCATCCAGGCCTTGGCGGAAGCCGACGCTTACGACGGTCCGGCGCTTGTTATCGCGTACTCGCACTGCATTGCGCACGGGATTGATATGTCCAAAGGTATGGGCGAAGCCAAACGCGCCGTACAGGCCGGACGCTGGATTCTGTACCGCTTCAACCCCGAGGCCCGCTACGAAGGCAAGAACCCCTTGCATATTGACAGCCCCTTGGGCGCTCCGACGCTCCCGTTGGCCGATTACATGGGCGGCGAAAACCGCTTTAAAGGCTTGATGAGAGACAACCCGGAACTCGCGCAGGAACTGATTAAACGCGCGGAATCCGAATATGCCTGGAGACGCGACCTGTACAAACAGCTCGCGGCCATGCAGCCGGGCGAAAAGATTGTAAAATAAGCCGTTATCAGCATTGAAAACCCCCGGCCGACAGGCCGGGGGTTTTCTTATACCCGCCCGCGCGACCTGTACAGACAGCTCGCGGCCATGCAGCCGTTACCTGCCCCGCGGGCTTGTTGCCGGGAACTTTCGTAACATATAAAAGCCCGGACCGAAGGGCCCGGGGAATAATAAAATCCAACGGCTTTTCGCTGTCAATTACAGCAGGCCGTACGCTCTTCCCAGCTGTATGTTTGCGCCGTATCGGATGTTCCGTAACAATATACCTCAAATACCGGTACAAGTAGATTTTTAGGATATCCGCAGGAGAGGAAATCATACTTGCACGCTCCATTTTCCAAAGTACCGGGAAGCCGGCAATGCGAAATAATGCTGTAATCATCCGGGTTAAATTCCATACCGCCGGGGCCGGACGTCATTTGCTGCATGGCTGCGAAGGTACAGGACGAAGCCCCGGAAGGACAGTCGCCCGGACAGGAACCATTTTGGGGAGAAGCGGTAATAAAATATCCCGTCGCATGAGCAATGGCGGAAGCTTCCAAAGTACCGGTTACTACATCCGTGCACGTACGTTCGCCGTATTCCCGCTCGCTTTCCTGGCACGTAAAAGCAGATACCTGATCCCCGTCGCATGTATCCACCGGAATAGTGCCGGATATCACGGTGATTGGATCGCGCCTGTCCTGCGCTGTGGTTGAGACTGAAATGGAGGCCTTTTTATTGCGTATATCAGTACAACTGCCGGTAAAACTGCCGTCGCACACATAAGCCGATGAAGTATTTCCGCCCGGACAGGTATCCTCCGGCGCATCTGTGCCGCTTCTGCTCGCCCACGTGGATGAAGTACACGAAGGGGTCGGAGGAGTGGGTGATGTATGGCTCATACACGTGTTGGTGGCTTCGTCATATGTTTGTTCCTCTGTACATACGGCTTTCGGCTCGCACTGATTGGAGGCGGTTACCCACACATTGGGAGCGAAACAACACGCCGGCTGATTAGGATCAGTATCACACGGATCTACGGGAACAGGAGGCATAGGCGTCGCCACCCCGGCACATTCCGCACCGCTCTGGTAGTCCGCTCGCACTATAAGACTGCTGCATAATGGGTAATCTTTATTTAATTTGGCACACTCCTCTGCGCTTTCACAGCAAAGGCGCCCGTCCCGGTAAGAGGGCATTTCCAGAGTATAATTATATTTCCCTTTACTCTGCGCTTTGATACCGGTCGTCGTGGCCGTATAGGTAAAGTTTTTTGTGTCCGTATCCGGAATAATTTCCGACATTTTGGCCAAATCGGTCAAATAATTTTTGTCCAGCGCACACCGCTTTTCCTGCTCCGTACGCACCGCC
>DCTQ01000083.1 GCA_002329395.1 Candidatus Avelusimicrobium alvi | reverse complement strand
CCCGCGTGTTTATAGGCGTTTAACTTCCCCGCTTCCGCCAGCTTCATTAAAGGCTCTTTTTCCCATACGGCGTTCTCTCCGTCCGGAATATACTCAAACGCTTCCGGCTCACACACGAAAAAACCGCCGTTGACCCACGACCCGTCCCCCACCGGCTTTTCCTGAAAGTGCGAAATGGAATCGTCCGCCTGAATGTTAAGCGCGCCAAAACGCCCCGAAGGCTGCACCGCCGTCAGCGTAACCGTTTTGCCCGATTTTTTGTGGTGCTCCAGCAGTTTTTTTATATTCACGTCCCCCACCCCGTCTCCGTACGTCAGCAGGAAGGGTTCGTCCCCCACGTAGTGCCGGGCCTGCTTAATGCGGCTGCCCGTCATGGCGTTGCGCCCCGTGTAGAGCAGGGTTACTTTCCAGGGCTCGCAGCGGTTGCGGTGGATGTCTATTTCGTTGCTGGTGAAATTGATGGTTACGTCGGAATTATTGGTGTAGTAATTAAGGAAGTATTCTTTGATGACTTCGCTTTTGTATCCGCACAGGATAATAAAATCCGTCAGTCCGTAGTGCGTATAAAGCTTCATAATATGCCAGATAATCGGATACCCTCCGATTTCCACCATCGGTTTCGGACGGATGGAAGTTTCTTCCCCCAGCCGCGTGCCCAATCCTCCGGCTAACAGCAATACTTTCATATATAGCTCCTTAACCTCCGCTAGAGAGATATATTAAAATAAAGTTATGCAGGGCTCTTGGCGGAGGCCGTCCTGACGGACATTCCTGCATAACCTTAATACACCTATACAGGTGTATATTAAAACTCATTTAAAAGCCCCAAAAACGCGCGTCCTGCCGTCTTTGCGGCTTTAGGATTCTTTTTAATACCCTTTCCAATTTAACAAAAAAAAAAAACAAGTCAAGCCCTTTGCCGGCGACCGCCAGCCTACTAAAAAACTAACCCTTAAAAATACAGGACAAACGCCGGAAATGAAGTTATACTACGGGTATGCAGCAAAGGGGGATAATATGGATACGAAATTAACGGTAACGGACGCGTCGTTTGACGCGGCCTTTAAAAAATACAAAAAAGCGGAAATGGTGATGTTTTTTGCCACCTGGTGCCCGCACTGCCACCGTATGATACCGGCGGCGGACAAGCTGGCCAAAGACTATAAGGGCAAAGCCGCCGTTCTGGCCGTGGATGTGGACCAGTCGCCCGACAGCAGCCGCAAGTTCGGCGTGAGCGGCGTGCCGACGTTTGTGTTTGTAAAAGACGGCAAAGTGCAGGAAACCATTTCGGGTGAATACCCGGAAGAAGAACTGCGCAAAAAGCTGGACGCGCTTTTATAAGACCCGTACGCAAAAAGCACCCGGGTTCCAAACGGCACCCGGGTGCTTTTATTTTATCTGCGGCAAATTTACGCTTTTTCTATTTCTTCCAACAGCATGCGCAGGGCTTTTACGGAAGCGCGCCCGATGTTGCGCTCGCGCGTATGGGAAAATACAAACTTCCGCGCGTGCGCGCCTTTCGGCCCCGCGACGGCAATCCACACGGTTCCCACGGGCTTTTCCGGGGTGCCGCCGTCCGGCCCGGCCACGCCGGTGGTGGCTGCGGCAAAATCCGCCCCCGTTACGCGCCGCGCGCCTTCGGCCATTTGCAGGGCCACCGGCTCGCTGACGGCGCCGTACTTTTCCAAATCTTCCGCACGCACGCCAAGCACGTTTTTCTTCACCTCATTGGCATACGCCACCACGCCGCCCAAAAAATAAGCCGACGCGCCGGGCCGCGCCGTAATCAAATGCGCAATATTTCCCCCCGTGCAGCTTTCGGCGCACGCCACGGTTACGCCTCCGGCGGCCAGCCGCCGCCCGATTTCTTCTTCCGCCGTGTCCGCGCAGTTGGTCTCAAACGAAAGCCCGTCCAGCGCTTTTAAGAGCCTGTTAAAAAATCCGTCCAGCCTGTCCACGGCTTTTCCCCTGGCGGTCAGCCGCAGCCGTATCAGCCCCGCGGAAGGCAAATAGGCAAGCCCCATGCCTTCTTCCAGCGTATCTTCAAACGCGGCCAGCTTCATCGCCAGCTCCGCTTCCGGAATATCATAAACGGTAACCAAGCGATAACGCAGCAGTAAATCGTGAAATTTTTCTTTTAACCGCGGCAGAACTTCGGCCGGGAACAGGTATTCCGTTTCAAACGGCACGCCGGGCAGGGAGACGAGCACCTTGCCGTCTTTTTCAAACCACATCCCGCTTGCCGTGCCCTTTTTGTTGCGCAGCGGCGTACAGCTTTTAGGCAGCATGGCCTGGGATTTATTGTACGCGTTCATCCGCTCCGGGTGCGCGGAAAAGATTTCTTCCAGCCAGCCATATGCCTGCGGGTTAAATTCCAATTCGGTGCCGAAGTATTCAGCCAGCACGTTTTTCGTCAAATCGTCTTTGGTGGGGCCGAGGCCGCCCGTTACAATCACGGCGTCGGCGCGTTTGAACGCGTCGTCCACCGCGCGCAGGATTTCTCCTTTTTCGTCGGACACGGAGCGCATCTCCACCGTTTCCGCGCCCAGCGCCGCCAGTTCGCGCGCGATAAAGCGGGAATTGGTGTCTAAAATCTGGCCGAGTAAAATCTCGTCCCCAATGGTAATAATCACGCTTTTCATTATTTTCCTTTCCTTCTTTGCAATAAATCGTGTACGCACACACCCAAAACAGTTACGCCCAACACAAAAAGCAACGACGGGCACAATAACCCGATTAACAACCCGCCGCTAAGCGGCATATGCCGCCCGTCGGCAAGGATAGGCCCCTGAAATGACCACAGGATAAGCGACCCGGTCAGCGTCAGCACCAGCCCGACGGCAGACACCGTCAGCAAATTTCCGGGCGGCATCAAGCTGCAATCGCCGCATGCTTCGTGCCGCGCCAGCTGCCTGCGCACCGCGGCGGCCATTTCTTTTCCCTCCGACACTTTGTGCCTAAAAGTTTTAAATTTCCGTCCGTGGGCCATCAGCTTATAAATAACGGGCCACACCAAAAAATTCGGCGCATACGCAAAACGCACCGCTTCACCCTCCACGGGCTTAAACTCCAGTTCCAAGGCGGAAATTGCTTCTTTGCGGCCGTGCCGGGTAAGTATCTCGGCCGTTTTTACACCCAGCGTAAACACCGTAGAAGAATAGGCGAAAAAAATTCCCTGCCCGCCTTTTACCACCACGGCCCCTTCTGCTTGAAAATACAAATCACTCACGCGGCCTTTGGCGGCCCGGCTTTTTTGCCACATCTTCCACCAATAAAACACAAAGAACAGGCTCGCGGCGTACACGAAAACAAATACGCCCGTCAGCACGGCTTCTTCCCGCCACGCGGCCAGCAAAAAGTCCTTTAATACGCCCAGCGCCTCTCCGGCGCACGCCATACACGCCGCCACCGCCCACGCCGCCAGGGGCGCCAGCGCAATCAACAAGGCGGAAATAAATTCTTTTTTACAGCCTTTTTCCTTCGGATCGGTAATGCGAAAATGTGTTTTCATCCATGCCTCCAACTACGCATATTCTAGCACTTTCACCGGGCGAAACGGGCGCAAAGTGTTATATAATAATTTTTTAAGGAGAACGCCTATGAGAGATTTTACCTTTTGCGCGCCCACCGAAATCATCTTCGGCGCGCGTGCCGAAGAACGCGCCGGAGAGGCCGTCGTCAAACACGGCGGTTCGCGCGTGTTATTGGTGTACGGCGGCGAAAGCGCGAAAAAAAGCGGCCTGCTCACGCGGGTGGAAAAATCTTTGATGATGGCGGGGCTGACGGTCAAAACCCTGGGCGGCGTACAGCCCAACCCCACGCTCTCTTTTGCGCGCAAAGGCGTGCTTCTCGCCCTTACGTTTCAGGCGGACTTTATCCTGGCCGTCGGCGGCGGCAGCGTGATTGACACCGCCAAAGCCATCGCCGTCGGCGCGGCCCACCCGCACACCGATATTTGGGCGTACTGGACGGGCAAATCCGCCGTGCAAGCCGCTCTGCCCGTGGGCAGCGTGCTGACGATTTCCGCCGCCGGAAGCGAAACCAGCGACTCCGCCGTGCTGACGGACGACTCCCGCAAAGACAAACGCGGCCTCAACACCCCTTTTAACCGCCCGCGCTTTGCCTTGATGAACCCGGAGCTGACTTTTACCCTTTCCCCCAAACAGCTTGCCTGCGGCGTAACGGACATTTTAATGCACACGCTGGACCGCTATTTTACCCCCATGCAGGGAAACGAACTGACCGACGCGCTGGCCGAAGCGCTGATGCGCACCGTCATTCACTACGGGCCCGCCGCCGTGCAAAATCCGCAGGACTATCAGGCGCAAAGCGAAATAATGTGGGCGGGCAGTCTGTCGCACAATAATCTGACGGGCCTGGGCGCGGACAAAGAATTTGCCGTACACCAGCTGGGGCACGAACTCAGCGGGCGCTTCGGCGTCCCGCACGGGGAGAGCCTTTCCGCCGTCTGGGGCGCGTGGGCGTTATACGTATATAAAGAAGACCCGGCCCGCTTTGCGCGCTACACGTCCAACGTCTGGCGGCTTGCGTTGACGACGGACATTGACAGCGCGGCCCGCCAGGGCATTGACGCTACGATACGTTTCTTTACGTCTCTGGGAATGCCCACCAGTCTGCAGCAGCTGCTGGGCCGCCAGCTGAGTTCTTCAGAACTCTGCGAACTGGCCGACAAATGCAGCCGCGGCGGCACGCGCACGGTCAGCAAGTTTAAACCGCTGGCCAAAGAAGATTTACTGCGCATCTATACCGCCGCCAACAACTAAAAAGACGCCCGTTTTCCGGGCGGTCCCGCAGCCGCCCGATACGCCGCACAGCGGAAAACCGTTAAAATTTATATAATATTATTGTCTTTAACTTAATTCCCGCCGTCCGCCGACCGCATTTTTACCGGCGGTTTCTTTTTGTCCGGCGGCACGGAGCATTATGAAACCCGAAAAAATCCAACCCAATCCGCTCGCCTTAATCCCGCTGGCGGTATTTTTAATTTCTTACCTGGCCGTCTCGCTGGCGGCGGGTGATTTTTACAAAATGCCCATCACGGTGGCTTTTGTATTGTCTTCCGTTGTGGCCGTTTGGATGAGTAAAGGCGGCGGCCTGCACAGCCGCATTGAACTCTTTTGCAAAGGCGCGGCCAACTCCAACATAATGCTGATGGTGATGATTTTTATTTTGGCGGGCGCGTTTGCGCAAACGGCCAAAGCCATGGGCGCGGTGGACGCCACGGTGAATTTGACGCTGGCCATCCTGCCCGGCAATGTGCTGGCGGCGGGCGTATTTTTGGCGGCGTGCGTAATTTCCGTGTCGGTTGGTACGTCGGTGGGGACGATTGTCGCGCTTACGCCGGTGGCCGCCGGCCTCAGCGCGCAGACGGGCATCTCGCCCGCGCTGATGAGCGCGGTGGTGGTCAGCGGCGCGATGTTTGGCGACAACCTGTCTTTCATTTCCGATACCACCATTGTAGCCACCCGCACGCAGGGGTGCAAAATGTCGGACAAATTTAAAACGAACGTTTCCATCGTAATGCCCTTCGCCGTTTTAACCACCATTATTTACGTGCTGATAGGCAGCGGCGCGCAAAGCGCTTTTGTAACGGGAGATATCCCGTGGATTAAAGTGCTGCCCTATTTTATCGTATTAGCGGCCGCGGTGATGGGCGTAAACGTGATGGTGGTATTACTGGGCGGAACGGTGTTATGCGGGCTGATCGGCCTTTTAACGGGCGCATTTGACGTATGGGGGTGGACGACCTCCATGGGGGCCGGCATCAACGGCATGGGCGAGCTGATTATCGTTACCATTTTGGCGGGCGGCATGCTGGAAATGATTCGCTATAACGGCGGCCTGGCGTGGATTATTCAAAAGATGACGGCGCGCATCCGTTCGCGCAAAGGGGCGGAGCTGAGCATAGCGGGCGTCGTCAGCTTTGCCAACCTCTGCACGGCCAACAACACGATTGCGCTGATTATGGCNNATGCCAAAGAAATCGCACAGCGTTTTCATATTGCGCCCAACCGCTCGGCGAGTTTGCTGGATATTTTTTCCTGCTTTGTGCAGGGCATTATCCCCTACGGCGCGCAGCTGCTGATGGCGGCCAGCCTCTCGGGCGTATCGCCGGTAAGCATTATGAAATACCTGTACTATCCGTATTTGCTGGGCGTCGGCGCGCTGCTGGCGATTTGGCTGGGGTTCCCGCGCACACATTCCCAGCCGGCGGCGGACGGTGCGTTGGAAGCCTAGTTTCGTCCGGCGTACAATTTTGATAGAATGAAAAGAGAAAGATTTACGCGCTCGTAGTTCAATGGATAGAGCACCAGCCTCCGAAGCTGGTAATATGGGTTCGACTCCCGTCGAGCGCAAATATAAAAACCTCACGCCAGTGAGGTTTTTGTTTTTGTGCGAGAAGCGGGCCAACTGCTTGGCCCGCGCCGGGAGGAGAAGACCGGAGCGATGTTTTTGTTTGAAGCCGCAGGCTGAAAGGCAAAAACCGCGAGGTCCGGCCCGAAAGCAATTTCCGTCAGAAAATTAACGGCAGGGACCCGTTTCCGGCATAAACAAAAACCCCGCTTAACAACGGAGTTTGTAGATGTCAAAAATTATTCCGTTCTACAGCGAACAAAAGAACGCAACCAAAAACGGAACTGAAAAATCCAGCGTTACGCCGTGCACAATGGCCAGAAAAGTCATATCCTTTCCCGAGTAGCGCGCAATCACGGGCAAGGTCGCATCCATAGACGTTACGCCTCCCGCCGCCACCAGCGCAAATTTGCCGAAAAACCGCACCAGCAAGGGCGCAAAAAGCAGGGTAAACATTTCGCGTATCATATTGGACAGCAAGGCCACCGTGGCCAATGCACCCGCCGCCTGCGCGCCCAGTACGGGTTCTTTGAGACGGGCAATTAAAATGGACGAGAGCGAATAATATCCAAACCCGCTCCCCACGGCCAGGCACTCGCTCCAGCTCCAGCGCGTAATAAATACCGAAGCCGCCAGCGCGCCCAGCAAAGTTCCCGCCGCCGTGCCCGCGGGCAACAACAGCCAGCGCAGTTTGACGGAGCGTAAAATTTCTTTCAGTTTTGCGTCGCTTCCCAGGCTGACGCCCACTTCCAGCATCAGCAAATACAGCGCCGCCAGCGGCAGCAATCCGCCGCGCAAAAATTCAGGCAGTTCGGGCCGCGTCCCCAGCCAGCACCCCGCTGTAAAAAACCCCAATACGGCCAGGCTGGATTTCATCGGCTCCCCCGCTCCAGCAGTTTCTTATACATCCACGCCCCCACGGCTATGCTCCCCGCGGCGGCCGACAGCGAAAGCGCCAGCGCCTCCGCGCCCACCGCCGACAGATTAGCCAAAAGCTCCCGGTTCCCGCCTACGCCAATGCCCATCAAAAACAGCAATACGTATACCGTGCCCGAAACGCTTTTTCCGGCCCACAGCGTCCAGCGGCGGCCGCGCGCCAGAAAGCCGATAAAAAGCCCTGCAAATAAAGTTCCAATCAGTGTAATCATAATACTCCGCCAGAAAAGTCCCCGTCCAAGCGGGCGGGGAGCGTATATATTATGATACCAATAACGGCGGNNCCCGCCATAAAGCGGGCCTTTTCAGTAGGAATATCTTACAAATACAGCAGTTTAAAGCCGATGCTCACGCCCCAGTCCTTGGTTTTCCAGTTTCCGGCGGCGTGCGTGCTGGCGTTTACATAAAACGCCGTTCCGTCGTTTACCAGCGTGCCGATTTCCAGCTCCGGGATAAACTCCGCCATTCCGCTGTGCTCGTAATCCATATAATAATACAGATTGGTCAGCACCCACCACTGGTTGGGCGACGTATAACCGATGTTGGCGCGCAGACGGCCCATATTAATATCGTCGCGGGCGTGGTCTCCCACCACGGAAACATAATGCTTATATCCCGCGGCGGCATAAAACCCGTCCAGAAACGACATCAGTACAAACGCCGACGGACTGGCCTGCAGTTTGCCCGCTCCGAGCCGTTTGTCGGTGGCGGTAGGCAGAATAAACTCCATCTTGGCGCCAAACCCGAACAGCCCGTCCTCTTCCGGGTGAAACCAGGACACGTTAGCCAACATATCGCCCAGCCCGCTTACGGATTTCTCCGGCGACTCATAACGCGAAAGCGGCACCTCCACGCCCCAGTTGTACTGCTCGTTAATCACGCGGTAGGTTTTAAGCGTTACCTGGCTGACGGAAACGCCGCCGCTGTCGTCAATGACAGTAGTAGCGGGATTGACTTCAAACGTAGTGATGTTTTCCGTAGGCACTACGCCGTAATGATACGTCCGCTGGATTTGCGCGCACAAGGGCGCAGCCGCCAGCAGCAGCACTCCCAACACGGCCCATTTTCGCATAAATTCCCCCATAGCTTGCGAAGTATAATCTTACTCTACCTGTCTTTTGTCTAAAAATCAAGTCCGCCGGGGCGGATTTACTTTTTTATCTGGCAGACGTCGGACGTTTTATCCGGGCACGGGGCGGGCCCTTTACGCACAACCAGGCGCGCCGAAAACAACAGAAACCGCCCCCCCGGTGCTGAGCGTGGAGGCAAAAATCTCCCCGCCGCGCACGCGCAAAAGCGAATCGGTGCCGTAGTAGGTGTCGCCGTCTTTGCCAAACTGGGCCTTGCCGCCGAACATATAGGCAAAAGTGGTGTTTTCTTCGGGGACGGAAAACTCAAACGAGCCTCCCGGCGAGAGCGTAACGTCAAAAATAGTCGTGCCCAGCGGATGCTGCGCCACGGCGCCTTCGCGGTGCTGGAATTGGCCGCACACGACGCGCACTTCCGCGCCGTCCGTGCGTACGAGCGGTACGTATTCGCTTTCAAATTCCCAGCGTTTTCCGCCGCCGTTCCCTCCGCCGGGAAGCACGCGCATCCACAGTTCCATATTCAGCACATATACGCTTTCACTGCGGGCCGCCTGTTTTAAGCCGCCCACCATATTTATCCAGCGCGAAGCAGTCACTTCCGACAAACGTTCATCGCTCAAGTCCGGCGGGTCCACCAGGCCGGTTACCAGGTAATTCAGGGTTTCGCNNATTCGCGGTCCGGACGGACATGGGGAGCAATAACGTCGGAGCGGTCAAATTCCGGGCTGCAATAACAAACCGACAGCCACGAAAAAGGATCAAACTGCGTTTCGTTATGGCGGTCAATCAGTCTTTTTAACAGCATACACGGACCGCCGGCTGACAACTCCCACCAGACCGGACGGACCTCGTGTTCTTGGGTCATAGAACTGCCTCCTTTAAACCTTACTTCCGGGCGCAGGGAGCCTGCGCCCGGAGCAAAATATACGTTTACACGCCGGAAGGTTTATGCTTGATAAACGTTCCCGCGCCGATTTCGCCAAAAGCCTGCCGAACTTCCTCGCGCGTATTCATAACCACGGGCCCGCCCCAGGCCACATCCTCGCCCAGCGGCTTGGCGGAAAAGAGCACAAAGCGCATGCCGCCGTCTGCGGCGCGGACGCAGACTTCGTCTCCGTCGCCCAGCAGAACGGCCGTTTTACAAGCGATATTTTCGCCCCCTTCTTCAAACGCGCCGGTGCCTTCTAAAATATAGGCAAATACGGTGTTGCCTTTGGCAACGGGCAGCCGGAATTCGGCCCCGGCGGCAAGCGTTACGTCCAACAGCGTGGTCTTTACATATTCCCCCTGAAACACGCCTTCGGTTTGGCCGAACGAGCCCGAAATTACGCGCACTTCGGCGCCGTCCACCGTAACAACCGGAATTTTATCGGCGCGCAAATCGCGGTAAGCCGGGTCCGCCATTTTATCCTTTTGGGGCAGGTTAATCCACAGCTGCAGGCCCAGCATCCGCCTGGCGGGGCGGGGCATTTCCTGGTGGATAATGCCGCTTCCGGCGGTCATCCACTGGCAGGCGCCGTCGGTAATTTTCCCTTTGTTGCCCATACTGTCCTGGTGTTCAATACACCCCGACACCAAATAGGTAACGGTTTCAATCCCCCGGTGCGGATGGAACGGAAATCCTTTTGTGTAATCGTCCGGGTTGGTGGAATCAAACGCGTCCAGCATTAAAAACGGATCAAAACTCCGTACGGTGTCGCGCCCGAGCACGCGCACCAGTTTCACGCCGGCGCCGTCCTGCTGCGCAGAACCGCGCACCAGCTCTTTTACTTTTCTTACGGTTTTCATAAACTCCCCCTGTACTGTCCTTCTTCTACTTATTTTACACTATCCATTCTCCCCGGCCGCCCCGGGAAATGTACTAGTTCATTTCCCCGGTGTACAGGCCGGAGCCGTTAAAAAGAAACCGTAAAAACAAAAAATCCCCACGCGGCTGTAATGCGCGGGGGAGCAGTAAAAAAGTAAATGCGTAGCGGTCAGCGCATGTCTTTACCCAGTTTGGCGCGCAGTTCCTGAATGCGCTCCTGGATATAATTGGCGGCTTCTACCGACAAGGGGGATTGCTTCCCCTGCAAAATATGCAGCGAAAGAGCCCGCTCAAACCACAGCAGGGCTTTTTCGTCGTCCGGCGGAACGCCGTGGCCGGCGGCGTACATTTCGGCGGCCTGCAGCATCACCCCGCAGTCCGCGCCGGCATTCGCCACCGCCACCGTCCATTTAAAAGCCAAAGGGTAGTATTCTTCGCCCTCGTCCTGGTAAAGCATCAGGAGTTTATAGCGCGCTTCTTCATCGCCGTTGTCCGCTTCGCGGTCCCACTGCCGGTAGAGTTCGCGGCGGCGGGCGGCGAAATCAAAGAACCGCTTCACGCGCTCCCAAAACGAGGCCCATTCCCATGCCATAATTTTGTTCTCCTTTGTAGATATTGTACACTATATAATTATATTTCGCCAGGGAGACTCCGCTTATGATCACCATCGCTACCGCACCCGTCAAAACATACCTGTCAAAATCTAAAATACCGGGGTTTGATTATGTGATTAACCCCTATATCGGATGCCCGCACAAATGCGTATACTGCTACGCCGAATATATGCGCAAGTTCACGGGCCACTCCGAAGAATGGGGCGAATTTTTGGACGTCAAAGTCTGCGAAGTTCCGCTCCGTCCGGCCAAGCTGTTCCGCACCCGCGTGATGCTCAGTTCCGTTACGGACCCGTATAACCCCTACGAGAAACAATACGAACTGACCCGCCGGTTAATCAAACAGCTGGTCGTCTGTCAGGCGCAAGTCTACGTGCTGACCAAATCCGCACTGGTGCTGCGCGACCTGGATTTATTCAAACAAATCCCGTACTGCGAAGTGGCTTTTTCTTTTTCGTCAGCAGACGACGCGTTCCGCCAGCTGGCCGAGCCGGGGGCTTCTTCCGTTTCCGAAAAAACGGAAGCTTTAAAAATCCTGCACGAAGCCGGCATACACACGGCGGTGATGGGGGCGCCGCTGTTTCCGGAACTCAGCGACTGGAAACAAATCATCGCGCTCACGCGCCCGTACACGGACCGCTACGGCTTTGACAGCCTGAATATGCGCCCGGCGTACCAGCGAAAAGTGATGTCTTTCATCGCCGCGCATTATCCGCATCTGCTGGCGCTGTACGGGGATATTTTCCTGCAGGAAGAACCCACGGATTACTGGAGCAAACTGGGCGAAGAAATACGGGACTACTGCCGGGCCGAGGGCATCCCGGCGGATATTTATTTCGGCTCTTCCCGCTCTTACTCCGGCAATTAAGACGTTTTACAAAAACCGGCCCGTAAAACCGAACCCCCGGCCCAGCCGGGGGTTTTCGCAACATACAAAAACCCCGCCTTAAAAGACGGGGTTTTTTAAGATTAAGCTTCTTCGTTGGGCGGGTCGTCAAAACCCATTTTCCAGGTGCAGACAAATCCGCCCGCCATCGCCACGGCAAAGCCAAGCGCGTAAAACAGCACGCTGTGCAGGTTGGACAGGGCCAAAAACAACACCACGCCGGAAACGCCGAACGGAATGGCCGCCGTTACGTGGGCCGCGGCAATCACCGCGCCGCCCAGGGCGGCCCCCACGCACGCGCCGATAAACGGTTTGAAAAGCGGCAGCGTAACGCCGTAAATAAGCGGTTCGCCAATGCCCAGCACGCCCACCGGCAAAGCGTTTTTGACAATGGTTTTAAGCCGGGTGTTTTTCGTTTTCCACAATACGGCCAGTCCGGCGCCCACCTGCCCCGCGCCCGCCATACATAAAATCGGAAACAGCGGATTGCCGCCCAGCGTATTCATCAGCTGCTGGTGAATCGGCACCAGGCTTTGGTGAATGCCCAGCATAACAAGCGGCAGGAACGTGCCGCCCAGCACCGCGCCCGCCAGCAGGCCGCCGTGTTTAAGCGCGTTTTGCGTCTGCACGGCCAGCTGGTCGGAAAGCCAACCGGCCAGCGGCTGGATAAGCGCCAGCGACACAAAGCCCACCGCTAAAATGGTAACCGTCGGCGTGATGAACATCTCCGCGCTGCCCTTGATACGCGCGCGCAGGAATTTTTCAAACCAGCTGCCCGCCCAGCATACCAGCAGTACGGCAATCACGCCGCCTTTGCCCGGCACCAGCGCATTGCCAAACAGCGTTACGTCAGCCAGCGCGGCCATATTCAAAATACCCGCAAACGCCACGCCCAGCGAAGGCGTACCGCCGAACTCTTTATTGGCGTTATAACCCACAATGGCGTTTAAGTAGAAAAAAATCCCGTTGCCAAACACCGCCAGCAGCCCCGTGGTGTTGGGGTCTCCGGCCAGCAGGGTTTTGGACAAAATGTTATTAATCCCCAAAATCAGCCCGCAGCCGATATACGCCGGGATAAGCGGCAGAAAAATATTGCCGATAATCGCGCAGACGCGGCTTAAACGGCTGGAGTATTTTTTCCGCACGGCGGCTTTGTTTTCTTTGGTTTCGCCCACGGAAGGCTCCGGTGCCGGCATATACACGCCGGACAGGTTCAGCGGAGCAAACGCATGGCGTTCGTTAAAATACGCGGCCAGCTTGTTGGCGGTGGAAGGGCCGACAATCAGCTGATGCTGGGAGCCGGAATAAAAATATCCCGCCACGTCTTTTACGCGGCGCAGAGCGTCCGGGTCCACCAGCGCCTCGTCTTTGACCGTAAAACGAAGGCGCGTCATGCAGCAGCCCAGCGTGGTAATATTTTCCGCCCCGCCCGCCGCGGCCAAAATTCCTTCGTACATCGCTTTTAAATCTGCCGGCATTTACTCCTCCGTTTGAATAAATTCCCACCGGCCCTGGCCCGAATGGTAACGTTCCAGCCGCCCGGTATCAATATGAAAATACATTCCTTCCAAATTCAGTCCGTTTTCCCGCATCGCGCGCGCGATAAATTCAAGGCCGCTCAGGCGCGCCAATTGGTCCAGCACGTTGTTTTTAACGGCGTCCGCGTAGCTGTCCCCCCGGTAACGCGCGCCGCAGCCGCCCAGCCACGCGCTTATTTCCGCGGGCAGGCCCGCCAGGTCTTTGAGTTTGGCCACGGCGTTGCAGTCGCTGTGCCCCAAAACGATGATATTTTGCACCTGTAAATGTTCCGCCGCAAAGCGCAGGGAAGCCATCATGGAAGCGTCGGAAGGGTCAATTTGGTTTAACATATTGCGGTGTACGCAGATATGGCCGTCGTTCGTAGCGAAAATAGCTTCCGGGCAGACGCGGCTGTCAAAACAGCTTACCACCATGGAGTGGGGACGTTGGGTATTGGCGATTTGTTCCGCGCGCAAAGCGCAAAAACCTTTACGCGACGGATTTCCTTCAAAAAAATGGCGGTAGCCTTCTATCAGCTGGCGGAACCCGTCATTGGGATAAGTAGTTTCACTCATTCTTTTATTTTAGCAGTTTACAAAGCCTCCGGCGCATATTCTCTCCGTCTTCCGGCGGGGGCGGCGCGCGCCCCGCGTCCGCGGCCCGTAAAAAAGCCCCGCCGTCGGCGGGGCTTTAAATCCAGTTACACGCTTGTCTTATTTGGAAAGGTGTTTGGAAAGGTATTTGCTCATATCAAACATGCTGATCTGTTTCTTGCCTTCAAAAATGGCGGCCAGTTTGGCGTCGGAATTGATCATGCGTTTGTTTTTGGCGTCCTGCAAGCCGTTCTTTTTAATGTAATCCCACATTTTTTTAACGACTTCGGTGCGCGGAAGGGCGGCGGAACCCACCACGGCCGCGAGTTCGGCGCTGGGGGTCAAAGGCGCCATAAATTTTGCATTTGCTTTTGCCATATTGCTAATTCTCCTGTTGTCTTGATACGTATAATATCGTTTCTTAGATTTTATTATATTTGGAGCCCGATTGTAAGGGGTGTCCCCGCAAAGGGGCTCCGTACGGCGTAAATCCAGGTTCGGCGCGGCGCGTTACTTCACTTTCGGCGCGGCGGCCAGAACTTCCTTGGAGCAACCGTCTTCGTACTTTTTAAAGTTCTCAATAAACGACTTGGCCAAGGACTCATATTTTACCATATATTCTTCTTTATTGGCCCAAGAGTTCACCGGGTTTAAAATGTCGGACGGGACGCCTTCGCAGGAAGTCGGAATCTGGAAGCCGAACACCGGGTCGGTGATGAAATCAACTTTGGCCAGTTTTCCGTCCAGCGCGGCGTTTAAGAGCGCGCGGGTGTATTTGATGCTGATGCGGTGGCCGACGCCGTACGGGCCGCCGATCCAGCCGGTGTTTACCAGCCAGCAATCCACATTGTGCTCTTTAATTTTCTTTTTGAGCAGCTCCGCATACACGGACGGGTGCAGCGGCATAAACGGGCCGCCGAAGCAGGTGGAAAAAGTGCTGGTGGGCTCTTTTACGCCTTTTTCGGTGCCGGCCACTTTGGCGGTGTATCCGCTGATAAAGTGGTACAGGGCCTGGTCCGGGGTCAGCTTGGAAATGGGCGGCATCACGCCGAAAGCGTCGCAGGTAAGGAAGATGATGTTCTTCGGGTGCGCGGCGCGTTTGCTTTCCACCGCGTTTTCAATAAAGTTAAGCGGATAGCAGGCGCGGGTGTTTTCGGTCAGCGAGTCGTCGTCCAAATCCAGCTTGCCGGTTTCCGGGTCAAACACCACGTTTTCCAACACGGTGCCGAAGCGGTGGGTGGTGGAATAAATCTGCGGTTCGGCATCCTGGCTCAGTTTAATTACTTTGGCGTAGCAGCCGCCTTCAAAGTTAAACACGCCGTCATTGTCCCAGCCGTGTTCGTCGTCGCCGATGAGGCCGCGGGTAATGTCGGCGGACAGCGTGGTCTTGCCGGTGCCGGAGAGGCCGAAGAAAATGGCGCTGTCGTCTTTATCGCCCACGTTGGCGGAGCAATGCATGGTCATAATGCCTTTCTGCGGCAGCAGGAAGTTCATTACGGTAAACAGGGCTTTTTTGTTTTCGCCGCCGTACTCGGAGCCGATGACCAGAATCACCTTTTTCTCAAAGTTAATCAAAATGGCGGTTTCGGACACGGTGCCGTCGGTGGTCGGGTCCACTTTCATTTTGGGCAGGCAGATGAGCGTAAAATCGGGCCGGAAAGCTTTTAATTCTTCCTGCTTGGGCTCAATGAACATATTTTTAACAAACATATTCGTCCACGCGCATTCGGTAATAGCGCGCACTTTCAGGCGGGAAGCTTCGCTGGAGCCCACGTAAGCGTCGCGCGCGAACAAATCTTTATCCTGCACGTAGGCCTGCACTTTGGCGAAAATTTTATCAAAGTATTCGGGCTTGATGCCTTTGTTGCTTTTGTTGTAGAAGAGTTTGCCTTCAATGTCTTTGGTTTCCACAAAATAGCGGTCGTTGGGGCTGCGGCCGGTATGTTTGCCGGTGCTGACGCACAGCGGGCCGCCGTAAACGATGTTGGATTCGCCGCGCGAGAGCGATTCCTGGTACAGGGCCGGGGTGGAATAGTTCCAGTAGACGGTTTTATCCGTTTTAATGCCGACGTGTTCAAGGCCAAAGTCCGGTTTAAAGAAATCCGGTTTTGCGTTCAGTGTTTTCATTGTTAATCCCTCGCAACTAATTTATCCCCGATTTTAATTTCGTTCGGAGCGTTTTTATCAAGCGCCCAGCGGATGCGGCGCATCCCCTCCACGATGGAGGCTTTATCCGCACAGTAGCTGATGCGCAAGTACCCTTCCGCCCCAAAGGCTTCACCGGGCACAACGGCCACCAGCGCTTTTTCCAACAGATATTGCGCAAGCGCGTTGGAATCGGCGTTGTAGTGGCTGAAATCTATAAACGAATAGAAGGTTCCCACAGGCTTCTCCACGCGCACGTGGGGAATGGCCGCCGCTTCTTGCAGCAAAGCGTCGCGGTTTTCTTCTAAGATACGGCACAAATCTTTTACCACGCTCTGGTCGCCGTTTAACGCGGCGGCCGCGGCGGCTTCGGACAAATCGCTGTTGCAGGACGTACTCTGCGCCTGCATACGGCCCATCGCGCCGATGAGTTCTCTGTTGGCGCACACGGCCCAGCCGATGCGAAGCCCCGTCAGCCCGTAGAGCTTGGATACGCCGTTTATAATCACCAAATTATGGGCGTTTTTGGCGTAAGCGGCGGGATTGGGCGTTTTTTTGCCGTCAAAAACGAGCTGGTGGTAAATATCGTCCATCACCAGAAAGATATCGTTTTTTTCGGCAAATTCCACGATGGTTTGAATAAAATCTTCGCCGTAAATCTGCCCCGAAGGGTTGCACGGGCTGTTGATTAAAATCGCCTTGGTTTTAGGCGTTACGGCTTTTAAAATCTGCTCGGCGCGGACGTGAAGCCCCCTGCCGGCCTCCGGCCGCACGATAACGGGCGTTCCCCCCGCCATACGCACCATTTCCGGGTAGCTGACCCAATACGGGGCCGGGAACACCACTTCATCCCCCGCGTCCACCGCGGCCAGCAGGAAATTAAACAGCGCCTGTTTCGCACCCGCCGACACCAGCACATTCGCGGGTTCGTAGCGGCGGCCGTAATGTTTTTCGGTATAATCCAGCACGGCCTTTTTCATTTCCGGCGTACCGGAGGAAGGCGAGTATTTAATCCTGCGGCTCTGCGCTTTCTGTATAATCGCGTCCACCGCGGCCTGCGGCGCGGGGTACGTGGGTTCGCCGCCGCCCAGATGGATGACGGGTTCTCCCGCGGCTTTCAACGCGCGCGCTTTGGCGTTTATTTTTAAAGTCGGCGAATCGCCGACGGTATTGGCTAGTTTGCTTAAAGAAACGGACATATTTTCCCTCTACGCACATTCTAACATTTAATTTGCCGAAAAGGGAGATTAAAAATCCGTCCGGGCCGCGTGCGGCCCCGCCGGCGGCGTTACGCGCGCAAAAAACTCCCCGCGCATACATCTTGCGCGGGGAGTTTCAAAGCAATTTATTACAGCGTATAACCCTTATTTTTTAAATAATTCCATATGCCTTCCGCTTCGGAACCGCTCGTTCTTTTGTAAAAACGTAATTCTTGGGTGTGATTGACCATATGTTCGCTATTATGCAAAGAATACAAAGAAGCCGAGCCTTCATTTCCCGTCGCTGAGCCCGGGGTAGATAATCTGTCTGCTGTAATATTGCACCAACCGTTACTCTGAAGCGTAATCCAGTACTGATAGTATTTAGAATAACTAACATACCTATTAAACGCCGTAAAGCTATTGGGAATGTCCACCCCAACAGATTCCGGATTATTTCCGCTGAAATACACATCAGCGCTCGGCAGCCCATTTTGCAAATAATACAGCTGGCACTGTTTTTGCCCCAAATTGATAATTGTTTCAACCTCTGTAAATCGGGATTTTTCTACCGCCTTGGTATACTGAGGCAATGCCACCGCGGATA
>DCTQ01000065.1:269-15454 GCA_002329395.1 Candidatus Avelusimicrobium alvi | reverse complement strand
TAATACGCGCGCGAGCGTGGGAACCGTAACGCTTAAAGGGGCAAACAGCTATTTACAAACGCTGTCTTTGAAAAACGGCACCACCCTGGGCGGCAACACGCCGGAGTACCGCATTTCGGGTACGCTTAGCGTCAATAACAACAGCGAAGTAACGGGCGGGCGTCTGCTGGCGAATACGGCCACGGTGTCGGGAGCTTCATCGGCTAAAAGCAAAGTGGAAGATACGTTATATGCGGCCAGCTTGAAAGTAAAAGGCGCGAAAGCCGCCAATTTAACCATCCCGGGGCAGGTGCAGACGGCGGGTAATGCGCAGGGTGCGTCGGGGCAGGATATGCATTGGAGCAACGAATATCCGTGCACGTACGCTGAAGTCGCTTCCGGAAGTACGGGGGAAATAGATTCCATTGAATATGGCGACTGGAAAGCCGACTTGTGGTATAACGAAAGCTGCGACGATAACGCGCTGGAAGAATTTAAACCGTCCGGCAGTAATGTTTCTTCGTGTACGGACTGCCGGCTGGTGGGGGGGACGCTGTCCGGCTCCAACTATTTTACGGAAGTAACATATCCCTTGGTCAGCCCGGATTATTTTGACCCGGACCGCGTTACCGATGACGGCGAGGATGCCGACCGCGAGTGGGGCTGTTACCAGCATAGCCTGGGCGACAAATGTTATTATACCGGTTACGGCGGTACTAAATACGAGTCCACCAGTTTTTTTGATTACACCAAAAATTTGCTTTCCAGCGACCCCGGAAGCGGCGATTTAACGGATGACTGGACCCAGTCCGCCAAATGCGTGGACAGCGGCGGGATGATTTCCTCTTCTTACCGCTCCGGCGACTGGACGCGCTTTTTAAGCTGGTACAGCGGTTATTTAACCGGCGGCGGTGTTTTGTGCTACTGGATAGCCATTAAAACCGAATGCCGCACCGTGAAAGTGAAATATAAAGAAAGTTCCAAAGTTGAGTGTGTCGGAAATAAAACGGAATTTAAAGACAGTTATTTGCTTAAATCTTATTAAACTTTGGTTGATGAGAACACCCCCGGCGGATGCACAGGCCGGGGGGGTTTACTGTTTTTCAATCCAAAATCAGCGTATTAAATAGGCCTGACCGCTGTCCAGCGCAACGGGCGGCTCGCCGCCCGCCTGGCCTTCGCAAAATTCTTTGCCGGCCTCGTTTAAGCCCGTGCACGCCAGGCGTAAAAAGTTGCCTGTCGTCGTCAGCTTGTATTTGGCGTGCGGATTGGGGTTTGTCTGCGTGAATACGGCTTCCCAGCAGGGTTCGTCCGGGTTGTCTTTCGCGCGGCAGAAAACGGCCGCCGTATAATTTTTGAGATTGGCCTTTTGCAGGCGTTCCGTCACGCGGTCGGCCTGTTCCTGCGTCATATTTTTCCCGGTTACAAAGTTTTTCTGCCGACCCCACAGCATAACCGCTTCGGTCATGCGCGCGTTTTCTACGGCGTTAAAATAATACGGCAGCGCAATCGCCGCCAGGATGCCGATAAGCAGCACCGTCACCAACAGCTCCAGCATCGTAAATCCGTTTTTTGTCGTCATCTTATTTTTTCGGCCCCGGCGCCAGCCATCCGCCCAGCACCGCAAGTAAAAGTAAAATAGGCCATTCTTTAGACGGCCGCACCTGAAACGTCCACAGCAGTCCCGCCGCACACGCAAGCGCGATAATTAAATATAAAACGGGCGGTATTTTCATAATATGCGCACCTTGTAGCCTTCTTTTTCCAGCATTTGCGCGGCCTGGGCTTTTTTATCGCCCTGTATTTCCAGCCGGCCTTCTTTGACGGTGCCGCCGCAGCCGAGGGACTTTTTCATTTTTTTAAGCAAATCTTCTTTTCCCTGCGGATGAAGGGGCAGCCGCTCCACCACCGTCATTCCGCTGCCTTTGGCGTTTCGTAAAAAGCGTACGCGCACCGGCTCCGTCTGCTTTTTGGGCGCGCCCAGGCGGTTGCATACGCAGGGAATGTGCTTGCAGTGCGGGCAGAAGTCCGGGTCGGTGGAGAAGAAAATTTCGCTCATCAGTGCGCCTCGTCCAGATAGCTTTTCAGCAGGGTTTTCATTTCCTGCGCGTCGGTCTGCACGCCTAAAGACCAGGCGGCTTCGTGCAAAATGTCTTCCAGCATTTCCGGCAGGCGCGCCTGCAGGTCGCACAGGGCGAGGCTCCGGTCCAGCCGCAGGTAGTCTTCCAGCACGGTGGCCTGCTTCGCGCCCAGCAGGGCGCGCAGGGCGCGGGTGTTGTTCATTTTAAAACGGAAATACAGCGGGCCGCCGAAAGACAGGCGGTTTAAAAACTTGCGCGCCGAGAGCAGAAACAGCGTCAGGTTCTGCGCCAGCCGCTCAATGCGGATGGTTTTGGCCGTGTGCCCGTTGACGATTTCTTCCTGCGACACGATTTGCTTGTTCATCACCAGCCCGTAGGAGTTAAATTCCGTCATCCGGTAAAACCCGCGTTTGTTGGAAATCACGGCCGCGCCGTCCTGCACGGGCTGGAGGGGGAACTCCGGGTCCGCCATTACGCCGTAGGGCGCGCGGGCGGAGGAGGCTTTAATCAATTCCGGCAGGTGTTTGTAGTCCGTCAGCGGTTCTTCGGGGTAGAGCGGCATAACGGACATGGCGCACACCGTTTCGCCGTCGGCGGATACGTTCATGGTTTTGAGGTAATTGTCAAAATGGCTTTCGGCTTTGTCGTAGAGAATATGGCGCAGGCGTTCGGATTTTTTGCGGTGGTCTAACAGCCACGGCAGTTTTTCCGGGTGGACGATGGCTTCCGGGCGGCTGCTCTGCCCGGTGCGGATATAGGCGCGTTTGGATTTGCCCACCAGGTGCGGCGTTAAATTGCTTTGCGGAATGTTGATGACGATGAACATCCGGTCCCCGCGGTCATTTACGCAGATGTTGATGTCCACAAAGACGATAGGGTCAATATACACCTGGATGATGTCTTCAATGGAATTGCGGACTTTTTCGTGGTACGGAATGCCGAGAAACGGCGGGCGCGGCTTGTCGTTCTTGTCGTCCTGCACGCCCACGATAATGGTGCCGCCCATCGCATTGGCGAACGAGGCGATGGTTTTGGCGAATTTTTCGTGGTTTTTGGGCAGCATATACTTATAGTCCAGCTGTTTGCCTTCGGGCAGCTGGCGGCGGCAGAACGCTGCTACGTCGTGAAACGTCAAATCGTGTATGGGTTTGTCAAAAAGCATGGCGTTACCTCGTTAGTTCGCCTGCGGGCGTTTTAATTTATTATAATAAAATTATTGTACGTTAAACGGAAACTTTCAAGGATGTTATTATGAATTCTCCCATTCACGCGCTGGCCGGCGTGATTACCGAAAAATTCGCCGCCGCCGATCCCGCCGCCGCCGCACGCGCGCTGGAAAGCCTGGCTACGCACGAAATTCTTTTGTTAATCGGGCCTCTTAAAGCGCAGACGATTGTGGCGTGTCTGAACCCGATGAATCCGCCTAAGGCCGCCGCCGTGCTGCGCCGCCTGCCTTTGCGCCAGGCGTCTTACGTGCTGGCCCGGCTGGAAGTGCCGCAGGCCGCGCGGCTGATGAAAGAATTTTCCGTACCGTACCGCGAACGTATTTCCGCCGCGTTGGAGCCCGCTTTTGTAAAACTGCTGGCGGACGCTTCGGCCTACCCGCCGGACAGCGCGGGGCGGCTGATGAATACCGATTTTGTGGCCGTGCGCACGGAAGCCAAATTATCCGCGCTGGTGGAGCGTTTAAAAAGCCTGCCGCGCCGGAAACTGCCCGCCGCGTGCTTTGTAACGGGTAAAGACGGCGAACTCAGAGGCGTTATCCGCACGGCGGAACTGGCGTTTTATACCCCGCAGTCGGTCTGCGGTTCGGTGATGAGCCCGGCGCAGCCGCTGAACCCGCAGGACGGGGCGGAAAAGGCGCGGGAAGCGTTTGTAAAAGCGGAGACGGACGTTCTGCCCGTTGTAAACGAAAAGGGCGTTCTGCTGGGCGTTTTGGCTCGGGAAGCGCTGCCCTCCCAGCCGGACAAAAAGCCGTTTTGGAAGCGTCTGGCCGATTAATGACTGATTTAAACCGCCGTTTCTCCGCCCCGGGTTTCTTCGGGGCGGCTGTATATGCCGTCAAGCGGTATCTGTTAATACTTGTATTTATGTTATTTTTTATTATCCTATATAATATAGTATCCGGTATGCCGGGGGCCCGGCAGGCCGGCGGTTTAAAAATATAGGGTGGTATTTGCGGAATGTTCTGTGCTAAAATCTAAATATATTACGCGAAGGAGTATGAGTATGAAGAAAATTGCAGTCTTTGTATTATTGCTCGGCGCATGCGTTTTAAACGCCGAAGAAATGAAATTTGTTACCACTTTGTCTTCTCCGCTGGGGACGTTTGCCCAGCTGGAAACGGCAGACCCTTCGTCCCTTAGCTCGGTGCCGCTGGTGAACTTTTGCAACTCCCGCGCGTCCGCGGGAACGGTTACGTTGCAAGGGGCGGATACGTATCTGCAAACGCTGTCTTTGAAAAACGGCACCACCTTGGGCGGCAACACGCCGGAGTACCGCATTTCGGGCACGCTTAGCGTCAATAACAACAGCGAAGTAACGGGCGGGCGTCTGCTGGCGAATGCGGCCACGGTGTCGGGTGCCTCTTCGGCCAAGAGCAAAGTGGAAGGCGTGCTGTACGCCTCGGCTTTAAAGGTAAAAGGCGCGAAAACCGCCGGCTTGACGATTCCCTCGCAGGTGCAAACCAGCGGGGCGACGGGCGGCGGAGATGAAATGGAATGGAGCAATATTTATACGAAAGATTATAAATCGGACGGAAGCGCCACCGGGAGTGATTCTTATACTTCTTACTTGCTTAAAAGCAAAAGCGCCACTCCGGTAGAGCCGGAAAGCTATGAACACGAACCTTATGTAAAAACCGTCCAGGCGGCAAAAGTATGCGGCCGGCTTTCTTATGTCAATTATTGCGGCAGCAACCATAAGTCTGGCGATAAAGAAAAGAATGCCCATTATTATTATGCCGATAACATTACCCAGACGAGCAACTGGCAAAACCAAACCTGCAATATGTGCCAGTGGGATAAGCCGCGGGTGGCGTTTGCCGGCTATGTCAAAAAATCCGACACGTCTTATACCAATCAGTATAGCGTAACTGACTGCCCCTCCGGGTATACGGATGCACAGTTATGCCAGAATAACTGTGACCCGGCCGTAAAAGACTGTTCTTTTGTCTGTTTAAAAACGGCGGCCAATATCACGGGCTGCGGCAATGAGTTGATTCAACAGCAATGTATGTGTCCGTGCGGAACGCTCCCGGGGGAAGCGGCCTGTATGCCAACCTTTGACCTGAGCATGTCCGGGGTCTGTAAGCCCGACGGCTCCACTGCATGGGTGTTGACCTCTCAAACCGATTACATCTACGAACCCAAGCTGGGCGGCACGGGGCAGATTTTAGGATGCAGAGCCGTTTTATGAACGGTGCAAACAAAAAACCCCGGGTTTTGGCCCGGGGTTTTTTACGTTTAAATCAATTCACTTTGCTGCCGGGGGGAACGTCCCACGTAATCCATTTGTTGGCTCCCACCACGCTCCCTTTGCCGATGGTTACGTCGCCCAGTACGGTGGTTTCGGCGTAGATGATGACGTCGTCCTCAATGTTCGGATGGCGCTTGATGCCTTTGACGGGGTTGCCGTGTTCGTCGAGCGGGAAGCTTTTTGCGCCCAGCGTAACGCCCTGGTAAAGTTTTACGTTCGCGCCGATGACGCACGTTTCGCCGATGACGACCCCGGTGCCGTGGTCGATAAAAAAGCCGGGTCCGATGGCCGCGCCGGGGTGGATGTCAATCCCGGTCAGGTTATGGGCGTATTCGGTAACGATGCGCGGAATCAGGCGTACGCCTTGGACGTGCAGAAAATGCGCCATGCGCTGCAGCGTAACGGCGGTTACGCCCGGATAGCACAAAAGCGGTTCCACGGGGCTCATAGCCGCCGGGTCACCCTCGTAGGCGGCGTTTACGTCGCTGATTACCAGGCGCTGAATGTCCGGCAGGGCGCGGATAAAGTCGGCGGTGATTTGCCTGGCTTTTACTTCGCAGGCGGAGCAGTCGGCTTTTTCTTTGCATAAAAAACACAAAGAATTTTTTATTTGCTTTTCCAGCTGTGCGCCCAGCTCTTCCAGCGGGGCGGGGCAGCCGCCGTCCTGCGCGCATTCCAGCGGATATTGGTATAGGAAATCTTTTAACGCACAGAAAATTTCCACCGTCTTTTTGGCGGAGGGGATAAATTTGGCTTTTTGGTAGAAATTTTTGTCAAAGGTGCTTTTCAGCTCTTTGGCGGTTTGTGCAAAAAGGTCGCTCACGGATGCCTCACATTTTGAAATCTTCGCCCAGGTACAGGCGGCGGGCGTTGGCGTCGTTAAGCAGGGTGTTTTGATCCCCTTCCACCAGGATTTTCCCGTCGTAAATCAGGTAGGCGCGTTCGGTCAGCGGCAGGGTTTCGCGCACGTTATGGTCGGTAATCAGCACGCCGATGCCCTTGTCTTTGAGTTTAAAAATCATATGGCGCAGGTCGGATACGGTGATGGGGTCAATCCCCACGAAAGGTTCGTCCAGCAGGATAATTTTCGGGTTGCTGATCATACAGCGCGCAATTTCCATACGGCGTTTTTCGCCGCCGGAAAGCGTCCAGGCTTTTTGTTTGGCCAGTTTGGTAAGGCCAAACTCGGTGAGCAAGGCGTCCACGCGGCGTTTCTGTTCCTGCTTGTCGTCCAAAATGCGTTCCAGCACGGCCAGCAGGTTTTCTTCTACCGTCAGGCCCTTAAAAATGGTGGGTTCCTGCGCCAGATATCCCAGGCCGTGGCGGGCGCGCTCAAACATCGGCAGGGCGGTAACGTCCGCCCCGTCAATAAATACGCGGCCTTTGGTGGGGCTGATAAAGCCCACCATCATATAGAAAGAAGTTGTTTTGCCCGCGCCGTTGGGGCCCAGAAGCCCGACGATTTCGCCGGATTTGACGTTAATGTCCACCCCTTTTACGACCATGCGGTCCTTGTATACTTTGACGATTTGTTCACTGCGTAGCTGCATATATAAAACCCCTAAAATTTGTCGTTTATGGCCGAATCGTTAAGCCGGGGGGACACCACCCACCCCTGCACTTTTCCGTCCAGGACTACCTGGCGGCCTTCGTTGTCGGACTGTACCTTATCCGCTATTATAGCAAATGTGCCCTGTTCACTTTGGCCGCTTAACAGCGGGCGCGCGCCGTAGGCGTAGGACTGGTTGTTGTTGCCGTCGTAGACGATGGTTTGGGCCTGCAGCGTGCGCTGCGGGTCGGCCAGCGCCGCGCCGCCTTCCAGCACCAGGTGATTTTTCGCCTGCTGCAGGGTGGCTTTCTGGGCCGTGAGCGTCTGCAAACCTTCGGGCGTGGGGCGTTCCACGCGTACGTCTCCTTCCAGTACAAAAATTTCGTCGGCCAGGTTAAACGACGCTTTGCGGGCGTAGGCCGTAACGGGCGCCTGTTTTCCGTCGGTGTAAATCAGGCGGATTTTTTTGCCTTTGTTGGCGCGCAACTCGCCTTTTTGCGTTTTGTAATTGTAGCGGGCGCGGTCGGCATACGCCTGATAGACGGGGCCGTTGGGTTCGGCTTGTTTTAAGTAAACGTTTCCGCTTGCGGAAAAGCGGCTTTGGGCGCGTTCGGAGAGGGCGTAGTCCGAGCGGAAAGCGTATACGCCGTTGTCGTAAGAAACGTTGCCTTTAAATTCTTCCTGCTGTTTGTCTTTATAGATGACCCAGCTGTCGCTGGACACCAGCCCGCCCAATACGGGGGGCAGCGCGGCCGCCGCGTCTTTTTTGTTTTTAAGCGAATGTTTGGCCTGTTCCAGGTGCGGTTTGGCCGGAGGGATTTTAAGGGCGGGTCCTTCCGCGCGCACGGTTTTGCAGCCGCTTAACAGGAAAGCGGCAGGCAGGGCGGCCAGGAGGAAAAGAACAAATTTTCTCATAACGTGTTTTTTTGCAGTTCCCGCGCGTCCGCCGGGAGGCGGGTGGTTTGTTTTTTAATTTCAATTTTGACGAGCTTGGAATCCGTTTCCACGCCGCCGCGCGCCGTTACTTTCGCGCCGCCGCGGGTGATGACGGTTTTGCCGTCGGACCAGATGCGGTCTTTATCCACGTCGTAAAAAAAGCGTTCGGCTTCAATGACCAGATTCTCGGTAAACGACNNTAAACGACTGGATTTTCGCGTCGCCCTCAATGGTAACCAGTTTGGCCGTATAGTCAAAAATACCGGTTTTGCCCGTAACGCCCGCGCTGTCCTCTCCGTTTTCTTTAAGCAGCAGGTCCGGATTTTTTAACGTGGCGCTTTTGAGGTCGGCAAAGTCCACCGCGTCGGCGCGCAGGAGCCATTTTTTGTGGCTGTCTTTGGATTCAAAAATAGACACCTGGCTGGCCAGCTGCATGCCGGCGTCTTCGGCGGGGGAAAAGTCCCCGCTGCCGCCGCATGCGCCCAGCCACACAAGCCCCGTCAGCAAAAGCGTCAGTTTTTTCATTTTTTATCCAAGAGCGCCAAAAATTCAATCAAGTCTTTTTCGTCAATGATACCCACCACTTTTCCCGTCCGGTCCAGCACGGGCAGGTTGTCCACGTGCGTGGCGTGAATCATTTTGGCGGCTTCAATGGCCGGCACCGTGTCCAAAATATGATAGGGGTTTTTTGTCATCACTTCGGTGATGTTTTTGTTTAACACGTCCGCGCCCGTCTGCAGAATGCGGCGCAGGTCCCCGTCCGTAAAATAGCCGAGCAGGCGGCCTTTTTTGTCCACGATGCTGGTGGCTCCGGCGGCGCCCGTCCGGGTCATTACAAACAGCGCGTCCTGCACGGAGGCGTTCTCGCGCACGACGGGATTGTTTTTGCCTTTGCGCATGACGTCTTTTACCTGCTGGGTAAGCAGTTTGCCCAGGGAACCGCCCGGGTGGAAGACGGCAAAGTCGCGCTTTTCAAAGTGTTTCACTTTCATCAGGCACAGCGCCAGCGCATCGCCAACCGCCAGCGTGGCGGTGGTGGAGGCGGTGGGAGCGAGGTTGTACGGGCAGGCTTCGCGTTCAATGTGGATGGTGATGTGTATGTCCGACATCAGGGCCAGCTTGGATTTGTCGTGCCCGGTCATGGAGATGATGGTGAGTTTGCGCCGCTCCAGCGACGGGAGTATTTTATTGATTTCTTCCGTCTGGCCGGAAAAAGAGATGGCGAGAATCACGTCCCCGGGGGTAATCATCCCCAGGTCCCCGTGCAGGGCTTCCACCGGGTGCACAAAGAAGGACGGCGTGCCCGTGGACGCGAGCGTGGCCGAAATTTTGCGGCCGATAATGCCGCTCTTGCCGATGCCCAGCACCACGACGCGGCCTTTGCTTTTGGCAATTACGTCCACCGCCTGCAGGAAATTTTTATCAATGCTTTTTTTGCTCAGTTCCAGCGCCTTGTGTTCAACTTCCAGCACGTGGCGCGCCATATTTTTAACAACGGTTGGGGAATATTTTTTTGTCGTCATACGTTTACCTGGCCGGATGGGTCCACGGGGCCGCTTCGGGCGCGGGACGGTGCTTTTGATACGGAGCGGGCAGTTTGTCCGTTGCGTACGCAAGCGCAAAATACGCCGCCGTGCACGCAGCCAGCAGCGCGCCAAATACTTTGGCGTGCCACACAAGCGCGGGCTTCCAGACGGAGTGAGTAGTCATTATTTAAATTTCTTGACCACCTGGTCAATGGCGCACAGTTCGCGCGTCATCTTGGCGGCCAGTTTTAAATCCAGCGAATTCGGGCCGTCGGAAAGCGCGTGGTCCGGGTCCGGGTGCGCTTCAAAAAACACGCCGGCGATTCCCAGGGCCGTCGCCGCTTTGGCGAGCACCGGGGCCAGCTTGCGGTTTCCGCCGGTGGCCGCGCCCAGCGCGCCGGGCTTTTGCACGGAGTGCGTGGCGTCAAAAATCACCGGGTATCCAAACTGTTTCATAATTTCCAGCGAGCGCATATCCACGATTAAATCACCGTAGCCGAAGCTGGCGCCGCGCTCGGTCAGCAGGATGTTGCGGTTGCCGCGGGACTCAATTTTTTTGATTACCTGTTCCATCGCGGCCGGGGATAAAAACTGGCCTTTTTTGACGTTGACCGCGCGCCCCGTGTCCGCACAGGCGAGCACCAGGTCCGTCTGGCGGCACAGAAACGCCGGAATCTGCAAAATATCGGCCACCTGGGCCACTTCTTCGGCCTGCCAGGGTTCGTGCACGTCCACCACGAGCGGCAGCCCCGTAAGCGCCTTGGCTTTGGCCAGAATGTCCAGCCCCCTGGACAGGCCCGGCCCGCGGTACGCGTCCACGGAAGTGCGGTTGGCTTTGTCAAAAGAAGCTTTTAAAATAAAAGGGTGTTTGGTTTTGGCTATCAGGGCCTTGAGTTTTTTGGCCGTGTCAAGATAATGTTTTTCGCTTTCAATGACGCACGTGCCCGCCATAAACGCCAGGGGCAGGTTATTGGAAATTTTGTAATTGCCTATTTTGATGATTTTCTGCATATACATATCATAGCAAATTTTGCCTGCGTTTCTATAGTCAAAAAGCCGGAAAAAACTTGTATTTTCGCGCCGGGTGTTTTATACTATTAGCCGGGGGGTTCCCCGTTAAGGAGGATGTTATGAAGAATGGTTTTACCCTTATTGAGCTGTTGGTAGTGGTGCTGATTATCGGCATTTTATCGGCTATTGCGCTGCCGCAGTATGAAACGGCGGCGGAAAAAAGCCGCGCTTCGGAAGCGTTCGTAAACGGCAAAGCGGTGCTGGACGCGATGAACCGCGCCATTAACGAGCGGCCGAACGAGTATCCCAACACCCGCGCCTCGCTGGACATACAGCTTTCGGGCGGGGAGTGGAACGCCGCGGCCAACCAGTACAAGACGAAAGCCTTTACGTATGATTTATCCAAAGGGGACCGGCTGGAAGTTACGCGCAGCCTGGGCGGTTCGGAAAAATACGTGCTGACTTTTTATAATAATTTAAGCAGCCGCGGGGACGCGCGCACCTGCAAGCCTACGGGCGATACGGCCACCTCTCTCTGCAAGTCTTTTACCGGCAGCGGATACGAGATGGAATAACAGGTTTTCGCGCATAAAAAATCCCGGGCGTTTTTACAAGCCCGGGATTTTTTTGCGGCGTTTAAAAATTAATGCGCGCCCGTGCTGCCGAACCCGCCGCTGCCGCGCGACGTGTCCGAAAGTTCTTCGGCTTCTTCAAAAGACGGATACAGCGTGGGCAGTACGACCAGCTGCGCCACTTTCTGCCCCGCTTCAAACACAAATTCCGTATCGTTTAAATTGTACATGCATACCAGCAGTTCGCCGCGGTACGGCGCGTCCACCAGGCCGGCCATGGCTTTAATGCCCCGGCTTTCCACGGAGCTTTTGCCCCAGATAATGCCGGACGTGTTTTCCGGCAGTTCCACGGCTACGCCCGTGCGCACTTTTACCACGCCGCGCGCGGGGAGAACCGTGCGTTCCAGCGCAAACAAATCCGCGCCGGAGTCCGTCGGATGCGCGCGCAAAGGCAGGCGGGCGCGCGGGTCTAATTTTTTTACTTTCATAACGGGTTGGTTCATACTTAAATCATTAATTTCTCAATTTGTCTTAACGCGTTGGACGCATAGACTTTTACGGAGTCGTTCCCCGTTTTGGCCAGCAGGTTCAGCTGGGGGATGAGGCTTTTTAACAGACCGATGTCAAACGTGCGGTCCGAGGTGTAGTTAAAAGCGTCCGGGTTGGATAGTACGCCCGCCATATAAGCGGCCGCGCGGGCGGCGTTGATGCGTTCGTTCTGGTTGGTGCTTAGCAGGCCCTGGCGGATGACGTCAATGGCGTTGCCCGTCATAAATCCAAGCGCCAGCGCATAGGTGGAAGCGGACGGGGTGGTGTAATCGCGGCGGAGTTCTTTGGCTACGGCTTCCAGCGTGTATTGACGGTTTTGGGCGAGCCCGGTGGCAATCTGCGCCTGGGTGTTGGCGTCTTGTTCCGTCTTAGCCATTTTTAAAAGCTGTTTGGCGGCGGCTTCGCTGTGCAGCGTGCCCAGCCACGAAGCGGCGGCGGCGCGCGTTTGGTCGTCGGACGACGCGGCGGCCTGCTTGAGGTATTTGAGCAGGTGTTTGGGCTCTTCGGCCAGCAGGTTCATGGAGCGCGCGGCGAAAGCCGGGTCAAAAATATAAAGGTGTACGACTTCCTGCACATACGCTTTGTTCTGCGGGTTGACAATGCCGTATGCGCCGGCGGCGTAGGAGCGGAGCACGGCGTCTTTGCTTTGCAGGGCGCCTTCCAGCACGGGTATCAGTTCTTCGTGCGCGGAGCCCATGGCGGTTACGATGACGGCGGAAAAAGTTTGTTTCAGCGGGTCTTCGCTTCTTAAAATCAGGTTAAACAACGCCGGTTCCTGCGCTTTGGCGGGCGGCGGNNCAGGCTGGCGCCGGCGGCGAAGACGGTGTCCGGGTCTTTGGCGGTGCGGAACAGGTCCAGCACGCGTTGGTTTTCCGAAGCGGAACGGTTATTTTTTTGTAAAAGGGGCAGCGCGTTTTTAAGTGAAGTCTGCGCCGAAACGTTAAGCGCCGCGAACAGGGCGGCGGTGAGTAAAAAAGTCAGTTTGTGCATGGTATAAAATCCTCTCATTTAAATTATACCATTATAAGCCGCGCAATATGAAAAAGCCCCGCCGGGGAATGGCGGAGGCTTTTTAAACGGAAAAAGGGGGTTAGCGTACGGAAAGGGCTTCCGTCAGCCGTTCGGCGGCCACGGCGTGTTTTTGGCGTTTGTCCGCGCTGTTGGCGTAGACGTGCAGTTCTTCCTGGTCTTTTAGCACGACGATCTTCGTGTTTCCCAGCGCCAGCAGAAAGCGCAGATTGGTTTGGTTTTTCATAAGACAACTCCTGATAAATCGGTTTCTTTATCATACTTTAACTGTTTGAAGGGCAATCTGCAAGGGCCTTTAGACCCACGCGGAAAATAGGACCTGGCCCGGGCCGTGCGGGATATGATAAAATACCCGCATGAAAAAAATTTATCTTGCGCTGGCGTGCGTTTTTATCGCCTCTTTATGCTCCGCCCAGGAAGATGAGCGGATGATTATCAATCCCGGACGGGAAACCTTCGTCCACTTCCCTTCCGCCGTGCTGGGCAATAAATATACGATGACCGTTTTCCTGCCCGAAAAATCCGTACCGCTTTCCAAGTATTATCCCGTGGTGTATCTGCTGGGCGCGGGCCCCAAACAGGCGCAGGAGGCGCAGGCGTTTTTGGAAAAATACAAAGCGCTCGTCGTGGGGATTAATTTTGAAGAAGCCGACTATAAAAAAGACAACCGCATCGCGGAATTTATTTCGCGCGAACTTATGCCGTATATTGACACCAATTACCTGACGCTCACCCGCCCGGAAAACCGCGTCATCGCCGCGCGCGGCAAAAGCGCAGCGGCCGTTGCGATGGAACTGTTTGCCCGACCCAATTTGTTTGGAGGCTTGTCGCTGGCAAGTGCGGGGGACGCGGTGGAAACCATTAAACTGCCGGCCGGGCCGGCGCGCGTGTTTGTAACCGGTACGCAGAGCGAGCTGGCGCTGGCGCAGCAAACGCTGGAAGCCGCCGGGCTTTCGTATGGTACGGGTTTTGCGCTGGCGTATGCGGGCCGCGCGGCGGGCTGGTTTAACGCCCTGCCGCTGGATTATTTCTTTGCCCCGGCGGACAAGGCGGCGCTTCGCCGCCTGAGCGCCAAGACGGATGTTTCTTCTCTTTCGCTGGATTCGGAAGAGACGGCCTTGCTTACCGTAACCGCGGTTTTAAAGAACGGACGGAAGTTTGCGTACGTGCCGGTTTCCCTGCGCGTAAGCCCGCCTTATTTGGATTGGGATGCGGCCCGCGGCGCATTATCCGTACTGCCCGGTGCGGAAGCCGGAACGGTGCAAATCCGCGGGGGTGTGGACAAAACCGCATTCCGTACAAAAATAAAGCTTAAAAAACAATAAAAATGCTCTAAAAAGGGCTTTTTATGCAAAAAAAATTATACTTGTCAACAGTTTTTTAAAAAATTTTAAAAAAACGGGGAAAGGGGAGGGAAATTACTTTCTCCGTCGGGAAAAAGAAGAAAATTTCAGTTATTCCCCTATACACAAGGCAAGTTATCCACAAAAAACCGGGGTTATCCACAGGTTGTGTTGGCAACGCGGTAAGAAAAATTCCGAAAAAGCGCTTTCGCGCGGCCTGATGTAGAGTAAAGGGGGAATTATCCACAGGTTATCCACAGTATGTGGATAAACGGGATAACGTAAAATCTTGACTGTTCCCGGCAAGGTTTTGCTATAATCTTGACAGGAGGAATTCTATGAAATTAAGAACCGTTTTGCTGTTTGTTTTTTCCGCCGTTCTGTTTGCCTGTTCATCCGCCCAGAAGCAGGAAGAAGATATTCCGCGTCCGCCCAAGCAGGACCCGGTGATTGAGGAGCAGGCCAGGAAGAACGAAAAACTGTATAACCAGAGCGAAACCCGCATGGCCAAAACCCTCAAACTCCCGGCCATTACGTATGAATTTGACTCCATCCGCCCGCCGGATTACGCCTATCCGTTCCTGGACAAAGTGGCTAATGTGATGAATCAGTATCCGTCCCTGCACTTGATTGTGGAAGGCCATACCGACGTATTGGGTTCCAAGGAATACAACTATTGGCTGGGCGCATCGCGCGCGGCCGCGATGAAGGCGTATTTAGTCAGCCGCGGCGTAAATGCGGAACGCATCCGTATTCATTCCCACGGCAAAGACCGCCCGCTTACGCTGGATAATTCCAGCGACGGCCGCCGCACCAACCGCCGCGTGGAATTTTCGTTTACCAAGCGTCCCTGGAATTCCGTTTATTAAGGTATAGCTGATTTTACAGCCCCCGGTTCTTACGAGCCCGGGGGTTTTTGTATGGCTTTTTATCCCGTATCCCGGCCCGGAGTGTGCGGCTTTTCGGGTCGCCCGGATGGGGTGGCTGTTTTGCCGTTTATGCAGGTCTTAGCCGTGTTGTTGCCATTGTGGTTCCGGCCTTTAGCCCGTCTATAAAATCCGTTTTACGCGGGAGAAGCGTTTTATTTGTCTGAGCGAAGCGAGTTGTAAAACGCGCCGCGTAAAACTGGATTT
>DCTQ01000065.1:0-219 GCA_002329395.1 Candidatus Avelusimicrobium alvi | reverse complement strand
AGGGGCCTTGACGCGTTTTTTTTTTTTGATAAATTGGGGGAAGACCTATTGGGTCGTATCCCCTCGCATACCTCGCTTAAACTCTTCTCTCCGGGGATATTTAGGCCATTCCCGTAAGGATGGAAGGAGTTTCTATGAAACGTATTTTTTTGTTTTGTCTGTCTTTGTTCTTGTCCGTGCCTTCTTTTGCCGAGATTATCTCTTCGGTCAGTTTCAATC
>DCTQ01000048.1 GCA_002329395.1 Candidatus Avelusimicrobium alvi | reverse complement strand
TCTGGCTTGGCGTCAGCCGGTAAGATCTCCGCTTCTTCCAACAACAAAGAAGGCGTAATGACCGTGTTGCCGTCTCCCGCCCCATAAAACACCTGTTCCTCCCCGCCGACGGCCGCAATATCGCGCAGGGAACGGGACAAGAGATTGCTGAAATCCAACCCGTAAGCGGGAACCCGGCGGCCGTCTTCGGTATAGACGCGCCACGCCCGGTTGGTTTTATTGGAGGACCCGAAAGATTCCACTTCGTAGCAATACTCCTGCTCCCAATCGCGGCACATTTCCAAAAATNNAGCGGCGCCTTGGCCTGCACGAACACATTGGTTAAACGTTCGCGCGGATAGGAATGACCAGACAGGCGGGCGTGCCCGTTGCTGTGGTGGTCTTCCCCCAGCGGCCGCCGGGAAAGCGGAAAAACGCGCAGACGGCCCAGCGAGGTAAGCTGTAAATCCTGAGACGGAACCCCCTCGTCGTCCACCGGCATATAGACCAGAGGCAGCCCCTTATATTCCCGCAGGAGCGGTTTATCCGATATATCCAGCACGTTAGACAGCACGCGCATGCCTTTTTTCTCTCTAAACCAGCCGGCGGTTTCATCCTGCTCATATTCGTCGGACAGCAGCGGTTTTACGTTTTCCACCGCCAAAACGAAATTGTCCATTATAAAAGCGGCCGCCGCACGGGGCCGGAACAAAACGGGCCCCAAATACGTTTCCGCCTTATACGCGTTGTAGCGTTCCGCCATTTCCGTCAAAAAAGCGTCCGTTTTTTCGGTCAGTTCTTTTTCGTCGGGGTTCAAGTAATCCGGTATGGAAACGGTTTCGTTGAAGGACTGCTCATACCCGTCTTTATTGCGCAGCTGGGCGTAAAGCGTCAGTTTCGCCCGCGTAAAAGGAATCTGATACGCGCCGCCCAAACTGTTTAAATAATAATCCTCCCGGGCGTCAACCTGGAAAAAAACTCCAAAATCTTCCAGCTGGGAAACGGTCTTGCCCTGAGCGGAAAGACGTTTGAGAATTTTCCCCCATTTGGCCGCGTCGGGAACGGCAAAAGTCCCCTTGTCTTCAAACACGGCCGCCTGCGGGGCGGGCGTAACATCCGGCAGGTCGGCGGGCAGCTGTTTTTTGCGCTTATACGCCTGTTTTTTAACGTAAGAATCAAGCGATATAATATATTCGGCATCCGTCAAATGCCATAACGCATGGCGGATGGCGTCGTAACTGTCGCCGACGAAGGCCCGCGATGAAGGCATATAATAGAAACGGTTGTTGTCAAAACCGAGCTGATCATTTTTATCCGAACCCACGCCCAGAATCACCGCGGCCGAGAGTCTTTCCACCGGCTCCGTTTTTTCCGAAAACAACTCTCCCAAAGAAGCGTCCATTGAAAACTCAAACTGGCGCGAGAGTTTATAAGCCACATAATAAGGCGCGGGCGCGTTTTTGGAGCGCAATTTTTTAAGCGTACGGTCCATTTCGTCCCGCATGGCGCGAAAATAGATATTATCCGGCAAAGCGGGCTTCGCCGCGGACGCGCCGAACGCCGCGGGCAAGCAAACCGTAAAACAAAGTAAAAGGATTAAAAACTTTCTCATTTTTTACCTCCTTTATCCGCGCCGGGAGGGGGCAGCACGGGCGGTTTGACCGCGCTTTTGGCGGTATGCTCAAGCTCCAGCGTTTTAAACAATACGCTGGGCGCGATGGCGGATACGGGCACCCAGCCGGATTCCGCCCCGCAGTCCCCGTTAAAAACGCCTTCGTCGTCCGCCGCCGCCAAAATTTGCGCAAAACTGACCAGCGGCGTTCCCACCAAATCCGCACCGCGGATGACTTCTTTGCGTCCGTCCGGATATACGCGATACACCAGCTGCGGCTCCAGTTTAAACACCTGCGGAGAACCCGCATCCGTCTGCGTAAATCCGCCGGACAAATCTTCAATAATAAACCCGTACGGCTTTCCCTGACGTTTGATTTCTTCCAAAAGCATTTTTTCCAGTTCGTCGTATGAAACGGTTTCGGAAGCGATTACGCGCGTATTGCCCATGCGCGCCACGGCGCGCTTGCCCAGTTCGCGGCGGCCGTGTCCGTTGGACGCGGGAAACCCCTTAATAGGGCTGGAACTCATTAAAAAATTCTTCAGCACGCCGTTTTCAATGATGACCACGGGCCGGGATTTTACGCCCTCGTCGTCATATTCGTAGAACCCGCGCAAAGGTTCCCCGTTAAAAGACTCCAGCGCAGCGTCGTCCACCACGCTGATAAAAGGCGCGGTGACGCGCGTGTTTAATTTGGAAGTAAACGTCCGCCCGAAGGAATCCTCTTTTTGGCGGTGCCCCTCCATGCGATGCCCCAGCACTTCGTGTACAAACACGCCCATAGCGCGGTTTTTTAAAATAGCCGGGGCCGTAACGGGCTCGGCCAGCGGCGCGCGGGAAAGTTCTTCCAGCTCCCGGACGGACTGCTGCACGTCAGCCAGCAATTTTTCTTCACTGGGCAGCTGGGAAGGAGAAACCGCATCGTACGAATTAAAACGGGACAGTTCCAGCCCGTCTTTTGTTTTGCCTTCCAGCGTGTAACTCAAACGGAACAGAAACGTCGGCATTTTTAACCGGGTTCCGCGCGAGTCCACAAAATAGGTGTGGCCGGATTCAGCCCTAAAATCAAACTCACTTTTAAGCACCGCCGGGTTATCCTTCACCGAGCGGGAAACTTTAACAAGCATGCTTTCCAGCTTTTCCCAATCAAAACGGGCGGGGGTTTCCGTCCGGCAGTAAGAAGCCGTCTCGGGGAAAGCGAAATCGGCCGAATCGTCCATACGCTGGGAAGCGGCCTGTACGTCGGCCTGCACGCGCCCGTAAGATTGCTGGGCGTCTTCCACCGCTTTTTGTGTAGCCAGCCAAACAGCGTTGGAAAAAGCGGCCCCGTCTCCCTTTATAGAAGGAACGGCCGTCACTTTGGAAGAATAATCGTTCTTGGCGTTTTTTAGTTTGCGGGTATTATCCAACACGGACGAACCGACGCGCACCGATACGTCTAACACATTCCAATCCTTTGAGCTGCGCAAAAACACGCCCCCCAGCGATACGCCAAAACGCCGCCTTTGGATTTCCTTATAAGTATAAGACATATAATAAACCGGCGGATTCAGTTTTTTAAACGTCTTAAACCCGCGCTTCAGTTCCGCCGCCAGCAATTTGACGGGCGCCTGGGAAGAAACGTCGCAATTCTCCGTTTTCGCCCATAAAAAAGAGGAAAACATACATAAAAATACGGCTAAAAAGATTTTTTTCATATACCCTCCTGCGTGTATTTTAGCATTAAAGGGCGGCGGAAACCAAGAGGAGGAACGGGCATAAAAAATCCCGCACGAAGCGGGATAAAAGCAGCCGAGAATGGGAGTCGAACCCACAACCTACGGTTTACAAAACCGTTGCTCTGCCAGTTGAGCTATCTCGGCGGAAATTTTATATATCATATCATTTTTGAACTTGAACCGCCAAGCCCGCCCGACGCCCTTTCCAAACTGCTATAATGATGTATATCCCTTTATATGGAGAAAGAATGGAACCTGTAACCACTACCGTATCCGTTGCCATGTGGATTGCCTTTTGGGTAATTGTACTGGCGGCGTTATTTATTGATTTGGCCGTGCTGAACAAACACCACGGCAAAGTAAGCATGAAAGAAGCGGGCATAATGGTTTGCGCCTGGGTGTCTTTGGCGGCGCTGTTCGGCGGCGCGATTTGGCTGGTGGAAGGACCGCGCCACGCGCTGGAATTCTACACGGGCTATGTGCTGGAGTATTCCCTGTCCGTAGACAATATGTTCGTGTTTATTATGATTTTTGGCTATTTCGCCATTCCCAGCCATCTCCAGCCCAAAGCGCTTTTGTGGGGTATTTTGGGCGCGGTGGTGCTGCGCTTTCTGTTCATTTTCCTGGGCGTACAGCTTATTTCCATGTTCTCGTGGACGATTTACGTCTTCGGCGCGCTGCTCGTTTTCACCGCCGCCAAAATGCTGCTGCAAAAGGAAGACGAATCGTTTGACCCCAGCCAGTCCGTCGTGCTGAAAATACTCAAAAAATTTATGCCGATTAAGACCGATTACCACGGCGACAATTTCTTCGTGCTGGAAAAAGCCAAACGCTACGCCACGCCGCTGTTTGCGGCGGTGCTGGTGATTGAAATGTCGGACCTGATTTTTGCGGTGGATTCCATCCCGGCGGTGCTGTCCATCACGCAGGACACGTTCCTGGTCTATTCGTCCAACATTTTCGCGATTATCGGCCTGCGCTCGCTGTATTTTCTGCTGTCCGGGATGGCGGGCAAATTCCCGTATCTTAAATACGGCATTTCCGTCATTTTGTTCTTTGTGGGCGTAAAAATGCTGGTTTCGCATCATTTTAAAATCCCGGTGGTGGCGTCTTTGGGCGTTATCGTGGGAATTTTGGCGCTCTCCGTTCTGGCCAGCAAATTTTTCCCGCCCAAAGAGGCGTAAGGCTGGACAGAGCGGCGTTTATTTACTAGAATATAAGAACCAAATTTAATTCAGTTATAAGGAAGGAAACTATGGCGTATAAATGTGCAGTGTGCGGCAAAGCCCCGGTGTCCGGCGGCTCCTACAGCCACTCTAATATGAGAACGAAAAGAAGCTTTAAACCGAACCTTCAGAAGCAGAAAGTGGTCCTGGACGGCAAAACCCAGACCGCTTACGTTTGCACCGGCTGCATCAAAAGCGGTTTGGCTAAAAGACCCACCAAATAAGTCAGCTTTTTTGGACGAAACCGGCCCGTGCTTATCCCATAGTGCGGGCTTTTTTATTAAAAAACCGAAAATTAGGGAGTACAGCGCCTTGTCCAAACGTTTGGTTGTACTTATTTTAACCGCATTATTGGCCGCTTCGTACGCGCGCGCGGAAGACGCCGCGCAGCAGGAGGTGGACCCCAACGGCCCGTGGATGATTTGCAGCGTGGCCGCGGACGGACTTAAAAACATCCGCAAAAAAACCGTCACCAAAGCCGCGCACGCCAAAAAAGGCGAGCTTTACGAGCGCTTTACCATTTCCGAAGACATTCACGACATCTCCGCGCTGGGTAATTTTGACAGCGTGGAAATTGACATTTCCCCCATGCCCGGCACCCGTAAAGAGAAAGACGGACGGGACGTGTACCCCTGCCACCGCCTGACCTACATCGTTACGGAAAAGCCCATTTTTGACCGCCTGACCTACGAAGGCAGAAAACACCTGGGCAAAGGCGCCATCACCCAGGCGATGACGCTTAAAATCAAGGACCCCTTTAACGAAGCCAAACTCCAGGCCGACCTGGAGCGCATCAAAGCCAAATACGCCGAAAAAGGCTACGTCAGCGCCGATGTGAAATACGAGCTTACCACCGACGATAAACTCGGCGTGGTATACGTAAAGCTGATTATTGACGAAGGCGAACGCGTGCGCGTGCAAACCGTCAACCTCAACGGCGCGGACGAACTGCCGGCCGCCAAAATTTTAAAGAAAGCCTCCAACCGCCCCGGCAAGGTTTTTAAACCCCAGAACCTCCAGCGCGACTGGGTAAAGATGATTCTCTACGGGCGCAACAAAGGCTATGCGGATTTTAATTTAAGCCAGCCGAAAATAGATATCAACGACGCCAAAACCGAAGTAACCATCACCTACGACGTAACGGAAAGCGAAAAGGTGGATTTCGGCAGCGTTTCGTTTGAAGGCAACAACGTGTTTACCCCGCAGGAACTGGACAAGCAAATCTTCTTCCGCGAGGGCAAACTCTACAACCAGAAAGATTTTGACGACACCATCAGCGCCATCCAGGAGCAATACGCCAACAAGGGCTACCTGCAGGTGCGCGTGAACCCCGTCCGCACCATTGAAAACGGCAGGCTCAACATCACGTTTGATATTTCCGAAGGCCATATTTTCTATATTGACAATGTGGACGTTACCGGCTACGAAAACACCAAAAAATACGTCTTCACGCGCGAGCTTTCCATCCATCCCGGCGATTTGTACGACAACGAAAAAATCAAACGCAGCCAAACCAAAATTTTAAACCTGGGTTTTATTAACGACGTGCAGGTGGACCTCCAGCCCACCGCCGACCCGCAAAAAGTGGACCTGGGCTTTAACGTCGTAGAAGGCCGCCCGGGTATGTTTACCGCCGGCCTGGCCATGAGCTCCATGGACGGCCTGTACGGCGAGCTTTCCATCAACCACATGAACCTGTTCGGGCGCGCGCAGCGGCTGTCTCTGCGCACCCTGTTCGGTAAAGAAATTTTGGATTACACCGTCAGCTGGTCCACCCCGTGGATTTACGACAAGCCGACCTCCCTGGGCGTGGACCTGTTCAACACCCGCCGCTACCGCTCTTTCTCCACCGAAAACCAGGCGTATACCGAAAAGCGCATCGGCGGCCGCGTGAAAGTAGGCCCGCGCTTTAACGACGACATTTACCAACTGTCCTTCGGCTATTCGTTTGAAAACATTGATATTTACGACATTGATGAGCTTTTCATCTGCAAAGAAGGGCAGGACCCGTCCACCTGTATCGCCAAAGGCACCACCAATATGTCCACCGTCAGCGCGGATTTTGCCGTAGACACGCGCGACAATATCTGGGACCCGACGCGCGGCTGGCGCAACTCCATCGGCCTTGCGCTGGCCGGCGGCCCCGTGGGCGGAGACCTGGATTTGTGGTACTTAAACGCACGTTCCATTTTCAACTACACGGTCTGGAACGTGGGCGGGAACTATCCGATTGTATTTGTGCTGTCCAACAAATTCGGCTCCGTACAGGCCTATGGCCGCACGAGCGAAGTGCCGCCGTATGAAAAATTCTTCTTAGGCGGCGCGGACACCATCCGCGGCTATGAGCGCGCGGGCGAAATCGGCCCGGAATACGGCGGCGATATGTATTACGTGATGAACGCGGAACTGCGTTTCCCGCTGGCGCGCGAAGGCCGGCGCAATATGGCGCAGTTCGCCTTCTTCTTTGACTTGGGCAACTCCTGGAACAAGTTTAACGACCTGGACTTTTCCCTCGGACCCGATGAAAACCAGTTCAAAGCCGGCGTGGGCGTAGGCTTGCGTTTCACCACCCCCTCGCTGCCCATCCGCATTGACTGGGGGTACGGACTGAATCACCGTTCCAACGAAGACCGTTCCCACTTCTACTTCAACATTTCAAATATGATGTAGGAGGCGTATGAAGAAAGTTTGGCTGTGTTTAGCGGTACCCTTTTTGACGGCGCTCCTGCAGGCGCAGGAGACGGCCGCGGATGCGCTTTCCGAACAGGAAGCCGCCGCGGTGGCCGCCATCTTGGCCAAAACCGCCGCACAGGCGGAAAAACCCGCCGAGCCGGAAGAGAAAATCATCCTGCCCGAAGAAACCAAACAGGAAGCTTTTAAAGAAGCCAATCCGCCGCAGCAAGACGCCGCGCAGCAGCCCGCGGCGAAACAGGAAGACAAAACGCCTTCCGCCAAACCGGCAGACGGCGCGCCGGAGGAAACGGCCGCTCCCGCGGAAGCGGAAGAGGACGGCGCGGACCAGCCCAAAGAAGTGTTAAAATGCCTGACGGTGGCGTATATTGACATTGACGAAGCCTTTAACGAACACCCCCGCACCATTGCGGTAAAAGAGCAAATCCGGCTGAAGATTTTGTCTAAAGAAGAAGAAGTAAACGGAGCCAAACAGCTCATCAGCGTGCTGGAGGCCGAAAACAAACGCCTGGCCGTACAGGTGCGGGAGCTTAAACCGTATTACGAACGCATCGTGGTGGAGCCGCAGGCGCTTAAACCGCAAATCCAAGAAAGCGCGGACTCGCTGCTGCTGGGCAACGTACTCAACCGGCTGACGTTTTCGGGCGCGGAAATACTTTCCACCAGCCCGCTTAACACGCCCGCGGAGCTGGATGATTTGACGGCGCGCATAGCGTCCAACAAAAAAATCATTGCGGAACGCAGTCTTTTTATTGATAATTATAAATATACCACCCGCGAAGAAATTTTAAAGCTGGAAAAGAAAGAAGTAAACGAGATTTTGAAGGATATCTATACCGAAATTAAATCGTTCGCCAAAAAGAGAAACATCGGCGCGATCGTGCGCAAGGACGAAATTCTCTACGGCGAAAAGCCGGTAAACGTTACCAAAGATTTTATCAGCCGGCTCAAGAAAGCAAAAAAATACCGCAAACGCGGAAAATAGAGGTTTTATTATGCTAAATCTAACCGTAACCGAAATCGCCAAAATCACCGGGGCGGAAGCCGGCGCGCATCCCGAAACCGCCGTCCGCGCGCTGTGCGCGCTGGAAGAAGCGCACGAAGGAGGAATCTGTTATTTAACCTCCCTGGAAAAAGCGGATTTATTAAAAGACCTCAAAGCCTCCGCACTTATCGTGCCCGAAGAAGCGAAAGGCAAAGAGCTCCCCTTTAACGGCGCGCTGCTCTACGCCAAAAACCCGGAATGGGCTTTTATTCTGCTGATGAAATACGCGGACGCCCAAAAACAGAAACACACCTCCGGCATTCATCCCACCGCCGTCATCGGCGAAAACGTAACCCTCGGCGCCAATGTGTCCGTGGGCGCGTACACCGTGCTGGAAGACGGCGCCGTCATCGGCGACAATACCGTCATTTTTCCGCAGTGCTACATCGGCAAAAACGTTACCGTCGGCAAGAACTGCTATATTTATCCGCAGGTCGTCATCCGCGAAGAATGCGTGCTTAAAGATTATGTCATTTTGCAGGCGGGGGCCAAAATCGGTTCGGACGGATTCGGATTTACGTTTCACGACGGCCGCCACCAGAAAATCCCGCAAATCGGCAACGTGGTGCTCGGCAACGACGTGGAAGTGCAGTCCAACTCCTGCATTGACCGCGCCAAAATTTCCAGCACCGTCATCGGCGACAATACAAAAATTGACAACCTCGTCCAAGTCGGCCACAATGTGCGCGTGGGGATGAGCTCCATTATGTGCGCGCAGGTCGGCGTGGCGGGCACGACGGATATCGGCAACGGCGTCATTTTGGCCGGCCAGGTGGGCCTGGCGGGGCATATGACGATAGGCGACCGCGCCCAGGTGGGCGCGCAGTCGGGCGTGATGACGTCCATCCCGGCCGGGCAGACTTATTTCGGCTATCCCGCCATGCCGCAGCGCGAGGCCTTCAAACAGCAGGCCATGCTGCGCAAACTGCCGGAAATGCACAAAGAATTCCGGGCGTTTAAAAAGCAGCTGGAAGAAACTAAAAATTTGTCTTTTTTCGGAAAAATTAAAAAAATACTGGGACTTTAATTATGAGAAAAACCCTTGCTTCTCCCGCAGTCGTCAGCGGCATCGGGCTTCATACGGNNCCCGCCACGATGACGTTCAAACCCGCAGACAACGGCATTACGTTTTTGCGTACGGACATTAAAGACGCCAAACCCATTCAAGCGCGCCTGGACAACGTAGGCTCCACCCTGCGCGGAACCAACTTGAAAAACGAAACCGCCGAAGTGTGGACGGTGGAACACGCGCTTTCGGCGCTGCACGCGCTGGGCATTACCGACGCGGCCGTGGAAATGGACGGCCCGGAACCGCCCGTCACCGACGGCGCAAGCGACCAATACGTAGACGCCCTGCAAAAAGCCGGCCTTACGGAACTGGACGCCGAACAGCCGCTGTTAAACATCAAACAGAAAATCACGTATTCCTGCGGCAGCATTTCCTACTCGGCCGAACCCGCCGACAAGCTGACGTTTACGTTCCTGTTCCTGCACAAACACCCGCTGGTCAGCCGCCAGGAATTTACGCTTGAGTTTACGCCCGAAAACTATATTAAAGAAATTGCGCGCGCGCGCACGTTCGGGTTTGAAGAAGAACTGGCGTTTTTAAAAGCGCACGGGCTGGCCAAGGGCGGCAATTTGGAAAACGCCGTCATCGTGGGCAAAGACAAATTTTTAAACGAGCTGCGCTACCGGGACGAACTGGTGCGCCATAAAATTTTAGACCTGGTGGGCGACATCAGCCTGACGGGCCGCAAGCTGCCGCCGCTTAAAATCACCTGTGCGTGCGGCGGGCACAAACACAATGTTATTTTTGCCAAGATTCTCTTGGCCAATTCGGAGGACAAATGAGCGCAAAATCCGCCAGTTTAAAGGAATTTCTGACGCTTCCCGTACTGGAAACTTACGATCAGGAACAGATTAAAAACAACATTCCCCACCGCGAGCCGTTTTTGCTCGTGGACGAAGTAAAAGTGTTGGAAGACAAAAAGAAATACGTCGGCATACGCCGCGTCCGCCCGGACGAGTATTATTTTAAAGGCCATTTCCCCGCCCACCCGGTTATGCCGGGCGTGCTGGTGGTGGAAAGTATGTCCCAGGCGTTTGGCGGAGCCATTATGAGCTATATGACTCAGGGCAAAGGCGGCCTGCCGCTGTTTTTAAGCATTGAAAACGCCAAATTCCGCAGTATGGTGCACCCCGGCGACCTGCTGGAAATGCCCCTGGAAATTTTGCGGTTAGGCAAAATCTCTAAAATTTATGCAGAAGCCTACGTGGGCGGCAAGCTTTGCGCGCAAGCCACCCTTAATTTCATCTTAGGAGAAACCCCCAATGTCTAATATTCACCCCACGGCCCTGATTAACCCGTCCGCCCAAATAGATCCGTCCACCACCGTCGGTCCGTTCACCATTATCGGCCCGGACGTCGTCATCGGAAAAAACAATAAAATCGGCCCCCACTGCGTGATTGAAAACACCACCATGGGAGACGACAACGAAATTATCGCCAGCGCGTTTATCGGCGTCAAACCGCAGGATTTGTCCTACAAAGGCGAACCCACCCGCGTAACGATGGGCAGCGGCAACCAAATCCGCGAATGCGTTACCATCCACCGCTCCACCCATGTGGACAGCCCGACCTCCATCGGCGACGGCTGCCTGCTGATGGCCAACGTACACGTGGCGCACGACTGCCACCTGGGCAACCACATCATCATCGCCAACAGCACCGGCATCGCCGGACACGTAACGGTGGAAGACCGCGTGGTTATGTCCGGCATGGTCGGCATTCACCAATTTGTACGCATCGGCACGATGGCCATGCTGTCCGGCGGCGCCATGATTCCGCTGGATATTCCCCCCTACTGCATCGCCCAGGGCGAACGCGCCCGGCTGGTGGGGCTCAACGTCGTGGGTATGCGCCGCGGCGGCCTGGACAGAGCAAGCATGACCGAAATCAAACGCGCCTACAAACTGCTGTTCCGCAGCGGCAAACGCCTGGACGATTCTATTGCCGAGCTGGAAGCGCAAAACCCGTGCCCCGAAGTGCGGCATATGCTTGATTTCTGCAAAGCTTCCAAGCGCGGCGTAACCATGGCCAAACGCAAAATGAACGAGCATGACGACTAACAAAATCGGCCTGATTGCCGGCGAAGGAAAAATGCCCGTCTACATCGCCCAAAAAGCGGCGGCGAAGGGGTATGAAGTGTACGTCGCCGGCGCAAAAGGCAACGCCAAAGAAGAAGATTACAAAGACTGCGCGCGCGTATTCAAACTGTTTAGGCTGGGGCAGCTGGGCGCGGGCATCCGTTTCTTTAAAGAAAACGGCGTCACCCGCGTGATTATGGCGGGGCGCGTACAGCACACGTCTATTTTTTCCAACTTAATGCCCGACCTGCGCGGAGCCAAATTTTTGGCCTCTTTAAAAAATATGCAGACCAAAAACATCCTTTCGCGCGTGATGGACGAGTTTAAAAAAGACGGCATTGAGTTTGAACATTCCGCCCTGTTTCTGGAAGATTTTATGCCCGCCAAAGGCGTGCTTTCCGCCCGCCGGCCGACGGAAGAGGAAACCCAAACCGTGGCGTTTGGCTATAAAACCGCCAAAGCCGTGGCCGCGCTGGACATTGGGCTTACGTGCGTAGTCAGCCAAAGCGCGGTAATCGCCGTGGAAGGGATGGAAGGGACGGACCGCTGTATTCGGCGCGCGGGGGAACTCTACCGCCAATCGGCGGAGAAGAAATCGTCCGTGGCCGTTGTAAAAGTGGCACGCCCCAACCAGGACAACCGCTTTGACCTGCCCGTCATCGGCAAAGGCACGCTGGAAACCATGCATCAGGCGGGTTTGCACGTACTGGCTTTTGAAGCCGAAAAAACGCTGGTGCTGGACCTGGAAGACGTCATTAAACTGGCGGATAAGTACAAGATTTGTGTGATGGCGGTTTAATACCGCACTGCCTATCAAAAAATCCCGGCATTACAAACCGCCGGGATTTTTTACGGTAAAATGTAACGGCCGGCCAACATGACATCCCCTTCTCTTTCCAGCGTGGCATTTTCTATTTGCTCGCAAAATGCGCCGCGCGCAGCCGTATAGGTGCCGTTTCGGGCCTCTATACAGCGCATAGGCGTTTTATCGGTCATAGAAACGCTAAATCCCGCACATTTGTATTTTCCTGTCGTCCAAGCAATAACCAAAGAGAAACGCCCTCCATAAGTGTTTAATATGACCTGTTTGTCATCGTCCACCCGCACGGACTGGGAGCTCCCGTCCGTAGCAAAATTGCACGCTCCCCATCCGCCGGAACCGGCGCTCCACGGGATATCCACATCCAGCTGGTCAAACCGGGTGGCATATTGGCCGTTAGCCATATAATACACTTCATCCGCCGAAACAATGGAACGAAGCAAGCTTTTCATTCCGGCGTTGCGGCTTTTCCATACCGCTTTTTCATACTGCGGCACCGCAACAGCCGCCAATATACCTATAATTAAAACCACCACCAACAGCTCTATAAGCGTAAATCCGAGATGTTTCCGCACGGGATATATCCCCCCATTTATATAAGTTAATAATCCCAATTTATCAAAAAANNTTTTCCGGCGGGTCTTTTCAATTCGCTTACTTTATGATAGTATTTAATAGGAAGTCTCTCGCCTAAGGACGGGAGAGCGTTCTATGTATGCTTAATATAAGAAGAGGAATTTAAACAATGACTAAAAGAACACCTATCATCGCCGGAAACTGGAAAATGCACAACACGCTGGCGGAATCGGCCGCGCTGATTGACGCGCTTGCCAAAGCCGGCAATAAAAACAATGCCGAAATCATCGTCGCCCCGTCCTATACGTCTTTAGCCAAAGTGGCCGAACTCGCCAAAGGCACCGAAATTAAAGTGTCCGCGCAGGACGTACACTGGGAAGACAAAGGCGCTTTCACCAGCGCGGTTTCCCCCGTGCAGGCCAAAGACGCCGGCGCCACCCACACCCTTATCGGCCACAGCGAACGCAGAAGCGTTTTCGGCGACACCGACGAAATTTTGAATAAAAAAGTGGCCGCCGCCCTGCGCCACGGCCTGACCGTTATCTTCTGCGTGGGCGAAACCCTGGAAGAACGCGAAGCCGGCAAAACCCTGTCCGTCATTGAGGGCCAGCTGGCAAACGGCCTGAAAGGATTTACCGAAGAACAATTAAAAGGCCTCGTCATCGCCTATGAACCCGTCTGGGCCATCGGCACCGGCAAAACCGCCACGCCCGAACAGGCGCAGGAAGTCCACGCCAACGTCCGCGCGTATCTGGCCAAAGCCTATTCCCCCGCGTTCGCCGAAGCCACCCGCATTCTCTACGGCGGCAGCGTGAAAGACTCCAACGTGGACGAAATTATGGCTAAAGCAGACGTGGACGGCGCGCTCGTGGGCGGACAGTCTTTAATCGCCGACAAATTCGCCCGCATCATTAACTTCAACTAAATTAAAGGAGTTTCATATGAACCTGGCAAAACTGATTGACCACACCATTTTAAAACCCGTCGCCACGCAAGAAGATGTACGCAGCCTGATTGAGGAAGCCCGCCAGTACGGCTTTTTCAGCGTCTGCATCAACCCGTTCTGGGTGGCGTACGCCAAAGAACTCTTGAAAGGTTCGGACGTAAAAGTGTGCACGGTAGTCGGTTTTCCGCTGGGGGCCAACACCACGGCCGTCAAGGTTTATGAAACGCAGGACGCTTTAAAAAACGGCGCCGACGAGATTGACATGGTCATCAACATCGGCGCCCTTAAAGCCCGGGATTACAAAACCGTTTTAGAAGATATTAAAGCCGTACGCCAGGCGTGCGAAGGCCATGTGCTTAAAGTCATTATTGAAACGTCCCAGCTGACGGATGAAGAAAAAGTGAAAGCCTGCGAGCTGTCCGCCGAAGCCGGGGCCGATTTTGTCAAAACGTCCACCGGTTTTACGGGCGGCGGAGCCACCGCGGCCGACGTGGCGCTTATGCGCAAGTCCATCCCGGCCCATATGCAGGTTAAAGCGTCGGGCGGCGTGCGCACACGCGAAGATTTTGACGCTATGGTCGCCGCCGGGGCCACCCGCATCGGCGCCAGCAGCGGCGTAAAAATTATAGAGGGAAAATGATTAACCATTGGGATATTATTTCCCGTATTGACCCCAAAACGCAAAGCCGCTGTTACACCCTGGTAACGGACGGCACGGAGCACGACGCCCGGATGATAGCCAAAAAGCTGGAAGGCTACGCCCAGCCGCCGGCGCCCGCCGTCGCGCCCTTTGTATATGCGTTTGAACTGCCTTCGGATTTGGACGAAGACACGCTGGAAAAAATCCGCACCGCAGCCGCCGAAGGCGTTGTGCAGACCAACAAAGTAAACCAATTCGTCCCCGGCGGCATTTTAGGCGACCCGCTGTTTAACGCCGACGCCGCCAAAGAAGACAAAGAATTTCCCACCTTTATGACACTGGACCCCTCCGAAAGTTTTTTCCGTGCGGACAAACCCGCCCCGGCCGTCCCCGAAGAGGCCGCGCCGTCCGTATCCGACGACGTGCCCCAGGCTCCCGAACAAAAAGAAGTGCAGGAGCTGGAAGCGCACCGCGTAAAGTTAGACGCCGAGCCGGACACGCTGGGCCTTCAAAAACAAACCGTGGCCGCGCCGACCGTCACCGATAAAGAACATTCCGGCGAAATCACCATCAACGACAAAGATATGCTGATTAAGGACATGGAAGGCACCATGCTGGACCAAATGCCGCTGGAAGACATTTTCTCCGCCGAAACCAAATACGATATGTTTCTGGATTTGGAAAACCAGAAACTCGTCAAAAATTCCCAAACCCAGCGCGAGCAGAAAATCACGTCCCTGGCCGACGGGAAAGACAGCCTGGAAGAATCTTTCAACGTATTTGAACAGAAAATCAAAGACCAAACCTGCATCATTGATTTGGACGATTTAAACGCCATTACCGACCGGCTGTCCAAAAAAGATATGGGTTTTGTCCAGCACGCGGCGGCGGAAGTCCCCGCGGAGCAGACGTCTCCCGCCAGTCCGGAGCCCGAAACACGGCAGCAGACGCCGGAAATACCCGACTTAGCCGCCCCGGCTCCCCAAACGGCCGAAGCCGCACAGGAAGCCGCCGCCCCCGCGCAAGATAAAACCCCGGCGGTGGATGCCTTTGAAAAAGCGGAAGAACAAACCGCCGAAGAAACGCCGTCGGCGGAAGACCCTTTTGAGCAAATAGAAAAAGCCGCCGAAGCCAAAGAAAAAACGCAAAGGCTTACCCGGCCCTCCCTGCCGGATATTACACTGCCCCGGGCGGCGGAATCACTCTCCGCCGAAGAAAGCCCCGCGGACGAAACGCCCGGGCCGGCGGCCGCCGCCGAACCGGCGGAAGAAGAACCGATTAATCTGGGCCCGTCGCCGGAAGAAGCTTCCGTGCTGACCATTGACCCGAACGAGACCGCTTCCGGCTTCATCCCGGAAGAAGTGGTCCTCGTCAACACCGTGCCGCCGCTTAAAAAGGCGCCCAAATCCCTTTCGTCCGACGAACCGTCCGAAGACCTGCCGGAAATTACCATCCGCGGCCAAAAGATTGATTCGCTGGACAAAACGTTCAATCTGGAAACGACGCTCAATACCGAAATTATGAAGCACCAATACGAAAAGTCGTTCCACGATACGCAGGCGGCGCCGCCGTCCGGCCCCAAAAAGCCGGCCGCCGCACCGCTCCAAACGCCGCCTCCTGCCCAGGAGCCGCCGCGGGAAGAACGCCCCAAGCGCAAAGTGCTGCGCCTGGTGGGCAAAAAACAGCCGCAGGAGCCTGTTACACCGCAGGCCGCCGCACCCAAAAATTTAACAGATGTTCAACCGGGGGAACCGATTATGGAAGAAAATAAAGAAGAGAAAACCACTTTCAGAATAAGACGCAAAACGGACCAGGCTCCCGGTGCGCCAATACCGCCCGTCCCCCCCGCTCCGTCCGCGCCCCGGGCGCACGCTCCGGCCACGCCGGCCGTTCCGGCCGCGCCCAAACCCGCGCCGCAGGCCGCCGCACACAATCCGGCCGCGGCCAACACCATTATTGAAAAAACCAAAACCATTGACCATTCCATTGAAATCCCCCTCTCTGAGCTCAAAAAGCACAACTGGCCGCTGGAAGTGCCGCTTGTGCCCACGTATACGCTGGAAAATATGGTAATGTCGGTCAACCGCTTTGCGCACGCGACGGCTATCTCGGTGATTGACAACCCCGGTAAGCTCTACAACCCGCTGGTGCTGCACGGAGCCACGGGCACCGGCAAAACCCATTTCTTAAACGCCATGGCCTATGCGTTTTCCAAGAAATACGACCAGGAAAACATTTTTATGACCAACGGCGTGCGCCTTTCGCGCGGTATTCAGCGCTATGTGATGGAAGGCAACATTGAAAAATTTGAAAAATTTATGGACACGGTAAAAGTACTGCTGATTGACGACATCCACCTAATCGCCATCAACGAACAGAACCGCGTGCATATTTCCAAACTGCTCAACAAATTCTTAAAAGAGCAGAAACAAATCGTCATTACGTCCAAATATCCGCCGGAAAGCCTGGAAAAACTGGAAGAGCTCATCAAGTTCAAGCTGGACTCGGGCTGGATTTCCGAATTAAAACCCGCCAGCGGAGCCGCGCATTTTAAAATCGTCAAAAAAATGCTGCTGGACAACGGCGTAGACTTAAACGATACGCNNATTTTTCGGCGGCCCGCATATGACGCTGGGCACCGTTACGCGCAGCATACGCCGCTTGAAAGTGCTTGAAAACCTGATTTTCCCGCACATACCGGAAACGGAACGCTCGCAGGCCACGATTTTTGAAAAACTGCTGGCCACCTCCGGCGAAGACGCCGCCAGCGAAATTTTAAGCCGCGACCCGGACAGCGTCACCTCCATCTCCACCGTGGGCAACGGCGAATGGGGAAGAATCGGCTTCTTCTACCCGCAGAACAGCTCGCACATGATGAACTGGATGGTGTACGCGCTTCAGCAGCGCGCGGCCGAGCTGGGCGTAACCGGCGGGTTTGACATTGCGGTCCGTTCGTCTTACGCTACGGAAAACATCATTTCTTCCGCTTTTAAAATCGCCAACCTGTGCGACAACAAAAAGCTTAAAGGCGCGGTCATTTTAGGGCCTGCGTTAACGGTGTGCGACCCGTCCGTGCGCGAGAATTTCTACGATATTCTCACGCATATGCTGGAAATTATGCTCATCCGCTGCGGCATCATCAATTTTGAAGACGCCAAAGCCCCCAGCACGTATGTAAAAGTTATTTCGGAACTTTTGAGGTAACCTATGAAAAAACTGTTTGTTCTCTGCGCCGCCGCGCTGTGCCTGTGCGCCTGCGCCTCCGGCATGAAATCCGCGGTGAAAGACGGCGCCATCGCCCCTTCTTTTAACGATACGCTCTTAGACAGCAGCTATTTATGGGTGCGCGGCTTCGGCGCGGCCAACCCGGCCCACACGTCCGACTCTCAGCGGCGCATTATGAGCCGCGAAGCCGCCATCGCGCACGCCTACCAGCGCGCAACCGAAGTGCTTTACGGCGCCAATCTGGAAGCCAATGTGCAGGTGGTGGACGCCGTGTCCGCCGGCAGCACGATTGACACGTCGGCCAACGGCGTTATCAGCCAGATGGAGCTGGTGTCCACCGAATATATGGAAGACGGCGGCTGCGCCGTGATTATGCGTTTGGACAGAAACCGCCTCAAAGCGGCCGGAATTGACCCGGAGGGTAAAAAATAATGAAAAAACTGCTTTTAATTTTGCTGGCCGGAACGATTGTACTGTCCGCCTGCGGTTCTTTACGCATCGGCCCCAAGGGCGAAGGCGAATACGTGGAAGCCGAATCCCTGGTTCCGTATGACGAAAACAATATGAAACAAATGAAGAAAGACGGCATTATGGCCGCCCAGCGCGCCGCGGTGGAAAAAGTGGCGGGCGTCTTCATTTCTTCGGCCACCACCGTGGACCAGGCCCAGCTGGTGGAGGATAAAATCGTCTCCAAAACGGCCGGGTTTATCCGCAGAAGCCACGTGCAGAAATCTTACCGCAAAGGCGACGAATTTTACACCAAAATCAAAGCCATGGTGCTGGTAAAGGACATCGGGGACATTATCAAACAGTCCGAGTCCGACGCGTTTGCCAAAAAAACCAACATTCTGGTTACTTCGCGCGAAATGACCGGGGACGATATTTCCCTGCGCCAGGACTGCAAACAGGCCATTTACCGCGTGCTTAAAAACCAGCCGTTCGCCCTCGTAAACGGGGATAATTTAAGCCAGAATAATATTGAAAACCCCAACCCCACCGTGGACAAAGCCCGCTCCGAAGGCGCGCGCTTCGTCATCGTGGCGGACGTGCAGGCCAGCCCGCTGGCGGCCCTGCCCGGGATGACCTCTCCGTTTAAATCCTACCGCGCCCGCGCCAACATCCGCACCTATGCCACCAACAACTACGCCGTGGTGGCCGAAGGAGCCGAACAGTTAAGCGGCCTGGACCCGATGCCCGAAATCGCCGCGCAGAAAGCCATTTCCGCCGCCTGCGAAGCCGCCGCCAAACAGCTGGTGGAACCGATTAACGCCGCCATCAACTCGGCCACGGTGTTTAACGTAACCATCAAGGACGTGGGCAACATTGAACGCTTAAAACAAGTGCAGGACATTCTGCGCAACCTGCGCGAAATTGAAGATTTCAACCTCGTGCGTTACGCCAACTCGGCCGCGCAGTTTGAAGTGTCGGCCAATATCGCCACGCCCGAGGAACTGGCCGCCAAAATCATCCGCAAGTACAACGTTAATTTCACGGTGGTTACCATCACTCCCAGCGCCATCGTGCTGAGCTTTAACTGATTATGCTGGCCAACGTATGCACCGGCGCGATTAAGGGGATAGAAGGCTTTTGCGTCTGCGTGGAAGTGGACGTCGCCCCGGGTATGCCTACGCTGGCCGTAGTCGGCCTGCCGGACGCCGAAGTGCGCGAAAGCAAAGAACGCGTGGTGGCGGCCGTGCGCAACAGCGGTTTTGATTTCCCCGCCAAACGCATCACCGTCAATTTAAGCCCCGCCGAGCTGCGCAAAAGCGGCACCCAGTTTGACCTGCCCATCGCCCTGGGCATTCTGGCGGCCACCGAACAGCTCTCGCCCGAAGCCGCCGAAAAAATAAAAGACTTGCTGGTACTGGGCGAGCTGGCGCTGGACGGGTCCCTGCGCCCGTGCGCGGGCGTGCTGCCCATGCTGATTTCCTGCAAAAACCTCGGCAAAACCGCCGTCATTCCGCCGCAGAACGTATTGGAAGGCCAAGTGTCCGGCGCGCCGTTTATCACGCCGCACACCTTAAAAGAACTGGCCGCGTACCTGGAAGGGAAAACCGAAGAATCCGCCGTCAAACTGGCCTACCTGCCGCAGCCGGAAGAAGAACCCGCGCAGGAGCTGGATTTTTCGGAAGTAAAAGGCCAGGCGCTCGCCAAACGCGCGCTGGAAATTGCGGCCGCGGGCGGGCATAACGTGCTGATGATCGGCCTGCCGGGAACGGGCAAAAGCATGCTGGCCAAACGCTTCCCGGGCATTCTGCCGCCGCTGACGCAGGACGAATCGCTTGAAATCACCAAAATTTATTCCATTTGCAATTTAATGGGCAAAAGCAGACTTTTGACCCGCCGCCCGTTTCGGGACCCGCACCACACCATTTCGGACGTCGCTCTCATCGGCGGCGGCTCTACGCCCCGGCCGGGCGAAGTGTCCCTGGCGCACAACGGCGTGCTGTTTTTAGACGAATTTGCCGAATTTTCCCGCTCTTCCCTAGAAGTCCTGCGCGAACCTTTGGAAAACAGCCGGGTTACCATTTCGCGCGCCAAAGAAACCGTTTCCTATCCCGCGCGCTTTACCTTAATCGCGGCGATGAACCCCTGCCCCTGCGGCAATTTGGGCAACCCGTTAAAGCCCTGCACGTGTTCCCCCATGCAAATCAACCGCTATAAATCCCGCATTTCCGGGCCGCTGCTGGACCGCATTGACTTAACCGTCAACCTAAACCCCGTTAAATATACGGACTGGAACAAACAGAGCGAAGGCGAAACCTCCGCCCAAATCCGCGCCCGCGTGCTAAAAGCGCGCGAAATCCAGCGCGAACGCTTTAAAAATTCGGCCACCACCGCCAACGCGTTTATGACGAGCAAAGAAATCAAGGAGTTCTGCAAACTCCCCCCGGGGGCGGACGAAGTGCTGGAAACGGCCATGCGCAAATTCGGGTTAAGCGCGCGCAGCCTGGACAAAATTTTAAAAACGGCCCGCACGATTGCGGACCTGGAAGGAAAGGCGGACATTGAGGTAAAACACCTGGTGGAAGTGATGCAGTACCGCCCGCTGGACCGCAAAGGAGTGGCCGACATTTAATATGAACCCGTCCGTTTCCGCCGCCGAACGGCTGGCACGCATCCAACTAAACGCGTTTTTGTTCTTCCGCGCGGACTGGCTTGAACGGCTGATTGAAATTTTCGGCTCCGCGCAGGAAATCCTGCGCCAGGACGCGCAAACCCNNGCCAATTTAAATCCTTCTACAGCGGCCCACCTGCTGCGAGACGCCTTTGCCGTCAACCCGCAGGAAGAGTGGGACAAAACCGCCGCCCTGGGCGGCCATATTCTGGTGCCGGAAGACGACGAATACCCCCAGGCTCTAAAAAATATCAAAGAAGCGCCCGTGGTCCTTTACGTGCTGGGCAAACTGCCCGGAAACGAAAAAGCCTGCGTGGGTATGGTGGGCACGCGCAAAATCACCCCGTACGGGCGGCGCGCGGCCGCCAAGCTGGCGGGCGAACTGTCCGAATGCGGCGTAACGGTGGTCAGCGGGCTGGCGCGCGGAGTGGACAGCGAATGCCATGCCGCCGCCGTGCGGCTTAAAAAACCGACCGTAGCCGTTATCGGCACAGGGGTAGGCCGCTGTTATCCGCCCGAAAACCGGGCGCTGGAAAAAGCTATCCTTGAATATGGGGGAGCAGTCATTTCCGAGCTTCCCTTCAGTAAACCCCCAAACGCGTTTCACTTTCCCCGCAGAAACCGCATTATCGCCGCGCTTTCCCAGCCGGTCGTAGTGATTGAAGGCGAAATAAAGTCCGGCGCGTTGATTACCGCCAAACTGGCTTTGGAAATGGGCAAAGACGTTTTGGCCGTTCCGGGGCCGATAGACAGCGTGCAATCCGGCGGCCCCAATGCGCTTATCCGGGACGGCGCGGGGGTTGTAACCTCCGTTACAGATATACTAGACTATATACCACAGCAGCTCCGTTTCGGGCTGGACCAGCGCTTCTTTGAAGCCGGTTCTAACGCGCCCGCCAAACCGGAGGAAGATTTGACGCCCCGCCAGCGCGAGGCGATGCACGCCGTGGGCGGCGGACAGGCCAGTCTGGACCAGATAGCCGAAGCCCTGGGCGCGGACGTGCCCGAAGCGGCGTCGTTACTGTTTGAACTGGAAGTAAAAGGGTTCCTGGCCTGCGAAAACGGCCTGTACAGCAAAAGCAAATTTTAAGACTTATTAAGGAAGTGAATTATGGCAACCACCAACGTAAAAGGCAAAAAGCTGGTAATTGTGGAGTCTCCCACCAAGCAGAAAACCATCAGCAAGATTTTGGGGAACGATTTTATCGTGCGCAGCTCGTTCGGGCACGTGCGGGATTTGCCGTCCAAAGACATCGGGGTGGACATTGAACACGATTTTAAACCCACCTACGTCGCGGTAGACCGCGCCAAACGCCTGATTGCGGAGCTGACCGCCGCCGCCAAAAACGCCAGCCAAATTTACCTGGCCACCGACCCTGACCGCGAGGGCGAAGCCATCGCGTGGCATTTGGTGGAGCTGTTAAAACTGCCCAAAGACCGCTACGAACGCATCTATTTCCACGAAATTACCCCGGCGGCCATTAAAGAATCTTTCGCGCACGCCCGCAAGATTGACGACAACCTCGTCAACGCCCAGCAGGCCCGGCGCATTCTGGACCGTATTGTAGGCTATAAGCTCTCCCCGCTTTTGTGGAAGAAAATCACCTCCGGCCTTTCCGCCGGACGCGTACAGTCCGTAGCCGTGCGGCTGCTGGCCGAACGTGCCAAAGAAATCGCCGATTTTAAAGAACAGGAATACTGGACCATCGGCGCACAGTTTGAAAAACCCGGCGCCGCCCCTTCTTTCTGGGCGCGCGTAACCAAATGGCAGGGCAAAAACGTGGAGCAGACCACGACATACAAACTCTTTGCCGAAGATTACAAGGTAAAAACCACCGTTTTTGACAAGCCGGAAAAACTGGCCCCGCTCTCGGAACTGTTAAGAAAGGGCCCCAACACCGTGCTGAAGGTGGAGAAAAAAGAAGTTAAGCAGAAGCCCAAACCGCCTTTTATCACCAGCTCCATGCAGCAGGACGCGTATAACAAGCTGGGCTTCCCGTCCCAAAAAACCATGATGACGGCCCAGCACCTCTACGAAGGTATTGAAATTGCGGGCCAGACGGTCGGTCTTATCACCTATATGAGAACGGACTCGTTCAACGTCTCCAAACTCCTGCAGGAACAAACCAAAAAATTTATCGGCGAAAAATACGGCCCCGCGTTCGTGCCGGCCAAACAGCCCGTTTACAAAAGCAAAGTAATGGGCGCGCAGGAAGCGCACGAAGCCATCCACCCCACCGACGTGCACCGCACGCCGCAGGCGATGAAGCCCTATTTAACGTCCGACCAGTACAAACTGTATGAACTCATCTGGCTGCGCTTTGTGGCCAGCCAAATGGCCGACGCGGTGTTTAACACCGTGGCGATTGACATTGCCGCCGGAAGCGAAAAAGAATGCGTCCTGCGCGCGAGCGGACGCACGGTAAAATTCCCGGGCTACTTGTCCATTTACAAGGACCAGGACGAGGATTCTTCCGACGAAAAAGAAGACGGAAGCGCCCTGCTGCCCGCGCTGACGGAAGGGGACGAATTAAAACTGTTGGACCTTAAAACCAAAGACCACAAAACCACCCCGCCCCCGTGCTATAACGAAGCCAGCCTGATTAAGACGCTGGAAAAGCACGGCATCGGCCGCCCGTCCACGTATGCGCCCACGATTAAAACCATCCTGGACCGCAAGTACATCGCCCGCCAGCCCAAAACCAGCAAGCTCGTCGCCACCGATTTGGGCATTACGGTAACGGACAGCTTAAAAGATTTCTTTAAGGAAATTATGGACCTTTCCTATACCGCCGGCGTGGAAGAACAGCTGGACCAGGTGGCCGAAGGGAACCAGAAATGGGTGTCTTTGCTCTCGGCCTTTTACGGCAACTTTAAAAAAGAGCTGGACGACGCCGACAAAGGCATGCAGCGCCCCGCCGCCAAAGAAACCGACGAAAAATGCCCCGTCTGCGGCAAGATGATGCTGCAAAAAAGAAGCCGCTTCGGCGAGTACCTCGTCTGCAGCGACCCGGAATGCAAGGGCAAAATCAATTTAACGAGCTCCGGCGAAAAAGTACAGCCGGAAAAAACCGACGAAGTGTGCGACAAATGCGGCGCGCCGATGGTGATTCGCACCGGCCGGCGCGGCAAGTTTCTGGCGTGTTCGGCGTACCCGAAATGCAAAAACACCTATTCGCTGGACGCCGAGGGCAACAAAGTGGCCTCCACCGGGCCGATTGTTACCGACCGCCTGTGCGAAAAATGCGGCAAGCCGATGGTGCTCCGCACTTCCAAACGCGGCGAATTTCTGGGCTGTTCCGGCTACCCCAAGTGCAAAACCATCGTTACGGTTACGCCGGAAGAAATTGAACAAATCAAGGCGGCGCACGCCGCCAAAACAGCGGCGAAAGACGGCAAATAACGCCGGCGGAGGGCGGCATGGAAGAATGGGTCAGCGCGTTTCTCGTCCATTTGCAAAACAAGAATTTTTCGCCCCATACGGTAAAAAGTTACCGCGCGGATTTGCACGAGTTTCTGCTCTTTTTTAAACAGCGAAAACAGGACGATTTACGCCACTTTACGTCGGCCAATATCCGTTCGTTTCTGGCCGCGCTGCAAACGAAAAACGACCCGGCCCGCAACACCGTGCTGCGCAAAATAGCGTCGCTTCGCAGTTTTGCCGCGTTTTTACTGACGCAGGGCAAGCTGGAGCGCAACCCGTTCAAACTGCTGCCCGCGCCCAAGCGCGAAAAAATCCTGCCCAAGTTTCTCTCGGAGCAGGAAACGGACCGCCTGCTGGAAACGGCGGCCAACAGCAAACACTTTGCCGCGCGCGACAAAGCGCTGTTTGAACTGATGTACTCCAGCGGCCTTCGCCGAAGCGAAGTAACGGGCCTGAACATAAAAGACGTGGACTATTTTAACGGCATCGTCAAAGTATTCGGCAAAGGCGCCAAGGAGCGGCTCGTGCCGGTGACGGACGCGGCGCTGGACGCGCTTAAAATATACCTGGCCTGCCGCAAAAACCCGCAGCCGGACGACGCGCTCTTTTTAAACAAAAACGGCAAACGGCTGACGGGCGACGGGCTGGCTTATATTTTTAAAAATACGGCCATAGCCTCGCACCTGGCGCGCAAAGTAACGCCGCACAGCCTGCGCCATTCGTTTGCCACGCATCTGTTAAACAACGGCTGTGATTTAAGAAGTCTGCAGGAAATGCTGGGCCACAAAAGTTTATCCGCGACGCAGGTGTATACCCACGTGTCGCTTGAAAAATTAAAAAGCGTGTACGAGCACGCACATCCGAAAAACAAGGAGTAATATATGATTGGCGTAGGCGTAGACATCGGGGGAACTTTCGTAAAATTGTTTGTGATGAACGAGCACGGCGAGATTTTCCGCAAAGAAAAAATGGAAACCGATTATTCCAAAGGCGCCAAAGGGTTTATCGCCCAAATCGGCGATTATATCAACGCCATCCAGCGCGAATTTCCGGATCAGCGCGTAGCCGTGGCCGTGGGCGCCCCCGGCGATGTGGACAACCAAAAAGGCGTATTGCGCTACAACCCCAATTTAAAATTTAAAGACGTGGCCGACTGGCCGATCGCCCAGCTGCTTTTTAAACACACCGGCATTCTGCCCTGCGTGGCCAACGACGCCACCCTGGCCGCCTGGGGCGTGTACGAGGCCGATTTAAAACGCCAGGGCACCAATGTGCTGGTGGTAACGCTCGGCACGGGCGTGGGCGGCGGACTGATTATTAACAAAGAGCTCTACCAGGGCGCCAACGGCACGGCGGGNNATCGGACACACCAAAATCGCCGACCTGGCCACCGGCCCCCTGTGCGGCTGCGGCGCGCGCGGCTGCCTGGAAGCGTTTGTAGGCACCATCGGCATCAAGCGGCGCGTGATGGAAGCCGTCATGGATTACCCGGACTCGCTATTGGCGCAGCTGGTAAACGCCGAAAAAGATTTTAAAATAGAAATCGTCTCCCGCGCGGCCGAAAAAGGCTGTAAGGCCGCATTAAAAGTATGGGAAGACACGGGCTACTACCTGGGTATCGGCCTGGCTAATTTCACCCTGGTGCTGGACCCGGACACCATCGTGCTGACCGGGGGCGTCTCCGGCGCGGCGCAGTATTTCCTGCCCGCCGTGCGGCGCGTGCTGGCCGGCCAGCAAATCCAAACGCCGTTTAAACGTTTAAAAATCGTCGTTTCCCAAAACCCCAACATCGGCGGCGTGGGCGCGGCGATGTATGCGATTTACCGCGCGCAAAAAGACAATATACAATGAAATCCGCTCCGCTTACGCTGATGTGCGCCGTTCTGCTTTTGTTATCCGCATCCGCCCGGGGAGCGGATAACGTGCTTCCGCCGCCGGACGGGGACGGATTCGTGTATTTCACGTCGGATAAAGCCTCCGTGGAGCCGGAAAGCAAAAAAGTAAATCTGGAAGGCAATGTAACCGTCATCCAAAAGACCGCGGACGGCAAAAAACGCACCGTTACGGGCGAGAACATCACGCTGGACCAAACCAACACCCAAATCACTTCCATAGGCCCCATGACCGTGGAAGACGGCCAGGGCGGCGTGCTGCGCGGCAACAATGTGTCCGTCAACTACACCACCAAAGATTTCAGCGCCCAAAGCGTCAGCACGGAATACCCCCCGCTGCGCGTTATTTCCGCCAAAGAAATTTCTTCCGTCGGCGGCAAAGAAACCCTGAAAGACGCCACCGTTACCTGCTGCGACAATCCCAACCCGCACTATACCCTTTCCGTAGGCAAGCTGTCCATTTCGCCCCAAAAGCGCGTGTTCGGCACCAATGCGGTGCTGCGGCTGGACGGTTTCCCGGTGTTTTACCTGCCGGTGTTCTGGCGGTCCCTGGATTCGCAAAAACCCTGGACCACCTACGTTGATTTTACGCAAAGCAACAAAACGGGCTTCGGCCTGCTGACTTCCACCGTCTTCCAGCCGGTGCTGAACCTGCGGCCCAAACTGAACCTGGATTATTACACCAAGTCCGGCTTCGGCATCGGCGGCGAATTGACGGCCGTTACCTCCCCCACCCTGCGCGGGAGCGGCGAGTTCTACTATATTAACGACCAGGCCGACAATAAAGACATTGACCTCGCCAGCACCAAACGCTGGGGCTTCCAGGGCGGCTACTGGTGGGAAATGTATGACTCGTCGGACCATTTTAATAATCCGGACGGCGCGCTGTATCAGTTCCAATCCCAGTTCCGTATGGTATCCGACCCGTATTTCAACGACACTTTCTTCCGCGGCAACCCGTATATTTTTATGCCGGACCAGGAAACCAACTTTTCGCTCTCGCGCCAGACGCGCCGCTCCACCCTGCGCATCAGCTACCAGGAAAAAGACATCTTCGCCTGGGACAAAAAAGAATTTATGGCCGAAAAACGCACGCTGCCGGAAATTAAATTTATGCTGCTGCCGTTTAACGACCCCATTTTTAAAACCGCCAACCGCCTGGAAGTGGATTTTGACAATACCTCCAAGCTCCAGTACAAAAACGGCATGCCCAACGAAGAAGGCCCCTACCAGCGCAAAGCGCACGCCCGCTGGACGACGGAAAAATCCTTCCGCCTCTCGCGCGCGTTTACCTTTACGCCCAGCGTATTTTACGACCAGAGCGTTACGTTTGCCGACGCCCAGTATAAGGACAAGCAGGACGCCTGGGTGGGCCGCATCGGCACGGATTTAAACCTTCAGACCCACTCGTTTTTAGGCACCACCGATTTCGGCTACCAGTTCACCAAACGCCTGTCCACCGGCACCCTGTCCACCGATAACGCCTCGCCGGACAAAGGCATTGAACTCAACCGCCTGTATATTGACAATTACTACCGCCCCACCTTTAACACCTATGTGCGTTTTGGGAGCGGGTTTGACCTGTCCGACTATACCTACGGACTCAAAGACGGCATCGGGCGCGAACAGGGCTGGAGCCATTTAAAATCCCGCATTGAGCCTTTGCTGTTGGAATGGGGCTACAACTCGCCCGACGGACGCGTAAACTTTTTCGTGCAGGACCAGTACGACCTGGAGGAAAAAAACGTCAGTTTTATCGCCCAGTCCAACTTTATGTTCAAAAATCACCTGATTGGATTCGGCCTCAACAATTTTGCGGACTATACCGACCCGAGCTCTTATTACCACACCAATTCGGACCGCTACACCGTCACCACCACCTGGGGCATCCGGCCCGACAGCGGCAAATGGCTGCTGGACCTGGGGATAGACGCGGTGCTTTTCCGCAGCAGTCTGGTCGGGTTTAACAAAATGGTCCGCGTGTCGCGCGATTTTCACGACGCGCGGATGGAATTTACCGTGCGCGACCGCAACGACAACCTTTCCTTCGCTTTCCGCATCAATATCCTGTGCGGCGGCGACAAACGCGCCCAGGCCCAGCTGCCCGAAGATACCTACTGGTATCCGTGGCGGGGCCGCGGCGATTTGAGAGATATGTAACAAGAGGAGCTGGCTATGGCAAACCCGCTGATATACCACAAACAAGGCTGGATTGAAATGATCTGCGGATGTATGTTTTCCGGCAAAACCGAAGAGCTCATCCGCCGCGTGCGCACCGCGCTGATTGCAAAACAAAAAGTGCAGCTGTTTAACTCCAAGATAGACACCCGCTACGGCATAGACAGCATCACCAGCCACAACCAAAACAAAGTGGCGGCCACGTGCGTCAAAAAGTCGGAAGAAATCCTGCCGCTGATAGAAAAGGACACGCAGGTCGTGGCTATTGACGAAGTCAATTTTTTTGACGCCGGCATCGTGGACGTGTGCGACAAGCTGGCCAAAGCCGGCAAGCGCGTCATTGTGGCCGGGCTGGACACCGACTACCGCGCCGAACCTTTTGAGGTAACCGCCGCCCTTTTGGCCAAGGCCGAATACGTAACCAAAAATCTGGCCGTATGCACCAAATGCGGCAACCCCGCGAGTTTCACCCAGCGCATCAGCAAAGACAAAAAACGCATTGTGGTAGGCACGACGGACGCTTACCAGGCCCGCTGCCGCCGCTGTTATAAAAAGCCGCGCAAATAGCCGTTTTGGGCGGACTCCGGCGGTTTTACCGCACCCGTCCGCACCCACACTAAGACACACAAGGAGAAATTATGTCCCGCATTTATCCCTATGCCGGTTTTTGGCGGCGCGCCATCGCATTCCTGGCCGACACGCTTTTAGCCGCCGTCCCGCCCGCCGTTATCTGCCTGCCGCTGATGTTCTGGCAGGGCCTGGCCATGAGCCGCGCCGAAGGCACGGACGCGGCAGGCGTGCATTTGGCGGCCCTCGTCATCATCTACCTGCTGTGGCAGGTGCTGGCGATTATCTCTTTCTGGCTGTATTTTGCTTGGCAGGAGAGCGGCCCGCGCCAGGCTACGTTCGGCAAACGCCTCTTGGGAATTAAAGTGGTGGGCTCCGACGGCGGACGCATCGGTTTCGGCCGCGCGACGGGCCGCGTATGCTCCAAATTTTTGTCCTACGCGCTGGCGTACCTCGGCTTTATTATGGCCGCATGCACCAACCGCAAACGCGCCCTGCACGATTATATCGCGGAAACGTACGTCGTCCGCGCGGATTTCAGCGCGGGGGACGATCTGCCCGACACCCCCAAACATTTGGTATGGCTGGCCGTTCTGACGGCGCTGGCGGCGCTGCTGTTTACCTTCGGTATGATTTCCACCATAATAAACGCCGAAGCCACGGCGGAACCCGAACTCTCCGGCCGGGCTTCCGTGCGGCTTCTGCAGCTGGCTTCGCAGCGCAGTTTACTGGCTCAGCCGCTGGAAGAAAACGGCTTTACGTTCCACCGCAACATGGACGGATACCGCGCCATACGCAATACGGAAGCAGGCTACGCCCTCTACCTGCCGCCGGGCGGGAACAAAGTCTGCTGCGAGGAACTCTCCGGCAATTCCTGCACATTCACCGGCATAGAAGCCTGCTACTAAATTTAACAAACCGACATCCCCGGGCTGATACAGGCCCGGGGATTTTTTATGTACAGTCAAACAGGAAAATCTAAAAAGGATGAAAGCCAAACGCCGCGCGCGGGCCGGGCTGACCGCCTCACTCAAACACAAAACGCGCATACGCGGCCGGCAAACAGGGTTTATCCCATAAAAATACCGGGAACGAAAAACCTTTCGTTCCCGGTGCCTGAAACGGTTGCCGTAACCGCCGCGCTTAAAAACTCCAGTGCGGCGTAAAGGAATCCCCTTCCAAATCCGCCAGCAAGTGCGGCGCACTGCCGTCCATATCCATCAAATACAGCTGGCGTTTGCCGTTGCGCGTGGTCGTAAACGCGATAAAGCGGCCGTCGGGGGACCAGGTCGGGTCCTCGTTAGAACCCGCGTCCGTAGTCAGGCGGCGAATCTGCGTGCCCGTCAAGTCCACCAGAAAAATATCCATCGGATGATACGGCGACTCGCGCCCCGTAAACACAATCCATTCCCCAGTGGGGGACCACTGCGGGCTGTCGGACCAGTTGAAGGTTTTTGTCAGCGGGCGGGTGTCGCCGGTGGCGAGTTCCATTACGTAAATCTGCGGGTTGCCCGCGCGGTTGGATACAAACGTAATATATTTTCCGTCCGGCGAATAAGAAGGCGAACCGTCCACGGAAGCTTTGTTGGTGATGCGTTTTTTCTCGTGCGTTTCCAAATTGTAAATATAAATGCTGGGGTTGACGCCGCCAGAGCTCGTAAACGCAAGCGCTTTCCCGTCGGGGGAAACACCGCCGATCAGGCTCAGCCCGCCGCGGATGATAATGGGCGCGATTTTGCCCGCGCGCAAATCAATGGCGAAAATATCCGGGTTTTTATATTTGTACGTCGTGTAAAAAATGCGTCCGTCCTTGGACCAGCGCGGCAGAATGGCGATGCTGCGGTCGTTGGTCAGTTTTTGCAGGTTTTCGCCGTCGTAATCCACCACGTAGATTTCTTTATGGCGCGTGGAATTGTTGGAAAACGCAATTTTCGTATCCGCGATGCCGCGTTTACCCGTCAGCGCCGACACAATCTGGTCCGACGCGATATGCGCCAGCCGCCGCAGGCTGCTTTCGGTTCCTTTAAACGCTTTGGCAAACACGGGAGAGCGGGTGGAAATATCGTACACGTAAATTTTAATGGTGTAATAGGGGGCGGCGTAGCTGATGTCGCCCGCCAGCAGGTAGCTGGCGCGCGCCTTGCCCCACTGGGTCAGCGACTGGCTGAGATTTTGCGGGTCAAACGCCGGGCCGTCTTCGGTTACGTCAAAATACCGCGCAAACAGCAAATCCGCGCGCATCACGTCGTGCACCTGCACGGCGGCGGCCTGGGCTTTGTCGTCCGTATAGCGGAAAGCCGGCATACCGATGGCCGGCAGCCGTTTATTGCCTACGGAAGTAATACCGATGTACACGTCCGTCTTGGGCTGCGCGGCGTGCAAAACGGCGCAGGAAAAAAAGAATGCGGCAACAATAAAGGTGTAAGAAAACAGTTTTTTCATGAACGGATAACCCGCGCCCCAACCGGCGCGTTATTTGATTTTGGCCAGCTCGGCCTTGGCCTGTTTGGCTTCGGGTGAGGACGGAAATTCCTGCACCACGGAGGACAAATAGCGTTTGGCCTCGTCGGTCTTGCCCAGCGGCACGATGCTCAGGGCGTATTTCAGGCGCGCGGCAGGAATGGATTTGCTTTTCGGAAATTTTTGCAGCACGGTGGCGTACGCCACGGCGGCCGGTTTGGTCTGGCCGGCGGCCACATACGCGTCGCCCATATACATATAGGCTTGTTCCGCGTTTTCGCTGTCCGGGTATTTCGTTACGTAAAGTTTAAAGCCCATGGCGGCGGATTCGTAGGCGCCTTTGTCAAGATGGCTTTTGGATTCGGCAAACAAATCGGAAGGCAGCAAGGCGGCCGGCTGCGCGGCGGACGCGGAAGACGCGCCGGCGGCGGGACGGACGGATGCGGTTAAATCATCCAGTTTAGCGGACAGACTGGAAATCTGCGAGTCCACCTGCGACAGGTTTTCGTTGGAAACGGACAGGTTGCGGTTGAGCTCTTCCATCTTGCTGGCAAGCTCGGCCTGGTTGGACTGCATCTGCACAATCGTGGAATTTAATTCTTTAAGCTGCAGTTTAAGCGTGCTCATATCGCGCTCGCTTGCGATGCAGCCGGACAATAAGAAGCCCGAACCTGCCATAAAAAGTAGTTTGGTAACGTTTTTCATTTGGGTTCGGGCTCCTTATAACAAAACAATCAATTAGTTGACTTTCAGCAAGGTGTCAGCTCTGCGGTTTTTGGCCCAGCAGGACTGGGTGGCTTCGTAGCAAACCGGTTTTTCTTCACCGTAAGAAACGGTGGTGATGTTGGCGGCCGGAATGCCGAGGCGCACGTAGTAAGCCTTTACTTCGTCAGCTCTTTTCTGGCCCAGCGCAATGTTGTAAGCGATGGTGCCTCTGTCGTCGCAGTTACCTTCTACGGTTACTTTGTAGGAAGCAACGGCGCCGGCGGATTTAATGGCCTGGGCGTTGGCTTCCACGATTTTGCGGGCGTCAGCGGATAGGCTGTATTTGTCCAAAGCAAAATGCACAATGCCCAGCGCCACTTCTTGGGCGGGCACTTCTTCCACGACCGTGGTTTCTTCCAACACCATTTCGGTGCCGGTACCGGCGGTCAGGTCGGCGTTGGCGTCATCTTTCACGTTCTTTTTGCAGGCGGTCAAGCCGGCGGCCAAGGCCAAAACCAAGACTACTCTGAGTAAGTTTTTCATGTCTTTCTCCGTTATAGATTTTTTTACTTCTACACATAAATCATAGCAGACTTTGCACCCCCGGGTCAATGCATATCCCCCCGTATCCGCCTTCCTTAATGTGTATTTTTATTTAATCGGTTTTGCCGCTTTCGGGCAACGTAAATTTTATATTAGAAAAGCCCCGCTTGCGGCGGGGCTTGAATAAATACGGACGTCAACAATCAAAACGGTACCAATGTTCGCCCGGAGGAGGAGAGCTCAGGTCCACTCCTTCCAGACAAGCATCCTCCGCAACCAGGTCAATCTTAACACAGTAAATCCCGACCTTTTTTAACATCCACGAATTGGGCCCGACGTTTCTGTTCAGATCCGGAATAGCCCATATGTCATATATATAATATCCGGGGGTAATTTGCGGGCAGTCTTCTCCGAGTTTACAGTCAGTATAGGCTTGAGGGATGGAATAATCACCGCATTTGATATTGGCCTGATACGTTGCAAAGTCAATCATACCCACACAGTTGGATGTGTCATATACGGTTTGAATGCGCGCCTCAAATTCAAACTCTTTCCACTCTTTCGCGACAATACATTTTTTCTGAGCCGCAGCAGTACAAGTACTCTGTCTGCGATAGGTGCAGGCATCATAATCCCACGTATACCTGATACTGCCCGTTTGGCCGGAGGGACACGTTTCGGTATACGTTTCCTGCCCGTTATGGGTAGGTTCGCACCTGGAGACCTCTCCGGGGTTGCCGCATACCAAATACACTTCTTCCGCTTTCTTGAGTTTTACCTTCTGCCAAGATACCTGCGGCGCACCGCTCGCTCCCGTCGCCGCGCAGGAAGGAAATTTCTCCCCGCCGGATTTCATATGCGACGCAAACAACTTGAGCTCGTCCACCGTCATATCAGCGGCTTCCAAACTGTAACCGTTGTTTAACGTGCCGATACGCAGGTTTTGGATAAAATCTATGTTTGCCTCACCGGAGCCGCTCCCCAACATTACGTCCGTGCTTTTTACGGCAGAAGCCGTGTTTAAATCCAGCTTTCCCCGGTTCAGGTTGACTGTTGTGGCCTGTAACGGGCGAATACCCAAAGCGCCGGATTCTGAACAGCCCAGGTTCATTTCACAAGCTGACGTAAGGCCTATGTCTAATTGTTTACTGGCGTTAATCTTGCTGTATGCCACATACGGCACGGGAAAGTATGTTACCATTTTGATTTTATTTTCTGCTGCTGCGAGTAACGGGACTGGCAGCAGGGATAACACGATAAAAATATGTTTCATAGAAACTCCTTC
>DCTQ01000106.1 GCA_002329395.1 Candidatus Avelusimicrobium alvi | reverse complement strand
CCCAAAACCATTGACAACGACCTTTCCGCCACCGACCAGACCTTCGGCTTTGACTCCGCGCTCGCCGTCGCCACCGAAGCCATTGACCGCCTGCACACCACCGCCCAAAGCCACCACCGCGTGATGATTATTGAAACCATGGGCCGCTACGCGGGCTGGATTGCCCTGCGTTCCGCCATCGCCGGCGGGGGCGACATTGTGCTGATTCCCGAAATCCCGTACAACGACGACGTAATCGTCAACTATATTCTGGACCGCAAAAGCAAAGGCAAAACCTTCAGCATCGTGGTGGCCGCCGAAGGCGCGAAAAACGAACTGGGCGAACAGACCGTCGCCCGCACGCTGGCCGGCAGCACCGACCCCATCCGCCTGGGCGGCATTGCCTACAAGCTGAGCAATATGATTGAAGACCGCACGAAAATTGAGTCCCGCGCGTGCGTGCTGGGCCACACCCAGCGCGGCGGTACGCCCACGGCGTTTGACCGCTGGCTCTCCACCCTCTACGGCGCGAAAGCGCTTGATATGGTGCTGGAAGGCAAATTCGGCTATATGGCCGCCTTCCGCAGCTTCCAGATTACGGAAGTAAAAATCGCGGACGCTATTTCCAAACTTAAACTGGTCGATCCGCACGGCGAAGAAGTACAGACCGCGCTGGAAGTGGGAATGAGCTTCGGCTCGTCCGAAATCGGCTGAGGAGCAAAAATGAACGACAATCTGGATATGATTTACGGCATCCACCCGGTAATGGAAGCGCTGAAAAGCAAAAAGCGCAACGTAACCCAGCTGTATGTGTCCGACAACAAAGCCGGACACCGCGCCGTGGAAGAAATCATCCGCCTGGCTAAAAGAAACAATGTAAAAATTGACCGCATTGACGTCAAAACGCTGGACCGGCTGACCCGCAACGCCAATCACCAGGGCGTGATGGCTAAAATCCAGCCTATCAAACTGATGAAGCTNNCCAACGCGCTCTACGAAGCCGACGGCAACAAAAAAGACCTCTGGCTCGCCGTGGACGAGATGACCGACCCCCAGAACCTGGGCGCGATTATCCGCAGTGCGGCCTGCCTGGGCTTTTCCACCATCATCCTGCCGCAGCGGCGCACGGTGGGCATTACGCCGGCGGTGTATAAAGTGGCGTGCGGCGCGATTGAAAACATCAATATCGTAGAAGTGGCCAATCTCTCCGCGGCGCTTACCGACCTCAAAGAAGAAGGCTTTTGGGTATACGGCGCGGATATGGCCGGCAAACCCATTAACACGGTGGATTACGCTTCCCCGGCCGTATTGGTAATCGGCTCGGAAGGATTCGGCATCCGCGAAAAAACGGCCGAAAACTGCGACGAAATCGTTTCCATCCCGCAAAAAGGCGGCGTGGAAAGCTTAAATGCGTCCGCCGCCGCCAGCATCATTATGTACGATATGATGTCCAAAATTCAGTTAAATTAGTTTTACGGCGCAATCAAAGCCCCCGGTTTTCACCGGGGGATTGTTATTTTATATCCTCATATAACACGGACCAAAGAGATTCTCTTTGGTCCGTGTACGTAAATCTGCTCATACGAAAGCCGTTAATCTACAGATAAATCTCCATGGTGTCCAGCTGCTTCCCTTTATCACTGTACACTTTAAGCGTCAGTTTCCGGTCCACAATCTTGCCCGACGCATAATGCCGCGTAGACACAAAACGCGCGGTGGACGCGTCCGAATGCTGCCGTTTGCCCGGCGCGGGCGCGGCGGTGCCCAGCGTAACATACGTTACGCCGCGCGCATTGGGTTCCCCGCGGTACATCGGGAAGGTGCGCTCGTAATCGGCATCTCCGCCCTGAATCACCAGCTTCACGCGGTAATCTTCAAAAATTTTCACCCAGTTCAGCGCCACTTCGTTATTGCTTCCGCGTGCGCCGGTGGAATACGCGGGGGCGTTCATCACTACGATTTTCCACTTTTCCCCCGCCGTAGCCAGCGTGGATTTAAGCCATTCCGTCTGTGCGGATTTCTCGCCGATTTCCGGCGCCCATACCGCACCTTCGGCCACGTTGGTGTCTAAAAAGATAAACCGCGCGTTGGCCGTATCAAAGGAATAATACTTCGGCGTGGCCTTGCTCCAGGTCATATCGTGGTAGCGGGAATAGTTGGTGCGCAGGAACGATTTGCTTTCGCGCTGTTCGCGGTCGGGCCCGTATTCGTTGGGGCCCAGCGCCACAAATAACGGATTCTTGGAAAGCACGTTTTTAAACGGTTCAAAAAATTCGCGGTCAGCATCCTGGTTCAGCCCGCTGTGGGTGATGTTGCCCGTGTGAATTAAAAAATCGCTTTCTTCCTGCTCCATCAGCGCCGCCAGCCCGGCACGCGCCATGGCGGCTTCGTCCGGCACCGGAAGACCGTCCGGCGAGGGGAGCGGGATATCTTCCCCCGTGGCTCCGAGGGCCAGAAAATTCACCACCTTGCGTTCGGCCGAATACAGCGTGCGGAACGTGCCCGTAACGGGCTCCTGCACGCCGTCTTTGGCGGAATTGTTTACATATATGCGGTAGCAGAAATCCTGGTTGGGCACGAGGCCGTATAAAATGGCCTTATGCTGGGTGCCTTCGGGCGTAACCGTCATAATCTGGTTGCAGCGCGGCGAGGGGCCGTATTCCAGCCACGCGGGCGTGGCTTCGTCCGTCTGCCATTTGACGATCATGGTGGTTTGGGTCGGGTCCTCAATATAAGGCCCGCGGATAATCTGCGCCGCGTACGCATATACGCCGCCGAGCAGGAAAAGGGAGAGTAAAAGGATTTTGTTCATCTTCTTTATTCTACAAAATATCCCCCGGTAAAAGAAGAAAGCCCCGTATAGCTAAAAAACGCCCCGCAACGGCTTTAAATTTGGTTAAATGGAATATATGAAAAAACTCATTTTATNNTATATGCTGTGTGCTGTTTCTTCCGCCGCCCTGCAAGCCCGTACGGTAGACGTGTCGGCGGCGTATATCGGTTCCTCCCGTTTTGACCAGGTAAGAGCGGGGGCCGCGGCCGCGCTGTCGCTTAACCTGCTGGCCGGCGTGGAAGCGAAATACATCAAAGAAAAGGATTTTAAAGACCCCATCTACTCGGTCAACGTCCCGTTTCGGATGGATTTTGACTTGCTTAAAATCAACATCACGCCCTTCTATTATTTTAAGAATAAAAGCGATAATCCCGCCTATCAGGACGCTTCCGCCTACGGCCTGGCCACCCAGTTTATTATGACGCTGGAAGACGACGAGGTAAACGACCTTTACACCCACGCGTACATCGGCGTGGCGTACGCCCGCCAGAAAGGCACCGCGTTTTATGACGACGGCTCCGAATCCGACGAAAACTATTCCCAGATGGCTTACACCCTGGGCCTGCATAAAAACTTTTTCCGCGCGTTCGGTTTTGAAGCCGCCGCCAGCGTGTTCCAATATCCGGACGGCATCACCGGGCTGAAGTCTTTCCGCGGCGTGATGGACCAGCAGGAACTGGCCTTTACCCAAACCTTTGACGTCGTGCACGATTTGGCCAAATACACCTTAGGCGCGCGCATTACGCGTATGTGGACGGACAACCACTCCACCTTATACCTCGGTTACCGCTACGGCGAGTATTACACCGCCGACCCGGAACATTCGTTTATGGTGGGCAACTCGTTTACGGTGGCCCGCGCCGTCAGCGCGGACATCGCCTACAACCACGTACGCACCATCCATAACGACAACAAGCGCGACATTTTATACGCCCGTCTGGCGGTATCTTTTTAGGAGCGGCATATGAAAGAAGAAGAAAAAAACACCGCCATTTCTTCCCGCGCGCTGACGCTTATTTCGCATAAGCTCAAAACGCCGCTTTCCATCATCAACGGCTATTCGGAAGCCATCCTCTCCCAGGCCGGGAAAGAAAAATTTTCGCCCTTTACCGCCAAAGCGCTGGAAGAAATCAACAAGCAGGGCGGAAGAATGTCCCTTCTGGTGGACAAGCTGGTGGCTTTTAACAAAGTAACCGCCGCACAGAACGAAGGCATTGAAAAACAACCCGTCTATTTAAAACCGCTTATCAAAGACTGCGCCGCCAAAGCCATCGCGCAGGAAGAAGAGACCGCCGTACCCGAAGCACCGCGGGATGAGGCTTCCATCAAACGCGGCACGTTTGTGGAAATTGACTGCCCCGAACGTTTAAGCGTTACCGCCAACGAAGAAATGCTGCGCCTGTGCATCCGGGAACTTTTAGCCAATGCGATTAAATTTAACAACAAAATGGAGAAAATCATTAAAGTACAGTGCGCCAACCACGGCGACAGCATCTCCATTTCCGTACGCGACTACGGCGCCGGCATCCGCCCGCAGGACGTAAGCCGCATTTTTGACCCGTTCTACCAGGTGGACGACTATTTCACCGGCCAAATCAGCGGCTGGGGACTGGGCCTTCCCATGGTAAAACGTATTTTGGACCTGCACAACGGGTCCATCAGCGTCGTGTCCGACCGGGGGCTCGGCTCTATTTTTACCATTAACTTCCCCCTGTTATGAACTGCGAAGAACTTTTGGAACAAATTTCCGCCCGGTGCGACGCGCTCCGCGCCGATTTGAATACCGCCGCGCAAAACCTGCGCGAGTTCAACCGCCGTCTGGAGCAAATTGTGCAGCAGCTGCACAAAAATATAGACGTGCGGGACGCGGACTTCGCCGCCCAGTTTAACGAGTACTGCCTGAGCCTGCGCCAAAAGCTGGACGAAGGCGAACCGTTCTGGACCGGGGCCCGCACGGACATCCGCTCCCGCAAAGACGCCGAATGGACCGGAGACCTGGCCCTGCCGGCCAAGGGGTTAAACAGCCGCGCCAAAACGCTTTCCCGCGCGTGCGACGAATTTACCACCGCGTATGACTTGTTTTGCAAGAACTATAAAAGTTTTACCGCGGCCAAACTAAACGTATGGCTGCTGACTTCCTGCCAAAACGATGTTTCCAGCCTGACCGGAAAAATACTCTTTCTGGCCCGAGAAATCGCCAAAAAAACCGAACGAAACAGGGGGCCGTATGTTTTCTGACAAAACAACCCATTACTATTTAAAAGCCAGCGCCGTATGCCTGACGATTATCGCCGCCGGCATAGTAACCGCGTTTTTGGTATACACCAAATCGCTGCTTATTCCGCTGGTTATTTCCATATTCCTCTACACCATCCTCGCGCAGATGACGCTGTATATGAAACAGAAGTTCTCCTTTCCGTCCTGGCTCGCCATGACGATTTCCATCCTGCTCTGCGCGGCGTTTTTTGCGGGCGTTATTTTGTTTACGGTCAACTCCGTAGGCACCTTCCTGAAAGGGGCCGAAGTATACCGCCAAAACCTGATTGATACGATTACCGACCTGATCTCCCGCCTGCAGCAGCACGGCATTACGCTGGACCAGAAGTTTATTGAAACGTATTTGCGCGAACTGCCGCTGTTCAACTGGCTTAAAAACTTCGGCGGAAAACTTTTCAGCTTAATTTCCAACACCACGCTGATTATTTTGTTTATGACGTTTTTCCTCTTCGGCAGCAAAAAAACGCCCCCGATTACCAACCCCGCCATTAAAGAAATGCTGGCGAACGTATCGGTGTATCTGTCCGTTAAGCTGATTGCTTCGCTGGCTACCGGGCTGGTGGCGGCGGCTATTTTATTCGGGTTTCAGGTTAAACTGGCGGCGCTGTTTGCATTATTTGTATTTCTGCTGAACTTTATTCCCAGCGTGGGCTCCATTGTGGCCGTACTGCTGCCCGTACCCGTGCTGTTCCTGCAGTTTGGGCTGGGGCCGCAGTTCTTTCTGGTTATCGGCCTGCTTTCCGCCACGGAGTTCACCATCGGCAACCTTTTAGAACCCCGCTTTTTGGGCGAAGGGATGGATTTACATCCGGCGGCGGTGGTGGCTTCCCTTATTTTCTGGACGCTCGTTTGGGGCGTGCCGGGGGCCTTCCTCTCCGTGCCGATTACGGCTTCCATTAAAATCGTCTTGAGCAAAATCAAGCATACCCGCCCCGTAGCCGAATTTTTGGCGGGCCGCCTCCCCCACTAGGCCTTCCAGTCCGGGGGATTCCCAGACGCGTTCAATGGACGGGTTTAAGCCACATTCTCCCGTCGGGACGCGCCCTTCTAACACAGCAAGGCTTCCAGACCGGGAACTCCCGGGTGCGTTTAAACTGTACCCTGCTTCCATACCGTGTACGGCTCAGGCACAGTCCATTAATCCTCCTTTTCCCGCACAGGACAAACAAAAAAACCGCTTCTATAAGAAGCGGTTTTTTTGCTCATCATAACAAATCAACTACTGCGCCGGCGCAACGGATGGGGGCGGCAGTTCACTGCGGACCTTGTTAAACAAGTTCGTTTCCGTAGCGCGCTGCAGGAAAGCTTCCCACTCCTGCTGCGTCAGTTCAAAATCGTCCATCACAATGTACGAAATCTCTTTCGCCGTATCTTTGCCCACCGTATTATTTCTGGTGTATTCGTTTTCCAGCTCAACATAGCGGCTGGCTACGGCATAATCAATCGCTTCCTGCGTATAGGAAGGGATTTGCGCATCCGGGTTCATCGTATTCGTATCAAATACGCCTTGGTGGGCCGGAGCGGTTTCAAGCGGGCGGTCTCCCGACGGGGTGAACATCTCGCTATGGTCGTCCGCGCGGTTTTCCACCGTAGGCACGGTATCCGTTGAATTCGTTACCCGGCCGAGCATTAGGTTGGAACAGGCGGAAGGATTAACGATAAAGTAGATGCTTAAAATGATAAAGACTAAAATAGCTGCTTTAAGAAAAATTTTGAGCACAGGGAAACCTCCTGATATTCTATAGAATACAATATTTTTCCGTTCTTATTCAGCTTTTTTTGTCTGCGGCGCGGCCTCAACCGGTCCGGCGCCCTGCAGCTGCTTGACGCTTTCCACAAATTGAGGGTTGGTAAAAATCTGCTCAATGGTCTTGGCAAAGGCGGGGTTTTTCATACTTTCCTGCACCACTTGGCCCACCTGCGGATTTTCTTTTAAAATCTTTACAAGCTCTACGCCGCCCAGCGCGCCCAGGTCCTCCACGCCGCCTTGCGTGGCGGCGGCCAGGTCGCGGTTGAATTTTTGTATGTTCGGGTCCTGCTCGTAATCGGCCAAAATGGAGGCAATCGTCTCCTGCGCCTGCTGTTTCTGCCGCTCGTCCGAAAGCGGCGCGTCTTCCAGGAAAATGGCGGTTTGGGACGGGTCAAACACTACGGGGCGGCTGACGGGTTCGGGCAGGGGGGCGGCCAGCGTAACCGGTACGTTTTGAAACGTAAACACGCCCGTATTGGCGGCCTCTTCGGCGGCTTTTTCGGCCGCTTTGCGTTCGTATACCTGATAGCCGCGGACCGCGCCCATATACAAGAGCGCGGCCAGCATAACGGCTATCAAAATATAGCTTACCTTGGACATTACATCCCCAGTTCAATCATCTCAATATCAAACACCAGCGCGGAATTCGGCGGAATCTGCCCCACCGGGCGGTTGCCGTACGCCGTATCGGGCGGGCAGACCACTTTGGCGCGGGAACCGGGCTTCATCTGCTGCAGGGCTTTGGTCCAGCAGGGGATGACGTCGGTCAGCTTGGTCTCAAACGCTTCGCCGCGGTCGCGGGAGCTGTCAAACTTGGTGCCGTCAATTAAAGTGCCGGTATAATGCACTTTGACAGATCCGTCGGCCTTGGGCGTTTTGCCCTTGCCCGCGCGGCTGAGTTTAATCATCGCGCCGTTATCCAGCGTTTTTACGCCTTTTTCTTTCTTAAAGTTCGCCATATATTCCTGCTGTTCGGCCTCGCGTTTGGCGGAAATGGTTTTGGCGTCGTCCTGGTATTTCTGGATAATCTGCGGTTTGTATTTTTCCAAATCCGTCTGCGATTTTTTGTTAAGCAGGCTGTCGCGCATACCCTGGGAGAGGGCTTTGTAGTCGTCCTCGTTGTCCAGCACGAGCTGGCGTTTTAAATTGTCCCCCAGCAAAAAACCCAGCGAGTAGAGCATTTTGTTGCGTTCGGCCGGATCCTGCACCTGGGCGGACGAAGCGTCAGCGGAGGCGGCGGGCGCCGTTTCGGGCGCGATCTGCGCGGACAAAAGCACCGGCGCAAACAGTAAAGCTAAAATCATGGTTTTTTTCATATGTATTTCTCTCCTATTTCGTTTTCAAATACGCTTCCAGCCGGCGGGTAATCTGCGCGGCGGACTGTTCCCCCACGCTCTGCATACTTTTGCGCAGCGAATCCGCCGCCCGGGACGTGCCGGCCCGTTCGTGCACATTAAAACGCGAGAACGTTACCCCGCGCGCCGCATCCACCAGGCTTACGGACGCGCCGCTGGAACACCACACCAGGCCCTGCACTTTTTGGGAATCGTAGCCGTCCACATCCGTGGCTATTTTCACCAAAATCGTTTTGTCGGGATCGGAAAGGTCCACCACGCCCAAACCCATTTGGTTCAGCGCGTCCACCACATACGTGACCATCACTTCCGATTCCACCCCTTCCACGTCAACCGCCACCAGCACGGCCGCCATTTTTTCTTTTAAAATGTTCTTATACTGCGCGAAGCGTTCCGGCTGATAGCTTTCCTGCCCGGCGTCTAAGAACTGGTACAAATCGTCCAGCGCGGCGCGGCGGGCGGCCAGCGGCTCCATTTTATAGGCGATTTTTAAATCCGCCAGCGCATCGGCCGGAGAAGTAAACTGTTCGGCCAGCCCGGCGAGTTTGGCGTCCGCCTGGTCCATCAGCGGCGTTAAAATTTTGCGCGCGCTGCTGCGCGGCAGAACCGCCAGCGCATAAAAATGTTTGCCCGAAGCGTCCTGGTCGCGCCAGACTTTGTCGGCCGACGCATTGGCCATCAAATCCGGCACTACGCCCTGGTTGGCCGCGGCGGGCGCGTTTTGCACCATTTCGCGCCGCATATTTTCAAGCGCGTTGCTCGCCGCTTCGGTTTTATTCATCCCTTCGCCGGCCACCACGTAATACTTGGCGGAATCGTACTTGGACATCTGATAGTTTACGGTATTTTTATTAAGCCCCGCGCACGCGCATACCGCCAGCGCCGCGGCGCATAAAATGATTTTTTTCATATACCCTCTCAATTTGCCGTACGGTGGTGCAGGTAAATTCTCCCCCCGCGTTCCACCGGCACGTTTTCAAACACGTGTTCTCCTATTATATTACCATATCCGTCGCGAAACAACAGTTTTATATCCTGCGTTTTCGGGGTGAGAAAAAGCCGCGTCATCCGCACTTCGGCGGGCAGCGTAAACCACTGGCGCGTATCGGCTTTTTCAAGCGCGGCGCCCAGCGCGCTGACGAACATTCCGGCCAAATCTCCCACCGTATCGTCGTTAGCCGCCGAGCGGGCGGCCTGGCGGGCCTGGGCCGCGGCCACCTGTTTGGCCACGGCGCGAGTCGCCGTGCGGAACCAAATACCGGGCAGTTTTTCGTCTAAATCCATTTTGGCCGCACCCGCAAAATCGGCCACTTTTTGGGTAACGTACCGCTGGCCGCCCGCTTCCACAAAAGAAGACGCCACGCGAAAGGGCTGTGGAACCAGTACCGGGTAAGACAAAGTTACCGCCGAGCCGAAAAGCCCGGCCGCAAGCGCGTTCTGCACCTCGGGGGAGACGGAATCCGTCGTTTCCTGCGGCGAAGAAGCCATCGCCGCCGCTTCGCTCCAGGCGACTTGAACCGTTTGCGTTTTTTTAAGCGGCAGAAGGCCGTTATAGTGGAAAATAATCACTTCCCCCAGTTCGCCCGCGTTTTTGGGTACGGAAAACTCCGGCGCGGACACGCCCAGCTTTCCGCCCAGCCGCCGGTAAGCGTTAAAGGCGTTCTGGCGCGCGATGCGCGCGTCCGACAGCTGCCCGACGGACTCAAACACCAGGCTGGCAAAATACTGCACAAAAGGGTCGTCGTTATAACCTTTGCGTTTGTCCGCGCGCAAATGGTCTAAAAAGAACACCGCGCGGCGCGCTTCCACGGCGGCGGAGGAAACGTCTCCCCGCTGCAGAAAATTCTGCGCGCGGTAATAATATGTAAGCGCGCGCTCGTAATTGGCGGCGTAGTAAGGGGTGGTTAAATCGTTAATCAACAAGCGGCCCGCGGAGGCCGAAACGCTTTTGGCGTAGAGCTCGTCTATATACGCCTGGGCGGAGGCGAGCATTTCGTCGCTGGCGGCGGGGTCTTGCGCGTCGTGCAGCAGGGCGGCGCGGTCCAGGTAAAACAGCACGGCGTCCTTCTTTTTGTAGAGTTTATTTTTTTTCGCCGTTACCCGTTCGTCCGCCTCCCGGAACTTGCCGGCGGCGGACAAACGGTTGATTTCGGTTTTATAACGCAAAGAAGGCGCCGCACACGCGGAGCAAACCAAAGCCAGCCCCAACAAGCATATGCGCGCCTTCATAAAAAATCCTACCAGGTTACTTTACTGCGTTTGACGTATTTTTTAATTTGTTTCTGCCCGTTCCAGACGATTTGGTTCGTTTCAATGTTAATCAGTTTTAAATTAACCTGATAGAACACCACCGCCTTGCTGCCGGACTGGTCCACCACGGAGTTCAGCACGCCGCTTAACATAAAGTCCGCGCCGACTTCGCGCCCGAACGCCTTGCGGGTTTCTTCAGAGGCGAATTCGTCCTGCTCCAGCCGTTCCGTGCGGATTTCGCCGCGTTCGGCGGCGGAGGCCACAAAATCCACCTTGGCCGAGTTAATCAGCGCGCGCTGCATTTCTTCAATAAATACGCCCGTGTTGATATGCTCCATCGTGTTGTTGGTCACCGTACCCACGATGACGGTGGGCTCTTTGCCGCTGCGGGTCAAAAAGCGGTTATACCAGCCGCCCTGCAGGCAGTCGGTAATCATTTCCTGGGCGACCATTTGAGCGTCCGTATCGTTCCAGCCGCCGCTTACGTCTTTGACCAGATTGGTCTCCACGCGTTTCACGCTGGGCGAGCAGGCGAATAACAAAGGCAGTACCAACAATGCGGCCAATGCTTTTTTCATAGAGAGTCTCCTTACAAAATTTTAATTTGTCCCATCAAACTGCGGCTGCGCCGCACCGGTTAAATCCACGCGCGAGCAGATATGGCTGCCGGCGATGGAACCGTCTTCGTGCGAGCAGTCCACGGAACCTTTCGCCAAATCCAAATCAAACCATTTCGGCAGGCCTTTGTGCTGTACGCGCAATACGCCGCCTTCTTCCAGCCGGTAGACGTAATCGCTGCACTCCATTTCAATTTTATCCCCATCCCGCACCACCGGGCACGGCAGGGCGAGCCCCAGCTGCGCAAAATCCGGCGTATACGCGCCGTGCTGTGTTTTATAGGTGGCTTCGGCAAAAGCCAAAGCTTTACCCAAATCCAGCGCGCGCTGGGCGGAGGCCACCGTTTTATGCTTTTGATACTGCGGCCAGCCCAGGGCTATTCCGAAACCTACTATAATTACCAACCCCAAGACAATCGTGTGGATGGAACCGCGTTGTCCAAGAACCATATAATCTCCTTTCCTGCGATTTTTTTATATTGTAGCAAAAACCCGTCAATGATACGGCATGATGTCGGGATGTATCCCTTTCACCTTCGTAATATAGAATAATTTTCCCAGCCGGTATCCCTTTTCCAAAGCCGGCGCCAGCACCACCAGCGTTACCGCCAAAATAATCAGCGCCACGCCCCAGGCGGTCATCCGGGTAAACGGCTCGCCAAACACCCACACGCCCACGGTCATCGCCGTTACGGGCTCCATCGCCCCCAATACGGCCGAAAAGGTGGACCCGATAGACTTGATGGCGGCCACCAGCGTCAGGTTGGAAACCACCGTGGGAATCAGCGCCAAAAGCGTTAAATTCAAATCGCACCGCCAGGTGGGAATACGCTGTAAATCCCCCATCGCGTATGCGCCCGCCAGCATAAACAGCCCCGTAAATAAAAACACGTAGAACGTCAGCTTGGCGGAAGCCATATCCCGCACGCATGATTTATTTACGGAAACGATATATATGCCGTACGACAGGCCGGACAGCACCGCCAGCACGATACCCGTAAAACTCACGCCGCCCGCTTCGCCGTTCCACGAAAGCATCGCCACGCCGGACACCGCCAGCACGATGGCGGACATCGTCCAAAACGAGTTTTTCTCTTTAAAAAAGACAATCATAATCAGCGCCACAAACACGGGATACAAAAACATCATCGTGGTGGCGATGCCGCTGGCGAGGTAATGATAGGACCAGAACAAAAACACCGCCGACCCGGTGTAGAGCAGGCTCAGCCCCGCCAGCGCGGCGGCTTCCCGCCGCGTTACCCGAAACGAACGGCGCATCACGAATAAAAAGGCGCCCATCATCAGCATGGAAATAAAAAAGCGGTAAGACAGGACGGACGGCACATTCATCCCCGCCGCCATCAGCGGAAGCGTAAAAAGCGGAATGAGCCCGAACGTGGCAGACGTAACAATCCCGCAAATAAATCCTTTCCAGTTAAGCATATACAATATTGTAGCTTTTTAACTCCCTTCCACCCAACCCGGCAGCTGAAAGGGGCGGGGAAAAATCCCCGCCCCTTTCGGCAAAACAGACGCATCCGGTTATTTTTTCTGCCCGGTGCGGTCCTTCTGGTCTTTATAATGCGTATGCAGCAGGCGGTGCGCTTTCTGGCCGCCCACTTTATCCAAAATACGTCCGTAGAGCGCCAGCACGCCGCTGTTGTCCTGCGACTTGTACGCCAGCTCCGTATCTTCCTGATACAGCCCTTCCGCGCGTTTTTTGCGCGGGGCCCAGCCGTCAAACTGAGGCTGTCCGGCGCCGGCCACGCATCCGCCCTGGCAGGACATTACTTCAATAAAATCGTAATGGTCCTTGCCGGCTTTGATGTCATCCAACAGTTTGCGCGCGTTTTTAAGGCCGCTTACCACCGCGGTGCGGATTTTAACGTCCCCCACCTCAACGGTTTTTTCTTTAAATACTTTGCTCTCGCGCAGGCTGGAAAATTTAACGCTGCGCGCGTTGGCCGGGTCCAGCTCCGCCAGCGCATAGCGAAGCGCGGCTTCCATCACGCCGCCGGACGCGCCAAAAATCACGCCCGCGCCCGTTTTGGTGCCAAACGGCATATCAAACCATTCGTTTTCCAGGTTCACGAAATCAATGCCCGCCTCTTTAATCATACGCGCCAGGCCCACGGTGGTAACGACGTAATCCGTATCCGGGTTATCGTCCACGTAGAACTCGCCGCGTTTGGCTTCGGATTTCTTGGCCGAGCACGGCATCACCGCCACGACCACGAGGTCTTCGCGCTTGCCGCCTTTTTCCTCAAAATCCGCCTTCAGCACCGGGCCCATCATCTGCATGGGCGAGCGGGCGGTGGAGAGGTTGGGGATAAATTCCGGCGCGAATTTTTCCACATAGTTTACCCACGCGGGGCAGCAGCTGGTAAACTGCGGCAGGTTGGTGCCGTTTTTAAAGCGCGTTAAAAATTCGGCGGCTTCCTCCACAATCGTCAGGTCGGCCGCGAAGGCGGTGTCGTAGACGTAATCAAACCCCAGCATACGCAGCGCGGCGGCAATTTTGCCGTCCACATTCTGCCCCTGGGGCAGGCCGAAAATTTCCCCCAGACCCACGCGCACCGCCGGAGCGATGTGCACGGCCACTTTTTTCTTGGGGTCGTTAATGGCTTTAAACACCTCTTCAATTTCCGACGAGTTGGGCATCAACGCGCCCGTAGGGCATACGCGCGCGCACTGGCCGCAGGATACGCATTCGTGGCTTTGGCCGAGTTCTTTGTTAAACGCGGTGGCGATTTTGGAGCGGAACCCGCGGAACGCAAAATCAATCGCGCCGATTCCCTGCACTTCGTTGCAAATGCGCACGCAGTTGCCGCACAAAATGCATTTGCTGTGGTCGCGCACCAAGGCGGGGGAAGTGGCGTCTTTATGGCTGTCCAGCTTTTTGGATTTAAAACGGATTTCCGTTACGTCCATATCTTTGGCCAGCTTCTGGAGTTTGCAGTTGTTGGACTTGCTGCAAAGCGTACAGTCGTGATTGCCGGAGGAAAGCAGAAGCTCCAGGTTGATGCGGCGCAGGTGGCGGATTTCGTCGCTGTTGACGCGCACCTTCATCCCCGCCTTGGGGGCCACGGTGCACGACGCCACGATGCCCATCCCTTCCACCTCCACCAGACACAGCCGGCATGCGCCGTAGGCGGCCAGCTCCGGGTGGTAGCAGAACGTCATAATGTTGAAGTTGGCCTTGCGGACCAGTTCCAACAGGTTTTTTTCGCCTTCAATCGGAATTCTTTTTCCTTCAATGGTAACAAATTGTTCTTTTTCCATAATTACGCTCCCGTTACGACCGCGCCGAATTTGCAGGTGGATTTGCAGCCGCCGCATTTGATGCATTTTTTGGGGTCAATGTGGTGCGGTTTGCCCACTTCGCCGGTGATGGCCTGCACGGGGCAGGCGCGTTTGCACATACCGCAGCCTTTGCATTTCTGGGCGAGGATTTCAAACCGGGCAAGCGCTTTGCACACGCCGGCGGGGCAGCGTTTGTCCACCACGTGGGCGAGGTATTCCTCTTTAAAATGTTTCAGCGTAGAGAGCACCGGGTTCGGGGCCGTTTTGCCCAGCGCGCAGAGCGACGCTTTCTGCACGGCCTTGGCCAGGTCTTCCAGGTTTTCCAGCGTTTTTAACGTGGCGCGGCCTTCTACAATGTCGTTTAACATCGTAAGCATCTGCTCCGTGCCTTCGCGGCACGGCACGCATTTGCCGCAGGATTCGCGCTGCGTAAACTCCAGGAAAAAGCGCGCGACGTTTACCATGCACGTCTTGTTGTTCATCACCACCAGGCCGCCCGAACCGACCATCGCGCCCGCGGATTTTAAGGAGTCAAAATCCAGGGGCAGGTCCAGGTGTTCGCGCGTTAAACAGCCGCCCGAAGGGCCGCCGATCTGCGCGGCTTTAAAAGCGGATTTATTGACGGTGCCGTCGTCGTTGGTCGTACCGCCGGCCACGTCGTCAATCACCTGCCTTAACGTGGTGCCCATCGGCACTTCCACCAGGCCG
>DCTQ01000035.1 GCA_002329395.1 Candidatus Avelusimicrobium alvi | reverse complement strand
ATCGGTATTTTGGCGGCGGTGGCGGTGCCGCAGTATCAAACAGCGGTGTTTAAGTCGCGCTGGGCCTCCATGCTGCCTTTGTTGGAAGGGCTTAAAAAAGCGCACGAAGTATTTTATCTGGCCAACGGTTACTATATTGCGAGCACCGCTTCGCTGGATTTGGATTCGCCTTGTACGGGAAACGACGTCCTGACCTGCCCGGGCGGGTTTATGGTGGATAATTTTGCAGGCGCAGGCATTATCACCGAACCTGCAAACATGTACCTAACTATGATTTATTGCCCCGGTATAACGGATTGGGCCGACTGCCAGGCAAAAGGAGATTTTAGATATCAAGTATATTTGGACCATTCCGCCTTTCCCGGCATCAGGAGGTGTGCCGGGATTACGGACTTGGGGAAAACTTTTTGCAGATCGCTCAGATGATGGCTTTGTCCGCCGCAGGCGGATGTTATTTCCAAAAATAGAAGCCTATAATCACCAACCCCAGCGCGAGGCGGTAATAGACAAATACGTTAAAACTATGCGTTTTGATGTACTTCATCAGGCATCCAATCACGACGAGCGCGCCTAAAAACGCGCTTACAAAACCCCATATCAAAGGCGCGGTAAAATCCGCCGCCGACAAATGACCGATTTCCACCGCCGCCGCACCCGCAATAATCGGCGCGGACAGCAAAAATGAAATGCGCGCGCTGGCGCTTCTGGACAGGCCGAGGAGCAGGGCCGCCGTAATGGTAATGCCGCTTCTGGAAACGCCGGGCATAATGGCCAGCGCCTGTGCGCAGCCAATCAGCATCAGCGTTTTAAACGTAATTTGCCGGCCGTCGTTATGGCCGCCTTTGCGGTCCGCCCACCATAAAACGCAGGCAAACACCATCAGGCACGCGGCCATCATCAGCGGATTGCGAAAAGCGTGTTCCGCCCAGTCCTTAAACAACAGCCCGGCCAGCCCCGCCGGCACGGTGGCCGCCGCCAAATACCACAGCATCCGTCCGTCTTTGGACGAAGGGTTGGTCAGCCCTTCTTTCACCAGCACAAACCAGTCTTTGGCAAAGTATAAGAGTACCGCCAGCAGGGTGGCGGCGTGCAGGATTACGTCAAACGCGAGCCCCTGGTATTCCATCCCGCGAAAATACGGCAACAGCACCAGATGCGCGGAGCTGGAAATGGGCAAAAATTCGCCGAGCGCTTGCAAAAGGCCGAGTAAAACAGCGTCAAACACAGTCATTTTATTCTCCGAAGAAAGTCAGTTTGGGGTGATGCGGGTCTTCAAAGTCCAGCACGGCAAAAGAGCCCGGCGCAAAATGATGCACTTCTTTTACAAATAAATGCGTAACGTACGATACATTGGGATTATGGCCTACGGCTACGACGGTATCGCGGTCTTTGAACTGCCGGGCCAGAAACTCGCAGACGTCCCGGTCCGCGTGCAAACCGTTTAAAACGGTTTCTTTGGAAACGGGCGCGTTCAGTTTTTGGGCCAAAATGTCCGCCGTCTGCTCCGCGCGCAAAAGCGGGCTGGTTAAAATAACGTCCGGCGTTACGCCGCGTTTAAAAAGAGCCTCGGCCGTTTGGGCGGCCTTTTGTTTTCCTTCTTCGGACAAGGGGCGTTCCCCGTCCGTTTTCACGCGGGCCTCGTAACCGGGCAGGGCGTGGGCGTGGCGTACTAAAATAAGTGTTTTCATAATCCCGTTTCGCGTTTTGATTACGCGTCTAAAAATGCCATAATAAAATTAGGCTGCAGCTTCAGCCTGCTTTATTTTACTATTTATTGCCGGAACCGGTCATATGAAACTGTTTTACGCCCATTATCCTTCTCTGGAAGACGCTTTTGTCCGTCTGGTGCGCACGGAACGCCGGGACGCGCTGTCGCGCTGGCTGGTGGTGTGCTCGTCTTCTTTTGTGGCGGGGCGGCTTAAAAACCGGCTGGCGCGCGAGCTGGGGGCGGCGGCCAATATCTATTTTATGACGGGCGGCGCGCTGGTAAGCGAGCTGGACGCCGAAGCCCCCGGCGAAGTTTTGCCTCTTTTGCCGCAGGATAACCTGCGCGACTTTTTAATTAAAAACCTGCTGGCCGAACCCGGGTTGGACCGCTACCCCGCCTCGCGCGGGTTTGTGCAGGCGGTTAAAAGTTCTTTGCGGGACTTGGCCGACTCGCTGGCGGACCCGGACGTGCTGGACGAACACCTGCGCACCGCGCCGGACGCGGTGCTTGAGCAGGACGGGGAACGCCTGGCGTGGTTTAACCGCGTCTACCGCCGCTACCGCGAACGCGAAGACTCCATTCCCGGCTTCCGTTCTTACCAGGCCGCTTTTGAACGCGCGCTGGGGCAGGCGGATCATTCGGCTTTTCTGCAAAGTTTTTCCAAAATTATTTTCTACGGTTTCTACGATATGCCCGGCCGCCAGCTGGAGCTGTTAAACCGCGTGCGCGCGGCTTACCCCGTTACCGTGTTTGCGCCTTATATCAAACATCCGGCGTACCGCTTTGCCAAAAAGTTTTTTGAAACCAACTGGCTGGGCGCCTCCGGCGGGGAAGNNGCCGAGGCCGGCCGCTTCGGCGCGCTGGGGAAAAGCGGCGGCTTTTTATTCTCGCCCGAAGGCAGCGCGGACGCGCCGGGCGTGCAGGTCGTCAGCGCGGCGGACGCGAAGGGCGAAGTGTTTTATGCGGCCAAAGAAATTTTGCGCCTGGTGGAAAAAGAAGGGTACCGGTTCGCGGATATTGCGGTGATCGCCCGCTCCGCCGCGCCGTATCAGGATGAACTGCGCCGCGCGTTTAAGGCCAACTGCATCCCGCTGGACGCTTCGTTTGCGTATGCCCTGCAAAAGTTCCCGCTGGGCGTATTTTGCTTAAATTTATTTTCGCTGGCCGCCAACGGGTTTGACCGCGAAACGGTGCAGGCCGTCGTTTCCTCGCCGTATTTTAAACGGACGGAAAAGTACAAATGGCGCGCGCTGATTACGCGGTCGCTCGTCAGCCGGGATTTCAGCCAGTGGCTGGATTTACTGCCGCAAACCAAAAATTACGACCCGGGCCTGCTGGACTGGCTTACCGAAACCAAACGCCGCCTGGAGGCGCTGGACGCGCCGCAACGCTGGCAAAAAGGCGCGGAGTTGGCGCTGGCCCTGCTGGAAGACAATACGGACCAGTCCGCGCTGGAAGGAAAAGACGGCGAAATTTACCGGGCCGTGTGCGATAAAATCAAAAGCCTTGCCGCTTATGAAGCCGTGCGCAAAAACGCCGTGGCCGGCGAGCTCGTGCGCGAACTGGCCGACGCGCTGGCCGCGCTTTCGTTTAACGAGGCCGAAGCCGTGCGCGGCGGCGTAACGTTTACGGACGCTTCCCGCGCGCGCGGACTGTCGTTTAAAGCCGTGTTTTTGCTGGGGCTTAACGATAAATCTTTTCCGCTCATTACGCCGGAAGACCCCGTGCTTCGCGATTATTACCGCTATGTTCTGCGCGACGTGCTGGGCTACTGGATTAACCAAAGCCTGGACCGGGCCGACGAGGAAAGACTGCTGTTTTTTGCGGCGGCTACGGCGGCAACGGATAAACTGTACGCGCTGTACGCCCGCGCGGGCGCGGACGGAAAAGCGGCGGTGCCTTCCGTCTACTTGGCCGAGCTGGCGCGCGCAGCCAATTTAAATTTGCAGGCGGACGACGCCCCGCGCGTAAGCGGGCGGCTTTCGGAACGTATCGCCGCCGCAGGAAATGAATTTTTAACGCCGAAAGAAATGTCTTATTCCGTTATCTTGCACCCGGCTTCGGCGCGCAAAAATTACGAACGGGCCGGGCTTCTTTCGGGCGGCGTTTCCCGCGCGCTTTCTGCCGCGGCGGAACTTTCAAAAAGCGGCGCGCTGACGGATTTTGACGGGATGATTCAAAGCGGCGCGGAAATTTTTGCGCGCGAAAACAAAACCGGCTTTTCGCCTTCGGCTCTGCAGGAGCTCGGCCAGTGCCCGATGAAGTATTTTTTTGACAAAGGCCTCCGGCTTGCCGAGCCGGACGAGCCGCTTTCGCGCCGCGAGCTCTCGCCCGACCGGCGCGGTACGGCGTACCACGAAATTTTGAAAGATTTTTACGAAGAGCTGTATCAAAAAGGCCTCACGCATGAACTGTTTGATTCCGCCGCGCTGGAATACCTGCGCCGCGCCGTTGAAAAACATTACGACAAAAACAGCTACCGCGCGTTTGGCATTTATCCCGTGGTGTGGGAGCTGATTTTAAAAGATATGGAAGAAAAACTTTCCGCGTTCGTGCTGGAGGATTTGCGTCATCTCGGGCCGTTTACGCCGGCTAAGTTTGAAATCCCCGTTTCGTGCGAGCCCACGGACGAACTGCCCGTGCGCCTGCGCGGCATTATTGACCGCGTGGACGTGGACGAAAAAGCCAAAACATTTTGCGTGGCGGATTATAAATCGTCGCGCAAAGGCACGAAGGACCTGGCTTCCGACTTGTTCAAACACCTGATTTTCCAGCCCTTTGTGTATGTATTTATCGCGCTTCATTTAAAAGAACTGGAAGGATATACTTCCGCCGGGTCGTGCCTGCTGTCCATCAACAAAGGCTACGACCGGCGCGACTTAACGCCCGAAGCGTTTGAAGCCGTGCGCGGCCGCGCCGTGCGGTTTTTAACGCTGCTCACCGGGATGATTCAGAACGGGACGTTCTTTTTAAATCCTTCCGATTTATGCGCGTACTGCCCGTATGCGGCCATCTGCCGCCGGGACAGTTTTAAATCCCTGCTGCGCGCGCGCAAAAGCGCGGCCGGCCGGTCTTTAGAGGAGGCGCGCCAATGACGCTTTTGGAAGACCGCTTAAAAGTGCAAACGCTCCTGGGCGTAAATATGGTGGTGGAAGCGGGCGCCGGAACGGGCAAAACCACCCTGCTGATTGACCGTTTGTGCCTGGCGGTTCTCGCACAGGGGACGGCTGTTGAAAAACTGGTCGCGCTGACGTTTACCGAAAAAGCCGCCGCCGAAATTAAAACGCGTTTTATTTTTAAACTCCAGCGGCTGGTGCGCGCCGTGAAAGAAGGCGAAGAGGACCGCACGCTGGACCTGCTGCGCACGTATTTTTCCGTGCCGGACGGGGATTTGGTTTCCCGCGCCGAGGCCGCGCTGGCGCGGCTGGACCGTGCGTCCGTGGGCACGATTCACGGCTTCTGCGCCGACATTTTAAAAGCCTATCCGCTGGATGCGGGCCTTTCGCCCAACGCCCAGATTGATTCCGGGCAGAAAGCCGCCCGGCTGTTTGACGCGCGCTGGAATGCGTTTCTGGACGCGGAACTGGGGTTAAACGCGCCGCGCGCGGAGGAGTGGAAACGCGTGCTGGCGGAAATTTCGCTGCCGGATTTAAAAGATTTCGCGCGCGAGCTGTGCAGCGGCAAAATAGAAGCGTACGATTATTACGGCCACCGGGAACTGCTGTGCGGCGTATGCCTGGAGCGCGCCCGCCGCGCCGAGGAACTGGCCGCGCCGTTTGTACAGTCGGGCAAAAAACTCCGCAAAGGTGAACAAGCCCTGCTTTTTGCCGCGGCCTCTCTGCGCCGCACGGCCGCGTTTTTGCAAAACGCCTCCGTTCCGCCCGCGCCCGAAGAAGACGCGCCCTCTTTCCCCGCCGTCGCCTACAAAGACTGGGAGGAAGAGTTGTTTGAAGAGGCCCGCGCCCTCGTTGCGTTCGCCGCCAAGACCGCGCCGGAAAAACAGGAAATTTTTCTGGCGGCGTACGGCCTGATTAAAGACGTAACGCAGGCGGTGCGCGCCGATTACGCGCGCGAAGGCATTTTGAGCTTTGACGATTTAATCGTCAAAACCCGCAATCTCCTGCAAAACAATTTATACGTGCGCCGCCTGTTAAAAGAAAAATTTGACGCACTGTTTATTGACGAGTTCCAGGATACCGACCCCGTACAGGGCGAACTGCTGCTGTTTTTGGCGGAGGAAAAAACTTCCTCGGCTTCGCGCTGGCAGGACGTGCGCCTGGCGCCCGGCAAACTGTTTGTGGTGGGCGACCCCAAGCAGTCCATTTACCGCTTTCGCGGGGCGGATATTACGGCGTATGAATTATTTACCGATTTGATTTTAAAGCAGGGGGGGGTAAAGTGCTTCCTGCAAAAAAACTTCCGCAGTGCGCCGGAAATTATTGACGCGGCCAACGCCGTCTGCTCGCGCGCGATGGTGCAGGAAACGGCTTTCCAGCCCGCCTATGTGCCTATTTTTACGGATAAAACCGTACGGACCAACGCCGCCGGATGGCTGTTTATATCGTCGGAAGATGACGCTCCGGCCGCGGACGACTTCCGCGACAACCAGGCCGAACGCATTGCAGACTGGATAGAACAAAATGTGGGCGTGATGACGCTGGCGGACGGACGCAAACTGGCGTATAAGGATATTGCGCTTTTAACGCGTGCCTCCACCACCGCCGGGCCGTACACGGACGCTCTTCGCCGCCGGGGTATTGCCTTTAACGTGGAAATGGATAAAGATTTCTACCGCAAACAGGAAGTAAACGACTTCTTAAACTTCCTGCGCGCGGCGGCGGATCCGGAAGACCGCACCGCCCTGGCGGGCATACTGCGCAGCCCGCTTTTTGGATTTACGGACGAAGAAATTTACCAAATTGCACGGCGGGGGGAACTGTCCCTTTACGCCAAAACGCAGGATACAAAACTGGCCGAAGCGTATGCGCTGTTAAACCGTTTTGGCCGGCGCGCCGGACGCACGGCCCTAAAAGAATTACTGGAAGATGTGCTGGCGGACACTTTTCTGCCCGAAGCCTGCGCCGCCGCCTACGAGGGCGAACGGACGCTGGCGAATTTGACCCGTTTGGCGGGGCTGGCGGAAGGGTACGCGTCGGACTCGCCCGCGTCGCTTTCGCAGTTTTTGTCCGAAGTGCAAACCATTCTGGAAGAAGAGCCCGAACGCCTGGGCGCGCCCGCGCCGGACGACGCGCTGGACGCGGTGTCCGTCATGACGGTGCACAAATCAAAAGGCTTGGAATTCCCGGTGGTGATTCTGGCCGATTTGTCCAAGAAAGACGCGGCGGCGGTTTCCCAGCCGGTGCGGCATATTTTTTCGTGGCGTTACAATATGCACGGCCTGCGGGCCGGAAAAGTGTGCGACGTAAACCTGGCGTTTCTGGAAGAAGAACAAAAAAAACACGGCCAGCGCGAAGAAGTGCGCGTGCTGTACGTGGCGCTCACGCGCGCCAAAGAAAAAATGCTTTTGGCGGCGGACGGGCGCAAAGGGGCCTTAAAAGCCGCCGGCGTATTTGCGGCGGCGGGGCTGTTCCCGGACGGGGAAACCAAGCCGCCCGTGCTTACGGCGGGGGAACTTGCCATGCCGGTATGGTACGCTCCGTACGAAGACCCGGAAACCTTTCGCTACCGCCACGTTTCCGCCGGACCGGCCGAAGAAACCGCACGCGAAGCGGAAAAATGGCGCGCCGCCTACAACGCGCGCCGCGCGCGTTACGAAGAAATGCTGGAGAACGAAAAAAAGCGTTCCCCCAGCGAGCTTGTACAGTATAAAGATTCGCTTACGCCCCAGCAGCGCGCCGGGGCCGAACTGGGCACCGTCTGCCACCGCGCGCTGGAGTTGCTGTTAAGCGGCAAAGAAGCTGACGCGGCTCAAGCCGCCGTGCGCGCCGCCGCTCAAACGGGCGTTCCCGCCCGCGCGCCGGAAGCGGCGGAAATGTTGACCGCATTTGTGCAAAGTCCGCTTTTTAAAGAAATGGCCGCGTGTAAGGTGCTGGCGTGCGAAATGCCGTTTTCGTTCCTGGCGGAGGACGGCGCGGTGGAGTCGGGCGTGATGGACGCGGTGCTGGAAGCCGCGGACGGAACCGTGTGGGTGGCGGATTATAAAACGGACCGGATTCAACCCGGGGAAGAAGCGGCCGTTCTGGATAAAAAATACCGTTTACAGCTGGGCGTATACGGCCAGGCCGCGCGGAAGCTGTTCCCGGGCCGCCGGGTGCGCTGTTCGGCGGTGTTTTTGCGTACGTTTGCCGCGGCGGACTTATAAAAGATAAAATATAAAAAATTTGAAGGAGGGGTACTATGTTTGACAAACTCGGACAGCTCAAAGATTTATGGAAACTCAAAAGCCAGATGGAAGAAATCAAAAAGCGGTTGGACAATATGGTAATTAAGGTGGACAGCCCGCGCCATCTGTTTGAAGTAACCATTTCCGGTTCGCAGGAAGTGAAGGAAGTGCGCGTGGACGCGCTCGTCAAGAACTTTACGGAAGCGGAAATCGCCGAAGATTTAAAAGCCGTCATCAATAAATCCGTGCGCGACAGCCAGGGTATGGCCGCGCAGGCGATGGGTAATTTCGGTATGCCCGCGCAGGGATAAAATATGTACGAAAACAAAAAAATCGCGGTGTTCGGCGTATCGCAGGATCCGGCCAAATACGGGTATAAAATTTTTACGACGCTTCTTAAAAAGGGATTTTCGGTTTACGGCATTAATCCCAAAGGGGGCGAAGTGGAAGGGCGGACCGTCTATACCAAACTGGCGGACGCGCCCGGCCCCGTAGACGTGGCCGTGATGGTGATTCCGCCCGCCGCGCTGATGAGCGCCGTAGAGCAGTGCATTGACGCGGGCGTAAAAGAAATTTGGTTTCAGCCCGGCGCCCAGTCGGACGAAGCCTACGATTTGGCCGATAAAGCCGGCATAAACGCCACAGATTCCTGCTTTATGGCCGACAACGGGCTCTGGTAATTTATGAAATACAACCGCCTGGGGCGTACGGAACTGTCTGTTTCCGCCGTCGGTCTGGGCGGTTGGTCTTTTGGCGGGGGGACGGACTGGGGCCCGGCGGATGAAACCGCTGCGCTAAATGCCGTGTCCGCCGCGCTGGATGCGGGAATTAATGTAATAGACACCGCGCCCGTGTACGGCGAAAGCGAAGCGCTCATCGGGCGCGCCCTAAAAGGCCGCCGGGAAAAAGCCTTGCTGGCCACCAAGTGCGGCCTCGTCAAAAACGGCTCGTGGACCGATCACGACCTGCGCCCGCAAACCATTATCCGCCAGCTGGAAGAATCGCTCCGCCGCCTGCAAACGGATTATATTGATTTGTATCAAATCCACTACCCGGACCCGCAGACGCCGCTGGCGGACGCGCTGGCCACGCTCGCTCGCCTGAAAGAACAGGGCAAAATCCGCCATATCGGTTTATGCAATGTGCGGGCGGAAGAACTTGCCGCGGCCTCTGCGGGGTGCGAAATCGCTTCCGTACAAAATGAGTATTCCCTCTTGCATCCGCAAAAAGGGGACGAAATTTTGCCCGCCTGCCGACAAGCGTCCGTCGGGTTTATCGGCTACGGAACTTTGTGCGGCGGGATACTCAGCGGCAAGTACGGGCGGGAGCCCAATTTGCGCCGGGCGGACGCGCGGAACTATTTTTATAAATGTTACCGGGGCGAAGCGTTTTTAAACGCCCGGGCCAAAGCGGTGCGCGTAAGCGCGCTGGCCGGGCGGCTGGGAACTTGTCCGGCGGCGGTGGCCGCGGCGTGGGCGCTGGCGGCGCCTGGGGTTTCGTGCGTGCTGATAGGCGCGCGCGGTGCGGAGCAGGCCGCGCAAAATGCGGCGGGAGCGGAAATTACCTTGTCCGCGCAGGATTTGGCATATTTGGAGGAGCGGCCGTGCACGTGCATACGGTAGAAAATTATTTGTCGGAACTTTTGCCCGCGCTGGGCGTAAACAAGCGGCGCGAGCTGGTGCGTTTGGCGTACGAAATCTGCAAGCGCGACGCCTGCGCTTTGCAGGACATACTGCCCGCGCAGAAAAATTTGAATTTTGAATCCGCCAAAAAACAGCTTTTGGCGAAACGCTATCCCGTCAATTTTAAAACCGCCGCCAAAAACCGTTTTTACCTGCCCAAGCTGGAACTGGACCCGGCCCTGGAGGCGGACCTTTCCGCGCGGCCTTTTTATCCCAAAACCGTATATATTGAAACGTCCGTATTAAACAGCCCGCTGGCCGAACGCGCCCGCGCCGCATTCCCCCGGGCCGAGTTTAAAGAAACCGACGGCAAAACGCAGGTGGGCAGCCCGAATTTTTCCCGCCGGCTGGACACCTTGCTCATCCACCGGGAAAAGTACGACTTTTTAAAACCCTGCCCGTGCAGCTGCGCCGCCGCCGGGTGCGGATACAATTTAATCAACCTGGGGTTCGGCTGCTGTTTTGAGTGCGAGTATTGTTTTCTGCAGCAGTACCAAAACCTGCACGCGGTGTTACTGCCGGCCAATGTGGACGAATTTTTGGCGAAAATTGACGGCGCGAAATTTAACCAAGGGCCGTTTGACCGCCCGCGCATCGGCAGCGGCGAGTTTACCGATTCGCTGGTGTTTGACGATTTGACGCGCTATTCCTCGCAGCTTGTGCCGTTCTTCCGCGCGCGGCCGCATTTGCAGTTTGAATTTAAAACCAAAAGCGTCAACATCGGCGGCCTGCTGGAAGCCGGCGGATGCGAAAATGTGGTGGTGTCCTGGTCGGTCAATTCTTCTAAGATTACGGACGGAGCCGAACATTTTACGCCCGGCCTGACGAAGCGGCTGGCCGCCGCGTGTGAAACCGCGCGGGCGGGATACCGGCTGGGTTTTCACTTTGACCCGGTGGTGATTTACGACGGCTGCCGGGCGGACTATGCCCGCACCGTGGAAGAAATGGCGGACACGCTGCCTAAGGACAAGGTGGCGTGGATCAGCGTGGGGACGCTTCGCTTTAGCCGGGAACTTAAAAAAATGATTGAAAACCGTTTTCCGCGCAATACGATTTTAGACGGCGAATTTTTGCTGGATTTTGACGGAAAAATGCGCTACGGGGACGGCCAGCGCAAAGAAGCGTACGCGTTTTTGGTGCCGCTTCTTCGCAAAGCATTTCCCCGGGCGCACGTGTATTTGTGCATGGAAGACCCGCATATCGCCAAAGAGTTTTAGCTGTGTACATAAAAATCCCCGCAGACAATATGCGGGGATTTTTCTTGCTGTTACGTGGCTTGACGGGATGGCGGAAACGGAGCGGTTTCATTAATGAATCCAAGCCTTGGCCAGATACGTTGCGCGCTGCCGGCCTTGCAGGCTTTACGGTATTTGGCGACATTGTTTAGACAGTGTGGCTCAATTAGTCGGATGTATCCGCATAGAAAACCATCCCCTGGAAGGGGGGCTTGACTCGTTTTTTTTTTTGANNTTGATAAAGTGGGTAAAGCACGGCCCGCTTTGTTATCCTTCCTGTATGGCTCCTGCGCCGGGCAAATTTGCGTTTTCTCGGGAGTTTCTATGCAAAAAGGTTTCACGTTAATAGAACTGTTGGTGGTGGTGCTTATTATTGGTATTTTATCCGCAGTGGCTTTGCCGGAATATACCAAAGCGGTGGAAAAATCCCGCGCGTCCGAAGCGTTACGGTTGCTGAATAATTTATTGAACGCCCAAAAAGCGTATAAACTGGCGACGGGCGGATATACCGGGGATTTAACCCAGTTGGATGTGGCAATGCCCAACATACAAGCAGATGCTGCAAATACCTTTGTCACCAACGACTGGCAGTTTGATGTCAGCGTACATCCGTTGGCCACCAATACTTTTACAGCTTTTGCCTCTCGTGCCAAGAACGGGGTGGATATTGTCGGAGGGGAGTTGGATTATGGTATTTTATTATCCGTGGCGGCAGATGGGACTGTGACGCGTAAATGCCAGTATAAAAGCGGCAATCCCATTGTTCCGGAGATCTGCAAGGCTATTGCCGGCACTTCGGACGGTGTGTTTAAATAACAATATGCCATAAAAAAGCCCCGGTGAACGGGGGCTTTTTGGCGTGTCAGAATGTTTATTTCTCTTCTTCCGGCGGGTTGCGCTTGGACGCGCGGAACTGCTGGTATGCAAACGATACCGCCATTAAAATGACCGCTACGCCAATCAGCACGATAATGCGCGACGACGTTTCCAGCTTCCACACGTCGGACAAAAATAATTTGGCCAGCGCCGCCGCCACAAGCCCCAGCCCGGCCTTGTGCAGCCAGCTTTTGGCGTCGCCCAGCGCGAGGAACAGGCATACCGCGCCGCATACCGCCCAGGCCACGGTGTAGGCCGCGGCGGCGGTTACGTCGCCAAACAGCTCAAACTCCAGCGGGCCGCCTGCGGAAAAATAGTCTGCTATTTCAATGTTCACCAGCGCAAACAGCGTGACGCCCGCCAGCGCTTGCAAGAAATGAATGGACCCGGTATCCCTGCGGGGCAGCCATCCGCGCGCCGCCAGCAGCATGGCCGCCGCGCTCAGGCCGTAAGCGTACAAATACCAGTTGAAAATTTTAGTGGCGCCGGCGTAATAATCCAGCACCGCCGGATTCAGCGCCAGCCGCACGCATGCCGCACCCAACAGCCATTTGCCCAGCGCTGTAAGGCCCCCGTGGCCGAGTTTATGGTTCAGCCAAATAAGCGCACAGCCTTCGCCCGCCAGCGCCAGCGTCAGCCAGGCGCGTTCCAGCTGGCAGACCACCGCCAGCGTGAAAAACAGCGCGGCCGCGCCGCCCAGCCACGTCAGCCGCAGGCGCTGTATGCCCTCATCAAGCGGCTGCCAGCGGTATACATGTGCGGCGATAAAGCCGTAAGCGGCGGCAAACAGCAAGGGGACGAGGCCGTTGTTCCAATCACATGCGTGGCGCAGGGCCAGGAGGATAATCAGGCAGGCCGCCGCGCCGGACACGGAGACGGCAGCCCAGGCAAATTTGTCCGCAAAAAAGCGTTCTTTGAAATCAAACGGCGCACCGGCGAACAAGGCACACCCCGCCGCCGTCCAAATACAAAACGGCAGGGTCTTGCCGTATGAAGAAGTGCAAATGAACAAAATCAGGTATTCAAACTGCACCAGCGCGGTTAAAACGCAGGACGCCAATAAAAATTCTCCTTTCCGGCGCAGAAAAGCCGCCAGGCCGTATAACGCGCCGAAAAAAAGCGTAAAGCCCATCAAAATATGCAGGGCCTCGGGCGTGTTCTTCATTCCCGGCACCACAAAAAGCAGGCACAGCGCGGTGAACGCGGCGGAGGAGAAAATCTGCCCGTTCCAGCCGCGTTTTAACGCCGCGGCGGCGGCCGCCGCATTGATAAACGCAAAGTAAGAGAGCAGGAAAAACAGGTTGGGGTCTTTAGACGGGAATAAAAAGGGCGTTAAAAACCCGATAATTTGCGCCAGGAAGCCGATATATTTTGCGTTTCTCCACACGGCGGTGCCGAACGCGGCCAGCGCGGTAAGGCCCAGCAGGATAAACGCGGCCGGCTGGCCGAGCAGCTGATAAAAATAATAGGCCGAAAACAGCGCGGCGTAACAAATGCACAGGCCGCTGGCGCACAGCGTGTCGGACGTGGTTTTAAACGCGGATTTTTGAATAAGCGCGCCCACAGTCCATAACCCCACGCCCAGCAGCATGCTGGCCGCAATATGCAGTTCGGGGGAAATCAAATCGTTTTCAATGGCGTATTTAATCCAGAAAATAACGCCGAGCAGGAGCGTAAATCCGCCAATCCACGAAAACAGTTTCGCAACGGTAAAATCGGGCTTTTGCGGGGCCGGCGAAGCCGGTTTGGCCGGCTCTGCCGCGCGTTCCTGCCGGACGGCGGGCTCCTCTTGCCCGGCATCCGTTTGCGCCGCGGGCGCCGCTTGTGATACCGGCGTTTGGGCCGGAGCGTTTTCCGCGGTTTCGGCCGTCTGCTGCGGCAGGCGTTTTTCAAGCTGTCTTATTTTAAAACGCAGGCCGCCCAGGCTGTCCTGCAGGGCAAGCAGCCAAATAAATTCCGCTAAAATGATAATAGCCAGGATAACCGTCATGCTTTCTCCCATGAAAAAGTCCCGCCTTGCGGCGGGACAAAGGTTTATTTGGTTAAGCGTTCCAGGTGTTCTTTAAATTCCTGTTCCAGCGTGGGGCTGAAGCCTTCCCACACTTTTACGGCGCGGTGCTTTTTATCAAACAACGCCGCATGCGGCAGGCCCGTTACTTCCATTTCCTGCGCCACCGCGCCCCCGTTGTAGAGCGCCTTGGCTTTTAAGTTGTGTTCTTTGGCCACTTTTATGACGGTTTCGGGGTCCGCGTCCATAAATACGCTTACCACTTCGGCTTTGCCGTCGTACGCTTCGGCCGCCGCGTTTACGGCCGGCATGGACATTTTGCAATACGGGCACCAGGAACCCATAAACACCACCAGCACGGGTTTGCCTTCGTAATCGGCGGAAGTCCACACCGCTTCTTCTTCGGCGGCCACGGGCAGTTCTACGGTGCCCAGCGTGGGCACTTCCGGCAGTCTCATACAAGCCGCCGCCAATACGGCTGCGGCGGTTAAAAGCAATAATTTTTTCATTTTTTCTCCTGTAACGGCGTTAAATCCGCCCTTGCGGGCTTTGTATATGATAGAATACAAAAGATGGGTAAATTAATCAATTCTTTGGCAAGACTGCTGGGCGAGCGCGTGGACATTCTGATTATGCCGCGCCTGGGGTCTTCCAAAAAATTCAAAGTGCGCGTGCTTACGCTCGTGCTGGTGTTTGTATTGTGGCTGCTCGTTACGTTGTGCGGGTTCCTGTTTTTTATCCGCGCGTACGACTATAATATTACCAAGGCCGACAATAATTTAATGCGCGTGAAAATGAAGCTTATCGCCGACGAACTGGAACGCGGCCGCAAATACCTGGAGCTCACCCGCACCACCGACACCCAAATGCGTCAAATGCTGGGTATGCCCGGCGGTAAATTTATCAACCTGCCCAAAGGCTGGGAAGAAGCCAAAGAAAAAGAAGACGCCCGCTTTAAAGCGATGCTGGGGCAGGACCTGAAAGATTTGGACACCGACGAATTTGACCATTACATTGATTCTATTGAGGATGCCGCCAAAACGCGGCTGGCCAGCTTTCAGGAAATCGCCTGGTATTTTGCCAACCGCCGCGAGGGGTTAAACTCCACGCCGTCCATCCGCCCGTCCACCGCACGGATCAGCTCCGGCTTCGGCTACCGCTTAGATCCGTTCGGCCGCCGTTCCACCAAGCGGCACAACGGCGTTGATTTTGCGGGCAAGCCCGACAGCCCGATTGTGGTAACCGCGGACGGCGTTGTGCGCCACGCGGGATGGGTGCCCAGCTACGGGCAGGCCATTTTGGTGGACCACGGTTTTGGGTATTCCACGCTTTACGCCCACACCACGCTTATCCGCGTTAAAGCGGGCGATGTGGTAAAACGCGGCGACAAAATCGCCACGATGGGCTCCAGCGGCCGTTCTACCGGCACGCATTTGCATTACGAAGTATGGAAAGACGGCCAGGCCGTCAATCCGCGGGACTATTTCAAGTAAACCTAAGGAGGACGTTTATGGGATTTTTAAAGAAGGACTCGGATTTCTCGTCCGGCGAACATTTTTCCGTAGTCAGTGCGGAGTGTTATTTTCAGGGCACGCTTAGCGTGCAGGGTTCCCTGCGCGTGGACGGCACCCTGGAAGGCTCCGTGGACAACGCCCGCCACGTTATCGTGGGGACGGACGGCAAAATCGTGGGCGACGTAACGGCGGAAATCGTCGTGTGCGGAGGCGTGATTGAAGGCAACGTCTGCGCCGAAATGCTTGAAGTGCTGGCCGCCGCTTCCATTAAGGGCGATATCCGCGCCAAAAAAATGATTGTGGAAGAAGGCGGGCGCATTGACGGACAGTGCGTCATCGGCGGCGGGACGGAAGAAGACGCCGCCAAAAAAGACAAAGACGAAGAAGACAAATAACAACGGGAGTTTTTCCATATGATTTCGTTTCTGATTAAATACAAAAAAGTCATTCTTATCATCACGCTGGCGTTTTTCCTGGGCAGTATCGTATACCTGGGGGCGGATGCGTACCGCCGCGGCAACTTCAGCAGCACCGCCGCGCAGGTGGGCTCGGCCGACATTACTTACCGCGAACTGTACCGCGTAACCGAAGACCGCGCCCGCGCGCTTCGCAACCAGGGCGTGGACGTGGACGAAGATATGATGAAATACCTGCGCCAGCAGCTGTTGGCCGCGCTGATCAGCGAGGAAGTGTTAAACCAGGCCGCGCACAAAGCCGGGCTGGAAGTGTCCGACTACGAGGTGGCCTACGATATCCAGACTTCGCCCTTCTTCGCCCAAAACGGACAGTTCAACAAAACCGCTTACGAATACGCGCTGAAACGCTCCGTGGGATTGACCCCGGCAGAGTTTGAAGCGCAGCTGCGCAAGGGCAAACTGGCGGACCGCTTCCGCGGCGTGCTGTATTCTTTTTATAAACTCACGCCCGAAGAAATCAAGCACGCGTATAAAGTGCAGCACGGCAATTTGAAAAATTTTGACGAAAACAAGGCGGACTTCGCCGCACAGTTGATGGACACGAAAATGGAAACCGCCCAAAAGGCGTTTTTTGACCAGTTCAACAACGAAGTGGAAATCAAAACTTTTTTACAGGACTAACGCGTGAATAACGAAGTATTGGTAGTGGGATCCGTCGCTTTTGACACCATTGAAAACGCCAACGGACGCGTCAAACGCGTGCTGGGCGGTGCGGCCAGCTACGCCTCGGTCTGCGCGAGCTATTTCGCCAGCCCGTGTGTGGTGGCCGTGGTGGGCACCGATTTTACCGACGAGGACCGCGCGCCTTTTATCAAGCGCAAGGTAAACTTGGCGGGCCTGGAAGTGAAAAAAGGCAAAACGTTCCACTGGGGCGGCAGTTATGATAAAGATTTCAATACCGCCGTTACCCAGTTTACGGATTTAAACGTATTCCAGGATTTTAACCCGGTGCTGACTGAAGAGCAGAAAAACGCCAAAGCCGTTTTTCTCGCCAACATTGATCCGGAGCTCCAGCTTTCCGTCTTAAAGCAGGTTAAAAAGCCGCGGCTGGTGGCGTGCGATACGATGAATTATTGGATTTCTTCCAAAAAAAGCGCGCTGTTGGAAGTGGTTAAGCGGATTGATATTTTCTTTTTAAACGAAACCGAAGCGCGCCAGCTGACCGGGGAATACAACCTGATTAAAGCGGGGCGCATGCTGCTGGAAAAGGGCGTGAAGTATGTAGTGATTAAGCTCGGTTCCAACGGCGCGATGCTCGTCAGCAAAAAGGGCATTGCCCAGCTGCCGCCTTATATTTTGGAGCACGTGCACGATACTACCGGCGCGGGCGACACTTTCGGCGGCGGGTTTACCGGCTACCTGGCGAGTTTAAAAAACTGGAACAGCTTAAACGCCATTAAACGCGCGATGATGATTGGCAACGTGATGGCTTCGTTTACCATTGAATCGTTTAGCGTGGAGCGGTTGGCTTCTTTAACTCAGCGCGACATTAACAAACGGTTAAAAGAATATACGTCTATGCTGAAGTTTTAAAAGTGCTTTTTGTGAGCTGGCGCCGCCTCTTTTTGGGGCGGCGTTTTTTTGGTAGTGCGGAGAGAACGGGACAGAGGACGGATATCCGCTTGTATACGGGGCTGCCGCCTGCGGGCAGAGCGGGGGAGGCCTTTTTAGGGGTGCGGGGGCATAGGGCGGAAGAATTTTATTTTATGTGAAAATTTGCTAAAATAAATATATAGATTTAATGCCGGGGTGCTGGAATTGGTATACAGGATGGTCTCAAAAACCATTGCCCTTTCGGGCTTAAGGGTTCAAGTCCCTTCCCCGGTACTTTTTAATAGAATCCGCTTTTCAGCGGATTTTTTATTATATAGCAAAAAACCCGCCTTGATAGGCGGGTTTTTGGTTTAAAGGCGGTTAAAACTTAATATTTACTTTGGCCAGACCATTTACATAGGCAAAGGTTTCGTGGGCATATTCAAACCGATTATACTGCCCCTCCAACCCTAAAGAGACCGTGGCGGTTAAATCAAATTCCAACCCCAGCCCCGCAAAGTACACAAGTGTAGAATCCGTATGTGTAGCATTATTATTGACAGCGGAAGTATACATGCCATTATAGACATACTCCGTATGGGTTTGCTTATCCTGCACATAACCATACCCAATCCCAAACGGTACGTATAACCGCACGGGATGGGCGGGATTGAGGTTTAAGCGGCCCAGCAGCATAGCTTTATATAACGATACCTTAGACGTGGACTTCCCATAATAAGAATAGGACGTGCCTTGTCGGTCAGATTCGGGGGCTTGGTCTGTTTCCAAGCCTAAGCCTATCCCAAAATATGAATTTAGAAAATACATTCCTGACAGCCCGCCGCTCCAAAGTACCACCTGCTTGGCGTTAATTTGAGTCTGTCCTGTTTGTACTTTACCGCTTAGATAAGTCCCGGCTCCGCCATAAACGGATAACATCCACTCGCCTGCACGGATAGCGGAACCGTTGCCGGAATGGGCTTGTTCCGTCAAATAATAGGTTTTGCCGTCTATCTGTACGCGTTTAGGCTGTTGCGCCTGTTTTTGGCGTTGCTGGGCTAATTCTTTTTTACGTTTTTCAATAGCTTTTTCTATTTTCTTTTGTTCGGCTTCCGCCTGGCGGATACGCGTCTGCCGGGTTTTTTCGGCTGCGCGGCGTTGTTTATCGGCAGCTTCTTGTTTGGCTTGGGCCACCCGGGCTTTATCCTCTGCGGTGATAATGCGTTTTCCCGTCATACAATCCACCGTAATCAGGTTCATATCCGCGTCAAAATCATGGCAGAGCTGGGCTGCACTGCCTCCCGCCGCAACCCAGCACAAGGTCAGCAGGCATAAAAAGTATTTTTTCATACAGGACTCCGTTTACTGAATATGGATAACGGCGGAAGTATCTTTGATATAGGGCGATTTCCGCCGGAGTTCCAGAATGTCTTCTTGTGTTTGGCGTACATGTTTAATGTTGGCTTTTTGTCCAGTTACAATAATTTGGTTTACTTGGTGCAAACAAAGACCCAAAATACACCAGTTTCCTTTTTTCACAGCGGTATAGCGCGGGGCAAAAATATATTGCGCATTATTTTTGGACAAAGCGTCATATAAGGCTCCACGCGTACAGGCATTGGGGGAAAAATTGCCGTTAGGTATCTGCAAACTTACGCCATAGGTTTGTTTAGCTGGTTTTTTGGTTAAAAACCAAAACCAGCGCTCGCATTCAGCTACCCCGCTGATGACCGTATTTTCTACTTCCACTTCCGCCTGCAACGGTAAAATTTCCACAGCCTCTATATTTCCTAAATAAACGCCTCTCTTTCCATTGTGATATTCTACGGATGAGCAGGCGCAAAGCATGAGGCAAACTGCAAGCAGACTTGTTAAGTTCTTCATTTATATTCTCCTTATTATTTTGTCGGGCTCAGACTATAACAAGAAGCAAAAATGGGGAAACAAAAACGGCTGTTATATTTGAGCCATTTTCCCTAACCCAAATATAAACAGCCGTGGTTTGCCACCCATAAGGGCGGCAAACACTCGGCACAAAATAACCGGGTAATTAGTCCGCTTACTTTGTGCCTAAATCGGCTGTTTTTGGACTCAGAATGTGCCATTGGTATCCCAACAGCGCACCGTATTCTTCATACGGTTCCAAAAACAGATTCAAATTGTATATAAGCCACGTTTAAGGCTTATTTTTATATAAAACTCCTTATGTTGAATATAATTTATTATAAAAACTTTTCCGCCTCTTGGCTACTCTTTTTGTTTTTCCAAGTAAAAAAATCCGCTTTGTGGTGATTTTTGGGTTGTGTTTTATGTAATGGTATTGGATTATTTTGTCGGGCGGGATATCTTGTTACAATATTATTATATGAAACGGATTTTGCTGCTGTGTGCGGCTTTGCTTCCCCTGTCTTA
>DCTQ01000029.1 GCA_002329395.1 Candidatus Avelusimicrobium alvi | reverse complement strand
GGCTACGCCGGGGGATGTTTATTAGCTTTATCTGCCGGCGGCGGTCCGCTGCCTGGGGCGCCAGCCCCGGCGCAATAAGCCGGCAGCACATTTAAAAAGCCCCGGGCGCAGGCCCGGGGCTTTTGGGTGAAACATTCAAATTAGTTGATTTCTTTGATTTCCACGTCAAAGGTCAGTTCTTTGCCGGCGAGCGGATGGTTGAAATCCAGCACCACTTCTTTGTCGGTAATTTCTTTCACGACGGCGCGGAAGGTGTGCCCTTCGTTGCTGGCGCCCACCATATCGCCCACTTTCAGGTTTTCGGCTCCGCCGATGGCTTCTTTCGGTACGCGGCGGATGGCTTCTTCCAGCACTTTGCCGTAGCCTTTTTCGGGCGCGACTTTAACGGTTTTCTTGTCGCCCACTTTCATGCCGAGCAGTTCTTCTTCCAAGCCGGGGATAATGTGCCCCGCGCCGTGTACGTATTCCAGGGGGCCGCGGCCTGCGGAAGTGTCGGCGGTTTTGCCGTCAACCGTAAGGGTGTAGTCAAATTTGACTTTGGAACCTTCTTTAATCATATTCGTCTCCTTTTGCCGCAGTGGTCCTGGGCGTTATATGTTATATTGTAACAGTTTTCTATTGCGCGAGGCGAAAAAATATTGTTTTCCCGCACGTTATGCGCCGCGCGGCGCGCTTGGGGTTTTGGTCGCTTCCGCGCCAAAAAAATAAAAATCCCCCGCCCGGTTAAGAGCGGGGGTGGCCAACATGTTGGCTGGGGGGTAAAACCCGTATAGGACCTTCCCCCGTCGGCCCGATATACGGCGGCTTTTCCGGCAATGCGCCGTACCGTAAAGGTTAACCGATGTCCAGCTATAAACAGTATGGCTTTTTGGCCGGTATTTCTCAAGCTAAAAAAATGATTAGTCGCCGCCGTTCCTCCCGCCGGCGCGGCGGGTTGAGCGGGCGCTGTACACCCCGGCGGGCAAAAAAAGGCCGCGCCCCGTAACAAGGCGCGGCGCACGGAACGGCGGGAATGTTATTCGTTGCCGAAGATGGTGTTTAACTGGCGGTTGACGCGGTAGAACGTGGCGCATTTGGGCATGTCTTTTAAGCGTTTGGCGCCGATGTACGTCATACAGCTGCGGATGCCGCCCAGAATGGCCAAGAGGGTCGGTTCAATCGGCCCGCGGAACGGGATTTCCACCACTTTGCCTTCGCTGGCGCGGTATTTCTTCATGCCGCCGTAGTGTTTGTCCTGCGCGTATTCGGAGCTCATGCCGTAGAATTTTTTGTATTGTTTTTCTTCAATGCGCATGGCGCAGGTTTTGTCGTCAATCATTTCCACTTCGCCCGTTTGGAACGAACGCGCGCACATTTCGCCGCCGCTTTCCGTATGGCCGGCCAGCATGCCGCCCAGCATCACAAAGTCCGCTCCGGCGCAGAGGCTTTTGCACACGTCTCCGGGTACGGTGCAGCCGCCGTCGGCGCAAATCATGCCGCCTACGCCGTGCGCGGCGTCGGCGCATTCAATAACGGTGGAAAACTGCGGCCGGCCCACGCCGGTCAGTTTGCGCGTCGTGCAGACCGAGCCGGGGCCGATGCCTACTTTTACAATGTCCGCGCCGTTTAAAATCAAGTCTTCGCACATATCGCCGGTTACTACGTTGCCGGCCATAATCAAAGCGTCCGGCCAGGCGGCGCGCACTTTGCGGATGTAATTAATCAGATAGGGGGAATAGCCGTTGGCCACGTCCACGCAGATATTGCCGGCCAGGCGGGTGTCCATCACTTTTTGGAGTTTTTCAAAGTCCGCGTCCGACACGCCGGAGCTGATGAAAACCAAATCGTTGCCGCCGAATTCTTTGGCGTTTTCCGTCAAAAAGGCGATGAGTTCTTCGGCCGTATAATGTTTGTGCAGGGCGCTCATCAGGCGCAGTTTTTGCATTTCGCGCGCGATTTCAAACGTGCCGGTGGTGGCCATATTGGCCGCCGTGATGCCCGTGGCGGTAAGCGTGCGGGGGCACCATTTAAAGGTATATTCGCGTTCCAGCACTACTTCGGAACGGGAAGCGAGGGCCGAGCGTTTGGGGCGCAGCAGCACGTCGCAGTAATCCAGTTGGATATCGTCGTAAATTCTCATAGTTTTCTCCCGGGTCTTTGGCCGGCGGATTTGTGGACCGGCCAAACATCTTATATAATACAAAATTTGCTCTCCGTTTGCCGGGCGGGAATGCTTTTGCAGGAAAGTGGATTTTTAGCTATAATGGGTATTGTAATGGGACGGAAAAAAACTATACTTTCTTTAACGGAGTTTTTATGAAAAAAGGGTTTACCTTAATTGAATTGCTGGCGGTAGTGCTTATTATGGGTATTTTGACCGCCGTGGCTTTGCCGCAGTACCGCCGCAGCGTAGAGCGCACCCGCGTGGCCGAAGCTACGCAGCTGCTGCCCGCCATTTACGACGCGCGCGAACGCCTGATGACGGAGCGCGGCTGGTCCTGGGGTTCGGGCATTAACCATGTCAATCCGGGCGTTTCATTCAGCAAGCTGGATTTGGAGCTTAAAGGGAAAGGACTCACCCAGACGACTTGGCAGACGGATAATTTTAGTTATAATTTAACCCAGTGGACGATAGGCCGCCTGATGTTGCTGGGGCAGCCCGCCGTTTCCGGCACGATGAGCCGCGGCATTTATAAGGGTACGGTGATTTATTACAACGGCGGAAGCTTCTCGTGCTGTCCGCCTTCGGGCGTGTCGGATGCGTGCGACCGTTTAAACGTACCGGAAGCTACTTGTACGCTTAGTTCTGTAACGGTTAATCCCGGGGTGAGCCTGTAGCGTGAGGAACAGACTATGAGAAAAAAACAAAACGGTTTTACGTTGGTAGAGTTATTGGCGGTGGTGCTGATTGTGGCTATTTTATCGGCCGTTGCGCTTCCGCAGTACAGAAAAGTGGTGGAGAAGGCGCACGTCTCCGAAGCGCAGGCGATGCTGCGCACCATTTATGATTCAAGCGAACGGCTGGCGGGGGAGTTCGGCTACCGTTCTTACGAAGAATTGGTGGACAGAAAAGGCCAGACCGGCTATTCGTTTGCGCGTATGGATATGTTTGATTCTTCCAGCCTGCCCGCCGGCTGCTCGCTGGTCAGCAGCGGGACGGAACTGCAATGTAAAAATTTTACTTACAAAGCGTCCGTTTACGCGGGCGGCGTGCCGTATGCGGCGGCTAAAAAACGGCTGTCCCCTTATCAAAATACGCTTATTTTGTTTGACCGTGATACCCAGCAGCTCTATTGTCAGGAAGCGTCCGGCAGTTCAGACGCGTGCGACGTTTTCGGCCTGGACACCCGCAGCGGCGTCAGTTTTTAAGTAAGGAGCGATTATGAAAAAAGGCTTTACACTGGTGGAAATTTTGGTGGCGGTGATGATTGTAACGCTGCTTGTTACCATGGCCGTGCCGATGTACGACAAGACGGTTGAAAAATCCCGCATGGCCGAGGCGCGCACCTTGATGAAAAAAATGCTGGAATCCAAGCTGCGTACGCTGGATAATATGGATCGGGAAAATTACAGCAGCGGCTTGTTCGGGTTTGAGCACCTGGACATTTCCGTCCCCTGTGTCAATGCAACCACGGGCGCGAGTATTGCGCGCTGCACGGGTGCGACGATCTACACCAAAGATTTTAAATATACGCTTTTGCCCACGGGCTCGGTGTCGGGCTCTTCGGCTGCGGTGGCAAACGGCGTTTGCGCCGTCCGCCGCAAAGGCGACAACAAGGGCACGGCGTTTTTGTATCTGGGGGAGCTGGAAACGGACCCGGACCGGGAAAAATTCCTGTGCAGCGGAAGTATGTGTGAGGCCTACGGTATGGACTCCACCGGCACCGCCTGGTGTTCGTTGTAAAACCGTCTGATTTTGAAAAAACCCGGCCCTGTTTAAGGAGCCGGGTTTTTGTATGATTTTTTACCCTGCGTTCGGTTCAGAAGGTGTGGCCATTTTGCCGTTTTATGCAGGTCTTAGCTTTGTTGTTGTCGTTGTATTTCCGGCCTTAGCCCATCTATAAAATCCGTTTTACGCGGG
>DCTQ01000047.1:712-24496 GCA_002329395.1 Candidatus Avelusimicrobium alvi | reverse complement strand
GCAAAATGCCACCCACAGACGGCCCGCAGGGTCCGCCCCTCCCTTTCCCTGACGGTGCCATCCGACTAATGGAACCACACCGTTTAAACAATGCCGCTAAATAAAAAGGACAATCACAATCCCCGGCGCAGACGGAGAACTACTATACATAAAAGGACGGGCGGGAAAATTCCCGCCCGTCCTTGTAAATTCCAGCCGCCAAACGCGCTATTTACCAACGCCGCAGCACTTTTTGTACTTCTTCCCGCTGCCGCAGGGGCACGGGTCGTTACGGCCGATTTTCGGCCCGTCGTGCACCACGGTTTCCACCTTGGCGGGCGCGCCGCCGGCCTGTCCGGCCTTCAGCTCGGCTTCGTGCGTTTTCATCCACTTTTTCATCTGGCGGATGCTTTTAAAGTCCACACCGTCTTTTTCCATGCGCTTGGCAATATCAATAAAGCGTTTTTTGATGGCCGGGTCTTTGAGCTTCCCTTTAATCATCGCGGGGAGCGAATCAATTTCCCGCTCAATGCGCTCTTCAATAGACTCTTTTTTGGAGGGTTTCCCGTCCGCGGGCTGCGCGGCGGCGTCCTCTTCTTGTTTTTTCTTAAACGGATTCCACATACAGTTACAGCTCCTTGACTATTCGGAAATAAGTTTTTCTACAAAATTTTTGATGATTTCCGCTTTTTCAAAATAATGTTTCTCGCGCGGAACGACCAGGCGGTTGGGATGTTTTTCCCAGATTTTTAAAATTTTATCGTCAATGTCAAACGCCTGCTGGAGGTTCTCCGTGCGGACATTGGTGGCCTGGTAAAAATCTTTCTCGGGCGGCGGAGAAAGGTGGATGACCGCGTCGTAGCGCGCCAGCTCCGCGTCCAGCGAACTTTTCATGGACGTAAAGAAATTGTCCGCGCCGTACGGCCAGTATACCGCGCCGTCAATGGATCCGCGGTCGCACACCATCACTTTGGCGTCAGAGGTGGCTTCGGCCAGCTGTTCCAGCTGGTGCACGGTATAAAAAATAATGTTTTGGGCGTGCTCAATATGCACGGGGCTGTTGTCTTTACGCGGGAAACCGCCGCTGTAAATCAGCGTGGCCGCTTCCTGCACGAGCGCGATTTTGTTGCCGAAGGTCTCTTTCAAAATGGAAAGGGCCGTAGTTTTTCCGCCGCTAGGGCCGCCGGTTAAAACGATTTTTTTCATAAGTTATCCTTTAATGATTTTTTCTACAAAATTCTTAATCACTTCCGCTTTTTCCAGGAAGTGTTCCGTACCGCCCACCACCAGCCGGCGGGGGTGTTTATCCCAAATTTGCAGGATTTTGCGGTCAATTTCAAAAGCTTTTTCCAGGCTTTCGGTACGTACGTGCGTGGATTGGTAAAACGCGGGATTGGCGGGCGGAGAAAGATGGAGCACCGCGTCGTAGCGGGCCAGCTCCGCGTCCAGCGTCGTATTCATGCGCGCAAAAAAATCTTCCACGCCGCCGGGCCAGTAGACGGCTGCGTCCACGGTGCCGCGGTCGCACACGATTAACTGCGCGTCCGAAGACCGCTCGGCCAGGCTTTCCATTTCCCGCGTGGCCACAAAAATAATCTGCTGCGCGGCTTCAATATGGGGGCGGCTGTTGTCCTGCCGCGGAAACCCGCCGCTGAAAATCATCGTAGCGGCTTCGCGCACCAGTTCCACCTGCGGGCCAAAGGTCTCTTTCAGCACCGAAAGAGCGGTGGTTTTGCCGCTGTTCGGGCCGCCGGTAAGAGCTATTTTCTTATGCTTCATGCTTTTTCCTCCGGCACGGCCGGTTTTTCTGAGACCGCTTTGCCGGCCGCGTCCAATTCTTTTAAGTATAACACTTTTAACTCTTCAAATTCTTTCCGCTTGTCTTTCGGCACGTCGCGCACGGCGGAATTGCGGTTTTTCATTTTTAAGAAATCCACAAACTTGTTCTTTTCTTTAATACGGAAATCCAAATGCGGCCCGGTGGAAAGCCCGGTGCTGCCCACGTAGCCCACCGTTTGGCCCTGTTTTACCTTGGCCCCGGATTTTACGCCTTTGCCAAAGCTTTTTAAATGGCCGTACATCGTGGTGTAACCGTTGGCGTGGCGCAGTTCCACAAAATTGCCGAAGCCGCCTTTGCGGCCGGCGAATTTCACCGTTCCGTCCGCCACGGCCTGCACGGGCGTGCCGGTGGGGGCAGCATAGTCAATGCCTAAATGCGGGCGGCGGATTTTTAAAATGGGGTGCATTCTGCCGTACGAAAAGCGCGACGAAATGCGGTAATTGCGAAAGCTGATGGGCGATTTTAAGAACATCTTTTTGCTCATTTTGCCCGTTTCATCGTAAAAATCGTCCTCAAAATAGAAAGCGTAAGTCGTGCTTCCGGTTTCGGCTCCTTTGTACGAGGCGGCCAGCAGGTCCTGGCTGGTAATTTCGCCCGAGGCGGTGTAATTTTCTTCCCACAGGGCGGTGTATTCGTCGCCGTTGCGGGTGTCGGTGTTAAAGTCCACGGTCCAGGAAAACGCATCCGTAAAATCCAGGATAAGCGGCACCTGAAGCCCTTTGGCAAGCATGGAATTAAACAGCGAACCCTGCACCTTGCCGGCGGCGGTTTTAACGCGCGTTTTAATCTCCACGTCGCTCACTCCTGCCACCAGCGCCCCGTCCACATTGGCTACATAATAGCGTTTAAAACCCTGCGTCAGCAATAAAAGAATAAAGCGGTTGTCGGAATCAACGGAAATAGAATAAGTGTCGCGCTTTTGGAGTTTGCGCGTATCGGCCACGGAACCCAGCTTGCCCACGATTTGGGCCACTTCCTGATTGGAAAGCCCCGCTTCCTGCAAGGCGACGTAAATCGGTTTGTCTTTAACGGTATACTCCACCACGGGAATTTCGCGCTCCCGCAAATTTTCGCGTTCCATTTCATCTTTGACGCGCGAAATATGCAGGGCGGCAAAAGTGGAAACGGCGATCACGCACAGCGTGAGCACGTAAAACAGGATATCGTGATAACGCCGGTAATGGCGGCGGAAAAACGCTACAAGTTTTGCTTTCATAGGCATAGGGAGGGGCGGCCCGTAAGGCCGCCCCTTTCTGCTTGCTTGTTATTTTTGGTCTTTCAAGAACGAGCACAGCGCGATGGCGTTGAGCTTTACCTTCGGGTCATCGGCGCGGGAAGGCAGGATGACCGGAATGGTGGGCCCCACCAGAACGGCGGCGGCTTCCATCCGGTCGCCAAAGAAGGTAAGGGCTTTATAGAGCGGGTTGGCCGCATCCAGGTCCGGCAGCATCAGAATGTCGGCGTCGCCGGCCACGGTCTTGCCCGTGATGCCTTTTTCGGCGGCTTTTTCCGGCGAGAGGGAGATGTACAAATCGTACGGCCCTTCCACCGTGCAGCCCGTGATTTTGCCTTCGGCGTTCATCTGCGCCAGGGCGGCGGCGTCCACCGTGGACGGAATCTTTTCGTTCACTTTTTCCACCGGGCACACGCAGGCCACTTTCGGGTTTTCCAGCCCCAGTTTGTGCATGGTGTTCACGGCGTTTTGGATGATTTTCGCTTTCTGTTCCAGGGTCGGCGCGATGACGACGGCGGAATCGGTAACGGCGAACGGTTTTTTATATTTGGGCGTGCTGAACAATACAAAGTGCGACAAAAGCGCGCCTTCCGGCACCAAGTGGGCTTCTTTATTCAAAATCGCTTTCATATAATACTTGGTGTCCACAAGGCCTTTAATCAAAAAGTCGCCTTTTCCGGCCAGAATTTGATCAACCGCCAGCTTGCACATGGTGGGAACGTCTTCGCAGTCAATAAATTCAAATTTGCTCTCATCCAGACCCACCTGGGCCACAATTTCTTTTACGGCGGCGACGGGGCCGATCAAAATCCCATGGGAAATAAGACCGTTCTCATCGGCCATCTTAATGGCTTCCAGGGCTTCTTTGTTGTTGGCGCCCGGCACGACTACTCTGTTTGATTTTCCTTTTACCTGGTCAATCAAATCAGCAAAGCTTTTGAATTTCATACGTTTAATTCTCCTTGGGGTAATAATATAAATCAGCTGTACTGTTTTACGATTTTAGGGTTGTCCAGCGCGCGGCGCGCGGCTTCGCGCAATGCGTCTTTTTCTTCGCTGCCCGGGAACACGTACACCGGCGCAATCCAGCTCACGTAGCGGCTGAGCTGCTGCGGGATGGTTTTGCTGTACATCAGCCCGCCCGTAAGCGCGATAAAATCCACCTTTCCTTCCAGCACCACGGCCATGGAGCCGATGTACTTGGCAATCTGGTAAATCATCGCGTTTTCGGCCAGTTCGGCCTCTTCGCGGGTGCAGTGGATGAGGGAGCCGGGGCGTTTTTTCCCGGTGCGGATAAATTCTTCCAAATCTTTTACGTCGGACGTGCCCGTATAGGCCACCAAACCGCCCTTGCCGCGCAGTTTAAGGCGCATATCGCGCTGGGTGTATTTGCCCGAAAAGCACATCTGCACCAGCCCGGAATTGGGCGTGCCGCCGCTTCTTTGCGGGGTCATCGGGCCGTCGCCCTCGTAGCCGTTGTTTACGTCCACCACTTTTCCCCGGCGGTGCGCGCCGACGGTAATCCCCCCGCCGCCATGGCAGACGATGCAGTTCATCTCTTCATACGGTTTGCCGAGTTTTTCGGCAATCAAACGGGCCACACGTTTTTGGCTTAAAGCGTGAAAAATAGAAATACGCGGATTTTCGGGCATACCCGAATAGCGCGCGACGGGCTGGAGCTCATCCACCACCACCGGGTTGGCGATAAAGCTGGGGCAGCCCGCATACTGGGCCACTTCGCGGGCTAAAATACCGCCGAGGTTGCTGGCGTGTATGCCGCCGTAGCGACCGGTTTCCAAATCGCTGACCATCTGGTCGTTTACGGCGTAAACGCCGCCTTCCAGCGCGCGGATAAAACCGCCGCGGCCGATGACCGCGTCAATTTCTTTCAGCGGCACTTTATGGTCCAGCAGGTAATCCAGGATGAGTTTGCGGCGCAGCGGAAGCTGTTCGGTAACGTTTTTGCCGTCGTAGGGCTCCAAATCGGTCAGGGAGTAGCGTACGGTTACTTCAAAAACGGGTTTATTCCCCCGGTAGTAGCCGATGTCGTCCGAAGTTGAGCCCGGGTTGATGACCAGAATGTTGTAAGCCATAATGCCCCCTTTGTCGCATTACCTATATTTTAACAAAATATCCGGCCTTTGGCCGGACGATTTACGGCAGTTTGGACGCCAATTTATCGGCCAGTTTTTTTAGGAAAAAGAGCTGTTCCCTGGCAAGCCCCTGGCGCGTAAGCATCCGGCGCAGGAGCGCTTTGCGCTGGGAGGAGGAGAAATCGGTCTTAAACTCCGCTTTTTCAAACAAAACGTCGGCCGACGCGATAAACAGTTCCTTTTGCGCGTCCGTCGGCGCGTCCGGCTCCTCCCCGGGCCGGCGCAGGGCGGTAAAACCGGGCCGGCGGGAAAGCTCGTAACAGGTTAAAATCACGGCCTGCGCCAGATTAATGGACGGCTGTTTGGCGGCGGTCGGGATATTAAGCACGGCGTCGCACCGTTCAATGTCCGCGCCCGAAAGGCCGCTTTTTTCGTTGCCGAACACCAAAGCGGTGCGTCCGGCGGGATTTTGCTCCAGCCGTTCGTTTAACTGCGGCAGCGGGATGATTTCCTGCTTGATTTCGCGGTTTTTAAGGGCGGTGGAGGCCAGGGAAAAATGCACGTCGGCCAGGGCTTCGTCCAAATCCGCGCATTTGCGGGCGTTTTGCAAAATGTCCGCCGCGCCCACCGCGCTGACGGCTTCGCGCCAGACGGGCGGGTACGGGTCCACCACGCGCAAATCGGACAGGCCGAAATTGCCCATGGCGCGCGCGCAGGCGCCGATGTTGTTCGGGTCGCGCGGGCGGACCAGGACAATGCAAAAATCACTCATCGGTGCAGGGCCTCTCCAATGGATTCGGCAAACGTCGGATGGGCGAAAATCACTTCTTTTAACTGCTCCGCCGTCATCTGTGCGGCCAGCGCCACGCCGACTACGTGAATCAGCTCCGCCGCGTTGGCCCCGGCAAATACGGCCCCGACCAGCCGGCCCGTCTGCGCGTCGCTTAACAGCTCGTAATAGCCTTCGGTCTGGTCCTGCGCCACGGCACGGCCGTTAGCCAGGAGAAACGCCTTGTGGCTTTTAACCGTCAGCCCCTGCGCTTCGGCCTGCTGGCGGGTCAGCCCGGCGGAAGCGATTTCCGGCGTGGTGTAAATGGCGCGCGGCACCGCATTGTTGTGATATACGGCGGGAACACCGCATAAATTGGAAGCGGCCACCTCGCCCTGGCGGCTGGCGGCGTGGGCCAGCTGGAACAAACCGTTCACGTCCCCCACCGCATAGATATTGTCTTTTAACTGCAAGGTTTCGGGGTTGACCTGCACGCCGCGGCGCGTCCATTCCACGCCGATATTTTCCATTTTTAAAGCGGTTAAATCCACGCTGCGGCCAATAGCGGCCAGCACCGCGTCCGACGTGATTTTCCGTCCGTCCGAAAGCGTAAGCGTAAACACGCCGTTTTCTTCGGCCGCGGCCTGCGCACTTAAACCGGTGTAGAATTTTACGCCGCGTTTGGCAAGCGCCTGCGCCAGCGCGCGGGCGGCGCCTTCGTCTTCCAGCGGCAGGATGCGCGGCTGCATTTCCACCACGCTTACCGCCACGCCAAGAGCGCTCATCAAGTCCGCAAACTCGCAGCCGATCACGCCCCCGCCCACGATGGTAAGCGTTTTGGGGAGGGAGGGAATGGCAAAAATAGTGGAATTGTCGTAAATTTTATCTTTGATTTTATCAAAAGGCGGCGGGAAAAACGCTTCGCTCCCGGCGGCCAGAATCACGCCGTCCGCTTCCAGCTTTTGCTCTTCCCCGGAAGGCAGGCGGACTGAAACCGTGTGCGCGTTGTCAAACGAAGCTTCCCCCGTCAGCACGTCCACGCCCGCTTTTTTCAGCAGAAACCCAATCCCCTGCGTCAGCTTGCGCGTGGCGGCCTGCTGGCGGGCCTGGATTTTCCCCCAGTCGCGCAGGGCGAACAGCCGGTCCGCCGCGTCCTGCGCGCCGTCCGCGCACAGCGAAGAAATGGTTTGAACGGTATGAAAACGGTGCGCCGCGTCCAACAGCGACTTGGAGGGAATACACCCGCAGTTTAAACACACGCCCCCCACTTTGTTCTTTTCCACCAAGGTTACTTTGGCCCCCAGCGAAGCGGCCTTTAAAGCGGCCGGATAGCCCCCCGGGCCCCCGCCGATTACAACGATATTTTTCATAGCGCCCCCCTATTAGCCTTACGGCGTTTTGATTATACCTATTGTAGCATTAAAAACGGTATAATAAAAAACAGGAAACCCTATGCCAAACAACAGTAAGCCGTCTTATATCGGACACCGTGAACGCATCCGTGAAAAATTCGCATCGGCGGGGCTGGACTCGTTTCTGGACCACGAAACGCTGGAACTGCTGCTGACGTACGCCGTTGCGCGCAAAGACACCAAACCGATTGCCTGGGCTCTTTTAAAGAAATTCGGTTCGCTGGCCGCCGTGCTTGACGCCGACCCGGCCCAATTAACCAACGTGCCCGGCGTGGGACAGAACACCGCCCGGTTTTTAAAACTCATCCGCGCCGTGTTTAAAAAGTACTCGTTTGACGAAGTAAAAGAACGCGTAACCATCCGCACGCCCCAGCAGGTGCTGGATTATTGCAAAGCGTCCTTGGCGGGCAGGAAAGAAGAATGTTTGGAAGTCATCTACCTTTCGGTGCGAAACACCGTTATGAGCACGCAGGTGGTGGCGTCCGGCCTGATTGACCGGGTGGCCGTATCCCCGCGCAAGATTGTGGAATGCGCGCTGGCGGCCAAGGCTTCGGCCATTATTTTAGTTCATAACCATCCGTCCGGGGACGCGACTCCCTCCCAGGAAGACATCAACCTTACGCAAAGCGTAATCCGGGCGGCGGAGCTGTTTGGTATTTCGGTGCACGACCACATCATCATCGGCAAAGGCGCGCATTACAGCTTAAAAGCCAACGGGAAAATATAATGAATCTTTTAAAAGAGGTATTAAAATATCAAGTTTATCCGGCCATGGGCTGTACGGAGCCGGTATCGGTCGCCCTGTGCGCGGCCCACGCCGCCAAGGAACTGGGCGAAGAAGCGGCCAGAGCCGATTTTAAGCTGGACGCCGGCACCTACAAAAACGGGATGGGCGTACGCATCCCCAATACGGACGGCGAAAAAGGCAACCTGCTGGCCGGAGCCATGGGTATGCTGCTGGCCAAGCCGGAACTGAATATGGAAATTCTGGGCGCGGCGGATAAAGAAGTGCTGGCTAAAGCCAAAGAAATCATCCGCCAGCACCGCGTAACCATGGAAGTGGCCCCCGGAGCGCACGGCTTTTATATTGAAGCCGCACTGACGGGCGTAAGCGGCAAAACGGCCAAATGCGTGATTGCCGGCAGTCATACCGAAGTGGCGTTTTTATCCTGCGGTACAGACGTAAAAGTGGACAAAACGCCGCAAAAAGCAAACTGCGCCCAAAAAGCGCACGATTTTAAAAACGCCCTCAAAAACGCCACCTTGCAGGACCTGCTGGACGCGGCCGACCAAGCCGACGACGAAGACCTGGCGTACATCAAAAAAGGCGTGGATATGAACTTAAAAGCCGCCGAAATGGGCCAGGCTTTGCAAAAAGTGGGCTTTTACATCAAAGAGCTCGTCCGCAAACGCCTGCTGCAAATGGATTTGATTTCTTCCACCAAAATTTTAACCGCCTGCGCCGCCGACGCGCGTATGGACGGCCAGGCCGTGCCCGTAATGGCCAGCGGCGAATCGGGCAACCAGGGCGTAGTAACCATTTTAGTGCCGTGGAAAGTGGGCAAAGAAATGGAAGTGGACGAAAAAACGATTTTAAAAAGCATCGCGCTTTCGCACCTGTTAAACGGCTACGTAAAAGTGTTTACCGGCGAACTCGCGCCCATCTGCGGCTGCGCCATCGCCGCGGGCGTAGGCGCGACGGCGGCCATCGTCTACCAACAGCGCGGCAAATGCGTGCCCGCCGTTACGCTGGCGATTAACAACATTATAAGCGACATCGGCGGTATGCTCTGCGACGGAGCCAAAAGCGGCTGCGCGCTGAAAGTGGTCAGCTCCACGGACGCGGCCATCCGCGCCGCTTATATGGCCGTGCACGATTACGGCATTACCGAAGTGGAAGGATTTGTGGGCAAAACCGCCGAAGAAACCATCCAAAACCTGGGCAGTATTTCCACCGTGGGCATGAGCCGGGTGGACCCGATGATTGTGGACATTATGCAGGAAAAATGCAACGGCTAAAACGGAATAAAACCCGATTCTAAAAAACCCGGCATCCGGCCGGGTTTTTTCATTCAAATTCACCATATCCCCTGTTATTCCCGGGCGAAAGTATACGCCAGCACTTTTTTCGCGCCCGCCCGCTTCAACGCTTCCGCACAGCCTTCCAGCGTGGCGCCGGTGGTGGCTACGTCGTCTATCAACAGGATGGTTTTGCCCTTTACGGCCGCCCGGTTGTTGCAGGAAAAAGCGCCGGCCATATTAAGGAGCCTGCCCCTGCGGCCCAGCGTAGTCTGGCTGACGGTGTCGCGCACGCGCGAAAGCGAAACGGTGTCCGCCGTCAGGCCCACTTTCGGGCCGAACGCTTTTGCCAGCAGTTCGCTTTGGTTGTAGCCGCGCCTGCGGTTCTTTTTGGGATAGAGCGGCACCGGAATAACCAGCTCCGCGTCCGCCAGTTCGGGATATTTTTTAAAACGCTCCGCCATCAGCCCGCCCATATAACCGGCCAGGTAGTCGGCCCGGGCGTATTTTAACGCGTGCACCAATGCGCGCGAAGAGGTATTAAACACAAAAGCCGAACGAATCACCCGGCATTTGTATTCCCGTTCCTTGCTTCCCCGGCAGGCGTAGCAGTGCGCACCGCCGGATTTTAATACCGCGCCGCAGCGTTTGCACACCAGCGGGCCGGGGGCCGCCAAAGCCGCCGCGCATGCCGGGCACAAGGGCTCCTCGGCGCGCCACGCCAAATCTTTCCCGCAGCCAAAACAGGTGCGCGGAAACCAAAAATGCAGAAAGAGTTTAAAAGGCGCTTTCCAAAAAGTGTTCATACGCGTTTAGAACTGTATGGTTATGTTGGCCGCCGCGTTATAGGCGGTGTAGTCTTCGGTTTTTACGTAGGCGTGGTTTAAGATGGTAAATCCGCCGCCCAGCGTAAAGCGCAGGTTTTGGGACATTTCATAATCCAAAGACGTGCTGAAATCAAACATTTTATAGTTGTCTTTCACTTCCACGGGGGAGCGTTTGTCCTTATACGTGAAGGTGGTGTTCCAAATCACGCGGTTGGTGGCATTGTACATTTTATTGATAAACGGCAGTTTAAACCCGCGCGGGATGTTAAAGTCCCACCGCAGGTTCAAGCTGGGGGTGGTTTCGGTGGTGCTTTCGCTGATTTGGCCGGCCACCAGCCATTTATCGTGCGAGGAGTAGAGCAGTTTGGGCGTGACGCGCATGGAACCGATGTAGAAAGAAGTTTGGGCGGAAATGTTGTTGTCGCGCACGGTTTCCAAACTGGTGCCGACGCGCAGGTCCGTCTTGTCGGACTCTTTGCGGGTGTAGTTAAGCACCGTGTCAAAATAGTTAAACAGCATAAAGCGCAAGTCTCCGCCGTACTGCGTGGTGTATTGCTCGTCCGTGCCTTTATTGGTTTGTTCCACCCAGCTGTAACGCAGTTTTAAGTTGGAAGAATTAAACCATTTGCCGCCGTAGAAAAACTTTTCCAAATCCGAGATGGAAAACGTCATATCCGGCAGGGTTAAGCTGGTGGAATCGTACTCGGTGCCGGTCTGGTCGTTGGTTTGGAGCGTTTTGGTAAAGTTGTTAATCAGCGAAATGGTTTTTAACGGCGCGGCGGCTCCGCCCAGGTTGTACTGCGACAGGGGACTCCAGCGCTGGGTGGAGGTGAATGTGTCGCGCAGAATAAGGCTTTTGCGGTAGCCGTATTCGCCCACGTCTTTTAAGGAACTGCGAATCCAGAGCGCTTTGCGCGAATCAAAATCGCTGTCCACATCCGCCCACGAGTCCGCGTCCTGGATGCGGTAGCTGGACGAAATGACAAACGTATTTAACAATTTGCTTTTGGGGAAAAATTCGTTGCCGTTGAGCGTAAGCGACACGCCGCCGTCCGCGTTGCGGTTGACGGTTTTCACCTCGCCCACGCCCACGTCTATCTGTTTGCCGGCGGCGGAAATCGTTTTGGCCGTAAGGTTGTTGTTTTCCACCGTGCTGATGTTGTAGCTGACCGAAGGCGCCAGCCATTTGGCGATTTTCCACGTGCTGTTAAAGCCCGTGTTTTGCGTCATGGCCTTGGGGTAGCTGTAATCTTTCTGCTCGGTTTGGGCGTACTGGGTGCGGTCTTCCTTGCTTTTGCTTAGGTTATAGCTGGGCGTAAAGTTAAAATTGTTATTGGGCTGGTACGTCACCTTCATATTCATTTTTTGGGTATTTTCGTCGGTATTGTAATAGTTGGCGGATTCCAGATGTTTGTCGCGCTCGTAATCAATGGACGAATCCGTGATGTGGTATCCGGCGGAAATGTTTTTAAACGAACCCGCGGAGTGGGACAGCGTCGCGCCGTATGTGCGCGCGTTGTCCTTGCGTTTCATCGCATCGTAATCCACGCTGTCCACCGTGTATTCCAGACCGATTTTGGGCAGATTTTCTTTAATAAAGTCCCCGCGCACCACGGCGGTTTGCCGGTCCACCTTGCCTTTGTCCAGCAGGCTGACGGTGTTGTAGTCCGTACTGTCGGTAACCATCGGGGTTACGGTGCTGGAGCGCGTGAGGTTGGCCTGCATCGGAAATTCTTTGATTTTATCCACTTTTAAAAAGTATTCTTCTTCCGTAACTTCCTGATTTTTGGATACGGCCAGCGGCGTTTCAAAATTGCTGTCCTGGTATTTGTATTTTGCGCCCGCGCTGCCCCATTCGTCCAGGCGGACCACCACGTCGCCCTTGTAGGCCGTGCCGTCCAACGTAATGGCCTCGGCCAAATGGATGACGTTTAACCACACTTCGCCCTTGCTGCCCGTCGTGCCGTCCTGGCGCTGCACGCCGGTGAGCATTAAGCTTACTTCGCGGAAATTCATAATTCCCCCGGCGGTGCGGTGGCGCACCACGCGCACGTTGTACGACGAGTCGGACGCGTCTTCAAACGCATCGGCCACGCCGTCCCCGTTCGTGTCCACCATTTTAAGCGAAATCAGCCGCCACCCGCGGAAGTTCGTGGGCACGATGACTTTGTCAAAATTGCTTTCGGTGCCGACTTTGAGGAAAAACTCCGTTCCGTCCTGGTCCAGCGCGCGGCCCGTGCCCTGCTCCACCGCCCCGTGCAGCAGAAAGCGGAACTCGCGGTGCTGGGTAAAGTCCATACTTCTAAAGTTGCGGTTGGCGTAACGTTCGCCGGCGGGAGAATCTTCCGGTGCGTCGTCGGACACGGCGGGCAGGCCGTCCGTATTGAATTTAATGTTGAGCGATTGGTCCAGCGCGTTGGTGGAGCCGGTGGATTTTTTATAATTTTCAATGGAGCCGTAGAGATAATTGAACACGGTCAGCCCGTCGCCCGTCCGGTCCGAAAAAATAGGTTCGTAGTCCGTATTGTCCACATTGTTAATGCCGGAGACGGAAAACACGTCCGGGTCCGTTTCGTTCTGCGTGTTCCAGGCCGTACCCGACAGAGACACGTTGGCGATTTTAATCTGCCCTTTCAGCTTCTGGCCTTTTTTAAGGGTGATGCGCAGGTGGCGCACGGCCGTCCACTGCGCTTTTTCCGCGGTGGACAGCAAAAGCGGCATGGTGTACGTCTGCCACGAAGTGTTGCTGGCCGTATTGTTGACCAGCCCGTTAATGGACGCACCCGCAAAACCGAAGTTGCCCTGAAGCGGGATATCTTCCGGGTCAAATTTGCCGTTGCCGTTTAAATCCTGCGAGTCAATGCGTCCGTTGGGCTGGGATTCCGGGTTAAACACGTTGTTTACAAACGGATTGTACCGTTCTTCCGTCCCGTCCGGGTTGGTAAACAGCCAGCCGATGTCTTCATTCGGGGCCAGGCTGCTGCGGCAGTAAACGTCTTCGGTTTTCGGCACGCCGGTGCCGCACTGGGTGTCCATGCCGGTGCCGCTGTCGGAGTATTCGGAAATATTACCGAACGTAAAGTTTACCTGCGGACCGCCTTCTTCGCCCAGCATGGTCAGTTCAAAAGACGTTTTGTCCGACAGGTCCATCCCGCTCTGGCTTAACGGATAGACGATGGAAACTTCGTCGCGGCCGTCAAAATCAACCCCTTTGGTAAAGTCGTAATTTAAAATCAGCACTTGCTGTTTGTCGTTGTAGTTGGCGATGGAGTGCGGATTGATTTCCAGGGACGGCAAGTCCTGCGTGTCCCAATGGATGGAATCCAAAAACGACGGCAGGCCGCTGGGGTTGGAAGCGATAATCCAGTCTTTAAATACGCGCGAACCGGCCACCTGCTCGTTGGTTTCGTTCATACTGTCCACCATCGCGTAGCCGAACAGGTTCTGCTTTTTTTGGCTTTTGGCCACTTCCGCGCTGAAATCAACGGACAGCGGATCGGCCAGTTTAATGTCTTTACCGTTGATGTCCGCCCCATACACCAGCAAATCTTTGGAATAGCTGCCCACCTGCGGCACGGTGGAGGGTTTATCTCCCCCTTCTTTCAGCACCGTGGCCCCCATCACGATTTTATCAAACAGCTTGTAGTCCAGCCGGCCGCCCATAACGGAATTGTTGGAGCTGGAGCCGGTGGTGGTGTCGTAGGTAATGTCAATGACGGAATTTTCGGTAATTTCATCGCCTTTATAGAAGGTGATGAAGCCGGAGGTGTAGTCAATGTAATAGTCGTTGTTGCGCGTCAGGGTGCGGCCGTTTAATTTTACGGTTTCGGACTGGAGTACGATGTCCGACTCAATAAAATACGTTTTTACAGTGGATTCGTACTGGATTTTAAACGTCAGGTTGCGCGCGGACGTAGGCGTCGCGCCGTAGAGGCCGGTGTCGTTGATGCGGTACGTCATATCAAAAATACCGGTGTCAAAATCCACGTTAATGTAGCTCGGGTACTGGTAATACTGGCTGGAAACGGCCTGGCCGTTGGCGTCCTGCAATTGCAAAATAAAATTGCCTTTGCCGTTGTCCTGCGTGATTTTCTGCGCGCCGATGTTGTAATACGTTTTGAGCTCCAGCTTGTTGGCGGTTTCGGTCGCCAGGCCCGCGCCGGAAACGACGGATTTGTCGTTTTCCGTTTTGATGAGTTTAATGGTGCCGGGCGTGCCCATGGCGTTGCTTAACTGGTTGCCGCGCGTATCGCGGTAGTCCACGGCCAGCACGCTCTCGGCCGTGATGGTGCGCTTAAAGGTAATGATGCCGCTGGCGTAATCCACCGTATAGTCCACGCCGCGCGTCAACAGCTGCCATTTGGCCTGGTAATCGCCGCCGCCCAATACGTCGGTGGCCGTTTTGTCCACGGGTACATAGTCGGAAGAGGTGGTGTTGCTGTCCAAATAAATTTCTTCCGTACCCGGGGAAATACTGCCCATTTGCATGGTCCAGTCGCTAAAAGCGGTGCGGTCAACCGGGTAGCGGATATTGCCCTGGTCGTCAATATACGGGCGGATGTTGCCGCCGAACGTCAAATCGTAATACGTGCGGCGGATGTAAGAAGTGTCCGCCAGCGACACGATTTCCGACACGCTGCTCCCCACAAACTGCTTCTGCTTGCTGGAACCTTTGGTCTGCGAGCCGATTAAATACAGGTTGGCGTTCTGGTGCTGTAAGTGCATTTTGGCGCCGAACAGCTGTTTTTGGTAAGCGATAAATTCCGTTTCGGGCAGCGACAGGTTGATATCGCCGAATTCCGCCAGCTGCACCAGTTCGCCCGGTTTGCCGCGGTACGCCACGGAGATGGTTTTTTCCTCTTCGCGCTGGTCGTCGTAGTCAATATCCACAAATACGCGTTCCAGGATTTTACCCTGCATTTTAAGCTGCATTTCCTGCTGCATCTCAAAACTGCTGTCATTGCGTTCTTCCACGCTGTTGTTGTCGTCTTCTTTATATTTTTTGGCGGCCATTTTAAAGCCCAGCACATAACGGCCCGTCAAAGCGATGCTGGTGCCGTAAAGAGGCAGCGACAGGGTGGGGTTTAACAAAGTTAAATCGGGAATGGGCTCCGGCCCTTTGTCCAGCTTATAAGAGCCTTCCACCGCCGTTACGGCCTGACGCCAAAACTCATTGGTGTATTTAAGCAGGTCCGCGTCGTCCGGCGGGTCTTCCAGGGCGAGTTCTTCCTCCTGCTTGGCGGCCTGGTCTTCTGCAAAAATGGCGTACTGGTCCTTATCCACCAGGCTGTACGGCAGCGTTTCGGCGCCGGCCGGGGGGGCGGCAACGAACTGGAGGATGAGCAAAAGGGCGACCGGGAGCCGCAGTATTTTCATAGGGGGAAAAAATACCTCATTATTTCATTCTATAATATTTGCCTATTTTATATCGGTATTAATCCGGTTTTTGCATAAAAAAGAGGCCCTTTTTAAGAGCCCCTTTTAAAAATTCCGTTCCGCCGCTTTTTACGGCACTTCAAAACGCTCGGTGCGGGACACCGCCCGGTGCACCAGAATGTCAAATTCCAGCACGTCCCCGCGGCGCACATCCGTAAACAGCCGTTCCGTATGGGCGGGGTCAAACGGCCCCGCATAACGCGGCAAATAAACTTTTTGCAGCAGACGGCCGGACGAATCAAAAAGACGCACGTCCCCCACGCTTTCTCCGCCCTGCAGCCGCACCGCCGTCCGCCCGCGGAACTGATAGCCGTAGTAAGGGGACATCCCCCCTTCGTAACCGCCGATCAGCCAATCCAGCGTGCGGCGCGCCGACACCCCAAACACAAATTCGTCCGCCGGGGCATGCCCGCTGTAAATGCCGGCCACTTCGCCTTTAGCGTTTAATAAAGGGGAACCGCAAAAACCGTTGAAATCATCGGACACGTCCTTGCTTTCCATCACTATTTTAAATCCTTCGGCCTGTTTCACTTTCAGCTCGTCCACCCGCGCAAAAGCCGTTTCCGTATAGGGCGAACCCCACACCACCAGCTCATCGCCGGGCTGCGGCATTTCTTTGGCCACTTTCAGCGGCCGGACATATTCCGCCGCCGAAGAGGGCAGTTCCAGCACCGCGGCGTCCGGCGCGTTCAGCCCGAATGCGCCGACGGCGGAAACCAGGACCGTGTCATAACGCACCGGCGTACCGTCCGCCCGGTACAATTCCAGCGAAAACATATTTCCCACCCGCCCCACAATATGATACGAGGCCACCGCATAGAGTTTGCCGGAGGAGGAGCGGACCACAAACCCGCTGCCCAGCGCCTCGCCCGTCGCGCGCCCCCGCACAACCACTAAAGACGAACGGATATGCCTTTCGGTTTCTTTCAGCGCAGAGGCCGCCTCCGCACCGTTCCAAGCAAGCGCCGGGCCGCGCAGGGCCTGGGGAGCGGCGGGCGCCAAATCCGGCTTTCGGGAGGGCGGAACCGGCTGCTGTTCCCGCATCAAACGCCGCAGCTCAGCCGCCCGGCCGGCGGGAGAATACGCCGCGGACAGCGCGGGAAGCTTAACCCCCCGCGCGTAGCGCAAATTGGAAACAGAAACGGCTTCGGTTTTGCGCGTCAGCGCGCGCAAAAATCCCTTCACGGGCACTTTTTGCGCAAAAACGGACGGTGCGGCCAGCAACAGACATAAAAAGAGGCTTACAATTCTCATAAAGTTATTGTAGCCCAACCGGGGCCGTCCGCACCAGGGCCAAAAGGCCCAGTCCGCCGTGGGTCCGGGCCCAGGGCGCGTAATTTCCCGCCCGGGCAAAGTGATATTTTGTTAGAATAAGATATATGCGTATCGGCATTTTTACCAGATACATCGCCAAAAGCCTCCTTACGTTCTTTGTGGGCGTGCTGGGGATTTTGACGTTTGTCATCTTTATGAACCACTTCATCCGCGTGCTGGATATGGCCATGACGTACGGCACCAGCTTCGGGTGGATTGTGTCCTCCCTGCTTAACATCCTGCCGGACGTATTCTGCCTCAGCGCGCCGATGGCCTTTCAAATCGCCATCCTCTTAACGCTTACCAATATGAGCGAACACGGCGAACTGATCGCCCTGCGCGCGGCGGGTTTTTCGTTTAAAGAAATCGTACGCCCCCTGTTATTCTGCGCGGTGATACTGTCCGTCATTTTAGTAACCATGAGCAACTGGCTCACCCCGCGCAGCTACAAGCAATTTTTAAACCGCCGCAACGAAGCCCGCAGCAAAATCACCAAAGTAAACCTGGAGCCGAAAACGTTTTTAAACCTGGGCGAGTGGGATTTGTATTTGGAGAACCTGGACGAAGAGACCGACGTCGCCAGCCAAATCCACCTGATTAAAAAAGAAGACAGCGGGGCGCTGAGCACCAAAGTAAACGCGGCCACCGGCAAAGTGATTTTAAGCGACACCGCCATCGGCCTGCAGCTGCAGGACGGCCAAATGCAGCGGCTGGACGCCAAAGACCCGTCTTCCATCATCGCCGCCAATTTTGACGAATACACCATGAGCATTTCTCTTTTAAAAGCGCACGCGCGCCGGCTGCGCGTGGGCGAAATGTCCACCACCAAGCTGTTAAGACGTATGCGCGAAATGCCGCTTTCCGAAGAGACCGTTAAAGAATACCGCACCGAAATCAGCATGCGCAACGTGCTGGCGCTCTCCCCGATTATTTTGCTTTTCGTCAGCTGTCCCATCGGCTTTTCGTTCGGCAAACGCACCAACAAAGGCTGGGGAATGCTGTTTAGCGTAATTATCATCTTTACGTTTTACCTGCTGATGACGCTGGGCATTTCCCTGGGCAAAAAATACGGCTGGCTCTCGTACACCGGGCCGTGGCTGCCCATTCTGGCCGGCGTCGGCGCGGCTAAATACCTGTGGAAGAAGAGGTTGAACATCTAATGCGGATTTACTTCTATATCGCCAAAAAATTCTGGGGGCCGTTCCTGTTTGCGCTCGGCGTGTTTACCACGCTGGTGGTGCTGGGGGACACCTTTGAAAAGATGAAAAACCTCGGCAACGGAACCACCACCATCCTGGATTTACTTTCCTATTCGCTGGCTACGTTTCCCAACTGGCTGGCCACCATTATGCCCGTAGCGTGCCTGCTGGGGGCGATTTCCGTTATTTCCGAGATGGTGTCCAACGGCGAATGGACGGCCTGCATCGCCAGCGGCTTTGCGCCCAAGCAGCTGTTCAAACCCGTGGTGGCGTGCATTTTGCTGGTGGTGGCGCTTACCATGCTGATGCAGGAATTTATTGTCCCCCCCCTTAACGTAAAAGCCAACCGCATTTATTATACGCGCATCAGCCCGTCCGATTCCTTCAACCCCGATATTGAGCGCGACGTCGTGCTGAAAGTGTCCCCCAACCAAATGCTCTTTGCCAAAGAAGTGAATTTAAAACACGGTACGATGAGCCAGGTGTCCCTGGACACCTACGACGACCATTGGGACATTGCCGACCAAATCGTGGCCCGCCAGATGGTGTGGGACCCGCAAACCCGCGGCTGGCTGTTTTCGGACGGCATCCGCCGCACGTTTGTGGACCCGCTGGACACCACCGAACACACCTTTGAAACCGCCGAATCGTCCGTCAATTTAAACCCGGCGGAAATGTCCGTGGACCGTACGGAAAACAAACTGCTCAGCATCCGGGATTTATATAAGCGCGTCCATTTCTTCAAGCGCAGCGGGCTTTCGTCTTACGCGGCGCAAACCATGCTTCAGTCCAAACTGGCCACGCCGTTTGTAACGGTGATTATGTGTCTGTTGGGTATGCCGTTTGCCATCAGCATGCGCCGCAAAAGCAAAATTATCAACATTATTGCGTCCATGGTCATCGCGTTTACGTTCTGGTGGCTGATTTCCATGTTCACCTCCATCGGCGAAAACGGTTATATCAATCCGTTCCTGGCGGGGTGGGGACCGGTGTTGTTTTTCTCCGTAGTGGTATTCTTTGAATTTAAATGGATGAAATTATAATCCCCGTTTTCTCCGCGTGAAACACCCCGGGCGCAAACCCGGGGTGTTTTGCAACATATTTGCAAAAAATCCCCGTCCGGTATTCCGGGCGGGGATTTTACAGCCGCAACACAAAATTTATGAATGCGACAGGCGGTGAATGGCGGAGAGCAGTTCGTCCGTATCAAACGGCTTATACAGCACGCCGTCCGCCCCCAGCCGCTGGGCTTCTTCCAAAATCGTGTCCTGGCGCAGGCCCGTCACCACAAGCACTTTGAGCTCCGGCATATGCTTTTTAAGTTTAGCCAGAATGTCCAGCCCGTTTTCCGTCGGAAAGAAAATATCCAGCAGAATCAGCCCCACGCCGCTGCCGTCCAGCTTGGCAAACAGCTCGGCCGAGCCGCCCGCTTCAAACACCACTTCAAACCCGGAAGACTCCAGCACGTTCTTAATAGCCGAACGCAGGATAACCGAATCATCCACTAACGCGATTTTAAACATGCAGTCCTCTTATTTTTGGTAAGGGGCCATCAGTTTTTCCCCAAATTCAAGCAGCGCCTGCGTGTCTTTTTTAGTCGCACTTTCGGCGTATACGCGCAGGAGCGGCTCCGTGCCCGAAGGACGCAGGAGCAGCCATTCGTCATTTTCAAAAATAATTTTAAGCCCGTCAAACGTCAAGGTTTCGGCCACGCGGCGGCCGTTGATTTTTTTCGGCAGTTTTTTGCGCAGTTTTTCGGCCATTACGCCTTTGTCCACCGCTTTGGCAAGCGGCAGATCGCGGCGCATATAAACGGAAGAGCCGTATTCCTGCGTTACGTCCGCGCACAGCTCGCTGGCTTTTTTACCGGTGGAGGCCATAATTTCCAAAAACGCCAGGGCGACGCTCAGCCCGTCGCGGTCCGGCAGATTGCCTTTCCACGCAAAACCGCCCGATTCTTCCACGCCAAAGGCCACATCGTCCAGCCCCATGCGTTCGGCCACGTTTTTAAACCCTACGCCCACTTCTTCAAACAGCATTTCGTACTTGCGGGCGATGCGTTTGAGCAAATAACCCATGGAAACCGTCTGCACGATTTTGCCTTTGAGTTTTTTATTCTTAATCAAATGGTTGCACAGCACGGCGGCAATCAGGCAGGGCGTTAAATAATTGCCTTTTTCGTCCACGAGGGCCACACGGTCCCCGTCGCCGTCAAACGCCACGCCCAGCGCGGCTTTCTTTTCCGTCACCGTCTTTTTAAGAAGCGCCAAATTCTTTTCCACCGGCTCGGGCTGTTCGCCGCCGAAAGTGGGGTCGTGCTCCGCGCGCAGCGCGATAACCTGCTTGGCGGGGATGAACTTTTCCAAATATCCCGCCGCCGCGCCGTGCATATAATCCATCACCACTTTGCCTTTAAAGGCACTCAGCTTTTTGGCGTTTACGTGTGAAGCGACGTATTTAAAATACACGTCGGACAAATCTTTCTGCTCCGCCTTCTGCCCGTACAGAAACAGCACGGAGTTTTGGTCCATAAACTCTTCCACTTCCTTGGTTACGCGGGACGAGGCCGACCCGCCCGCCAGCTTGATTTTAATGCCGTTGTAGTTGGCCGGATTGTGGCTGGCGGTAACCATTACGCTCATCCAGAATTTATTTAAGCTCAGGCACGCGGCCACCGGGGTGGAAATGGGGCGGGAAGAAAGGGTGACGTCAATTTTATTGGAGCGGAAAATGCTGGCAATGTCGGCCGCGAACAAATCCGACATAAAGCGCCTGTCGTACCCGACGAAGATTTTGGGCGCTTTTCCGTCTTCTCCGGCCGGGGCGTTTTCGTTGATGTAATCGGCCAGCGCCTGCGCCATGCGCCGCACGTTTTCAAACGTAAAATCCCAGGCAATAACGCCTCTCCATCCATCGGTGCCGAACTTGATTTCAGATGCCATAAATTCTCCCGTTATAAAGGTAAAAATCGGTTTGCGTCCAATTTCCGTATACTTATAAACACGGTAAAAACACCCGTTATTGCGCTTGCCGCAAAGTTTTTTGCATACTTTTCCGTCTAAAAACACGGCTGTTTTTTGAAACCCTGCTTTTTAAAGCAAAAAAGTGGAGGTGGGGGGATTCGCACCCCCGTCCGAACATCCTTTCCATCCGGGCGCTACAAGTTTAGCTTCGCTGAGTTAACCGCAGGCTAAGCGCGAAGCGGCACGCTTACGGTTTGGTTCGTGTGTCTTAAACAAAGCCGGACGAACCGCGCCCGCTTTGCAGCATTCCATATGATAACCGCACTCTTTCAGCGTATGGAAGACACCGAAAGGGCGGTGGGACTAAGCGTTAGCCCAAGCGACTTGATTGTCGTTAGTTATTTTTTTGGCCCTATTTTAGCCGGCCTGGCCAACCGGCACTTGCTCCCGGGCGGCAACAGATACCCGTCGAATCTATTACACCCCCGTAAAAATACGGAAATTGTCAAAGAACGCTTCCTGTAAATTAGCATTATATTGTATCATTTTCTTATAACAATTTTGCGGGACAAAGGCAATACAAATATGTACGTAAGCACAAAACCGACCGTGTACCTGATTGACGGGCTGAACCTGGTGCGGAGCTTTTTATACCAATTTGCGCGTACGGAAGAGGAAGTAACGGAAGATTTCCTTGAATTTTTAAGCGAAATTTCTTTAGACGACCGCTACGCCATGCACCGCTACGAGGTGATTTTTGACGGTTCTTTCCGCCCCGTGGGCCCGCTGTACCGCGGCGGGGTGCACATCTCGTTCTCCGAGGATGCGTCCGCCGACCAAATTATTTACGAGCAGGCCAATTACCTGGCGCAAAGCGGACAGCGCGTAATTGCCGTGACGGACGACCGCCTGCTGCAGGACGATTTAAAACGCCTGGGAGTCAAAACGCTTTTCTGCCGCAAATTTTACAACGGTTTAAAAACCGCCGAAAAATAATGCGCCCGCGCACGGAAAAAGGTGCAAAGGACGCATTTTTTTGTTAAAATAAATTTATAAGAGGGCTGGTGGCGGAATGGCAGACGCGACAGACTTAAAATCTGTTGACCGCAAGGTCGTGGGGGTTCAAGTCCCCCCCTGCCCACTTAATACTTCCTGCCATTCAATCAAAACCACCGGTACGAAAAGCTTATGTTAGAAGATATCAACCGCACGCTGTCCAAATGTTTTGGCTGGGTCAGCACCGTTTTGCCCTTAGGGCTCAAATTTTTTGCCATCGCCGTAGCCGCCGCTGCGGTATTTTTGTTTTTTGACCTGCGCACCCTGGGGGTGCTGTGTCTGCTGGCGGGGTGCTTCTGCGCGTACTTCTTCCGCGACCCTAAACGCGAAACCGTTTTCGCCGAAGACGAAATCGCCTGCCCGGCGGACGGCACCGTCCTTTCCATCAAAACGGAAGAAGACCCGAACTCCGTCGTGATCCGCATTTTTCTGTCTATCTTTGACGTACACGTCCAGCGTTCCACCGTTACCGGCAAAACGGGCGAAATTTTCTACAACAAAGGCACGTTCCTGTTCGCCAACAACCCGGCGGCGGACAAAAACGAACGCAACCTCATCCAGCTTTTTAAGAACGGAAACCCCGCCCAGTTTGCGCACGTGGAGCAAATCACGGGCGCTATTGCGCGCCGCATTGAATGCTGGGTAAAACCCCAGCAGGACATTAAAACCGGGGCCCACCTGGGCCTGGTGCGCTTTGGTTCGCAGGTGGCCGTATACCTGCCCAAAGACGGCGTGCGCATACTGGTTAAAGAAGGCCAAAAAGTGCAGGGCGGCGTAACCGTGCTCGGTCTGTGGAAATAGAGGCCCCTATGCAAGAAGAAAAAAAAGAAACCAAAGTAGTGGATAAGCTGAAACATACCGGCGCGATGACGGCGCCTTCGCTGTTTACGCTGGGCAACCTGGCCTGCGGTTTTTTCTCTATCCTCTCCGCGTCCAGGGGCAACTTCGCCCAGGCCGGCTGGCTGATTCTGGCCGCCGCGGTGTTTGATATGTTTGACGGACGCATCGCGCGCCTGCTGGACGCCGAGAGCGACTTTGGAGTGGAAATGGATTCGCTGGCGGACGCCATATCTTTCTGTGCGGCGCCCGCTTTTTTAATGTATTTTTTCGTACTGCACACCCAGCCGCTGTGGGGCGCGCCCATTGCGTGCGTATACGCCTGCTTCGGCGTACTGCGCCTGGCCAAGTTTAACACCATGGCCCATGCGGGCGAAGGCTCCAAAAAGTACTTCTCCGGGCTGCCCGTGCCGGCTCCCGCCGCGCTGCTGGCTTCGTTTGCCATTTCGTACAGCATTATGGAAGGCGATATGGGCGGGCGCAACATCCACCTGTTGACGGTGTACCTGCCGCACCTGTACAATTTCGTCTGGTTTGCGATGCTGATTTTGTCCTTGCTGATGGTTTCCAACGTGCCGTATGCGGCCTTTAAAGCCAAACGCGAAAAACGCTTGAGCGTGTGGACGCTTTTATTAATCGTGTTCCTGGTGGTCATGCTGATCCGCTTCCCGCAGGACGTGATTTTTATCGTGTTTTCCCTCTATGTCGTATTCGGGCTTCTGGCGGTTTTATACCGGGCGTTCCGCGGCATTAAAGTGGAAAAATAAGCTTTTCAGTTCAACAAAATAAACATCCCCCGGCGTAGC
>DCTQ01000047.1:0-520 GCA_002329395.1 Candidatus Avelusimicrobium alvi | reverse complement strand
TTTTCAACAGATACAAAAACCCGCTTCCAACAGGAGCGGGTTTTTATTTGCTTACGGCAGTTTCCAAGCCAAAGAGCCCAAATAACCGGGGGAAAAAGCCACACCCCCCAGGCTTTTGCATACCGCTTCTTCCCCCACGCACAGCCGCGTGTTCGGGTAAGCGGAATATGTGAGATACTGGACATAGCGGTTGTTTGAATCTTTCAGTCTGGCAGTCACATTATATGCCGAACCGTCCAGCAAATCCACTACTGTTCCGTCCGAAAAACGCATATAACCGTCATCCGACGCGGCACCGGCCGAGGTCCCGCCCGCAGGAAAATCAATATCCAAATCCGTCGCATACGGCGTATATCGGCCGTTAGCCAGCCAATACGCTTCCTCCGCGTCCGCCAAAGCTTTCACCAGCGGGGCCACGCGCATCAGGCGCGTTTTTTTGACAGATTTTTCATACTGCGGCAGCGCGACCGCCGCCAATATACCGATGATTAAAACGACCACCAACAGCTCTATTAGCGTA
>DCTQ01000105.1 GCA_002329395.1 Candidatus Avelusimicrobium alvi | reverse complement strand
TACGCTTATAGAGCTGTTGGTGGTAGTTTTAATTATGGGTATTCTGGCGGCGGTTGCGCTGCCGCAGTACAGCCGTGCCGTGCTGCGCGCCCGGTACAGCGAAATGCAAACACTAGTGCGCACGTTTGCCGATTCGGCTGCCCGTTATTATTTGGCTAACGGCGTTCCGCCGGATTATTGGAGTGATATGGATATCGGCGTGCCGGGCAGCTGTACCGCCTCGGATACGGTTGTGGAAGGTCCTATGTATTGCCACGGCAACCGCATTTATTGCGATTTGCTGATAGGCGGTACAAAAGTGATTGTCTGTTTTGTTAAGCCCGGAAGCGGCGGAGAATATCAGGCGGCCTATGCGCAGTTTTTCGGACCGGAAAACCAAACACGGGAATGCTGGGCGGCACAGTCGGATGAGCAGGCCAACTCTTTATGCAAAGGAATAGGCGGTACGGCGGCCGGAACGGCTTCGCATGCTACGTGTACGCGCATAGGCGGCTGTAACCGTTATTTGCTTCCGTAACGTGAAACACGTCATTCTTTTTCTGCGACAAAGGCCCCGCTTCCAGCGGAGCCTTTATTTTTTGGCAGGAATCATTTTGGCCACAGCCGCATACAAAACAAAACCCCGCTTCCGCGGGGCTTAAATGGTGGTAGGAATANNCCAAAACATCGCTCCGCCTTTCTCATCCTAACGCAGGCCAAGCAGTTGGCCCGCTTTCCTACACAAAACCCCTGCGTATGCTCAAGGCACCCGCAGGGGCTTAAATGGTGGTAGGAATAGGATTCGAACCTATGTAGGGCGTAGCCCGACGGTTTTACAGACCGTTGCTTTTGACCGCTCAGCCATCCTACCAAACAATTCGTTAAAAACGCCGGGAACCCGAAAGCCCCCGGACCGTAGTTATTACTTAAACAACTAGGTACAAATATTATAACAAAAAAATCATTTTCTGTCATCCGGCCGCCTGCATATATAAAGCGGGCGTTCTTTTCTTTTTAACCCTCGTTCCCGTCGGGCAATAAGTCCGCAAAATTGCTAAAATATCACTATGCAAAAGACGAATTCTACCCCTTTGATGAAACAATACTACGACATCCGGGCCAAGCACCCGGGTATTGTTTTATTCTTCCGGTTAGGTGATTTTTACGAAATGTTTGACGAGCAGGCCCGCGAAGTGAGCGCCATTTTGGGCCTTACGCTCACCGCGCGCCACGGCATTCCCATGTGCGGCATTCCCTATCATGCGGCAAACAACTACATTGTACGGCTTCTTAACGCCGGGAAGAAAATCGGCATTTGCGAACAAACCAGCTCGGTGATGGATAAAAACACCAAACTCTTTGAGCGCAAAGTCACGCGCGTGATTACCCCCGGCACGCTGATGGAAGACACTCTGTTGGACGCCAACCAGGCCAACTATTTGGTGGCAATCAGCGTAAGCGGAAGCGGGTGGGCGCTGTCGTGCGTGGAAGTTTCCACGGGCGAATTTTGGGTCAACCAAAACGATAAAGACGCAACGCTCACCAACCTCGCCGCCGCGCTGGCCGCCATCAACCCTTCCGAAATCATCGGGGATAAGGAGTCGCTTGCGCAGCTGCAAACCAAAGTGGTGCTCCCGGGCAAGCTGACGCTTACGGAACAGGAACCGTTTGACGGGGACTATACCCTCCCCGCCAACTGGCCCGCGCTGGGCGCGTGGGGCGGCCATAAAAAAGCCCTGGCCTGCGCTCTGCAGACGATGAAGTATTTAAACGTAACCGAGCCCAGCTTTAAAACCGTTTTAATCCCTTCTTACCGCGAACTCAAGGAATGTTTGCAGATTGACGAAAACGCCGTGGCGTCTTTGGAGCTGGTCAAAAGCCAGGACGGCGGCCGCCGGGGCAGCCTGTGGGCGCTGCTGGACAAAACCAAAACCGCCGTAGGCAGCCGCAAGCTGAAAGAATGGATTTTGCACCCGCTGATGGACCCGGGTGAAATTTCCCAGCGGCAGGACTGTGTGGAAGGATTTGTTAAAAATCAGTCCGCCGTGGCGGATTTGACCGCGCTTTTGCAGAACATTTCGGATATTGAACGCATCATGACGCGCACCGCCACCGGCACCGCTTCGCCGAGGGATTTGTCGGGGCTGAGGCAGTCTTTGCTTAACGTAGATCCCATCGCCCGCTGGTTTGAGGCGTACGGCTCCATCGCGCCGCATTTGCAGGCGCGCTTTGCCGAAAATCTGCCCGTCCTTCAAGATATGGCGCGCGTGCTGTACGACGCGATAAACGAAAATCCGCCGATGCGCCTGTCCGACGGGCACGTCATCCGCGCGGGCTACAACGCCGAGCTGGACGAACTGCGTTCGCTTAAATCAAACGGCAGCAAGTCCATGGAAGACATTTGCGCGCGCGAACGCGAAAAAACCGGTATTTCCACGATGAAGGTGGGATACACTTCCGTATTCGGATATTATTTTGAGGTCACCAAATCCCATATAGATAAGGTGCCTTATTCTTACGTGCGCAAGCAGACGCTCGTCAACGCGGAGCGTTTTATTACCGAAGAACTCAAAGAGCTGGAAGACAAAATTTTAAACGCGGAGCAAAAAATCATCCGTCTGGAAAGCGGTTTGTTTGACCAGGTGCGCAAAACGCTGGCCGCACAGATCAACCATTTAAAAGCGTTTGCGCAAATCGTGTCGGAGCTGGACGTGTACGTTTCGCTCGCGCTGTGCGCGATGAAAGGCGGCTGGGTCAAACCGACCGTGGACAACAGTACGGAACTCCATTACGAATCGGGCCGCCATCCGCTGGTGGAAGAAACCCTGCCCGCCGGAAGCTTTGTGCCCAACCACCTGGGCATCGGCACGCCGGAAAACCAGATTATGCTCATCACCGGCCCCAATATGGGCGGCAAAAGCGTATTTTTAAAGCAGACGGCCATTCTGGTAATTCTGGCGCAGATGGGCAGTTTTGTGCCGGCCGCTTCGGCGCGGCTCGGCGTGGTGGATAAAATTATGACGCGCATCGGCGCGCACGACGCGCTGGGGCGCGGCAACTCCACCTTTATGGTGGAAATGAACGAAACCGCGCATATTCTGGCGTGCATGACGCCGCGCAGTTTAATTTTGCTGGACGAAGTGGGGCGCGGCACCTCTACGTTTGACGGCATTTCCATCGCCTGGGCCATTGTGGAGTATTTATACAAGCCGCACGGCGGGCCCAAGGTGCTGTTTGCCACGCATTATTTTGAGCTGGTGGATTTGGAAAACAAATACGCAAGCGTGCGCAATTACCACGTGGAAGCCCGGGAATATAAAGACGCCACGGGCGAAAGCCGCCTGGCGTTTCTGTACCAGATTCTGCCCGGCGCGGCGGACCGTTCGTACGGCATTCACGTGGCCGAAATCGCGGGGCTTCCCGCGGCCTGCACCCTGCGCGCCAAGAAAGTGCTGAAAGATTTGGAAGCCAAAAAAGGCGCCAAAATTTCCGCCAAAGAGCAGGACATGGTAAAAGACTTGTTTTCTTCGCCCATTGTGGAAGAAATCAAAATGGCCGACCCGGACAAACTGACTCCGCTTGCGGCCTTACAGCTGATTTGCGAATGGAAGAAACGGATTAATGAGTAACATACGCGTACTGGACGAAAAAACAGCCGGAAAAATCGCCGCGGGCGAGGTTATTGAACGCCCCGCCGGGGTGCTGAAAGAATTATTGGAAAACGCGGTGGACGCGGGCGCCACGTGCGTAAACGTGGATATTGAAGGCGCCGGGCGCGACTTAATCCGCATCAACGACAACGGCTGCGGCATGAGCGCGGAAGATTTGGCGCTTAGCGTAATGCGCCACGCCACCAGCAAAATCCGCGCGTTTGACGATTTGGCCTCGCTGACCACGTTCGGTTTCCGCGGCGAGGCGCTGTACTCGGCGGCGGCGGTATCGCGCATGACGCTTACCAGCTGCACCGAAGGCGGCAGCGGCAGCCGGCTGGAACTTCACGCCGGAAAAGTGTTTGCCCAAAGCCCCGCGCCGTCCATTCGCGGCACGACGGTGGAAATACGCGATTTGTTTTATAACGTGCCCGCGCGGCTTAAATTTTTAAAGAGCGACGCCTACGAACGCGCGTGCCTGCTTAAAGTAATTGAAGAAAGCGCGCTGGCCAATTTACATGTGGGCTACCGCGTCAGCATCAACGGACGCCGCGTGTACGACCTGCCCGCCGAAAACGGCCCGATGGCCGAAGCCGCCGTGTCGCGCGCCCGGCAGATTTTGGGCGACGAAGTGGCCAATACGCTGGTGTTTAAAGAATTTGACGAAATGGGCCTGAAGCTTTTCTTAACCCCCGCCGACAAACTGGTTTCCGTGCGCGATATGCAGTATGTGTTCGTCAACCGCCGCCCGATTGATTCCAAAACCGTCCAGCAGGCTATTTACAAGGCGTACCAAAACGTCCGCCCCAAAGACCGCCATCCCGCATTTTTGGTGTATATGACGCTGGACCCGTCCGATTTTGACGTAAACATTCATCCGCAGAAGCGCGACATCCGTTTTGTAAACGAAAACAAAGTATTCAGCTTTATTATGCACTGCGCGGGCGAAACCGTGTTTACCAACGCGCGCCCGGTGGATGTGGCGCTGCCCGCCGCGGGGCCGTCCGTTACCCTGCCCGAAGCCGCCCGTCCGGCGGCGCAGGCGCTGTTTACGCCGTCCGCGCCCACGCCGATGGAAACGTTCGCGGCCGAATTTGCCCCCAAGGCGAAAATGCCCTCGTCCGACTTTGCGCCCAAGCCTTCTTTTTTAATGCGGGAAACCGAAGAGCCTGCCGAATATGTGGCGCGCCCCGCCGCCGCTGCGCCCGAAGCGGCCGCTTCGCCGGACGTTCCTTCCGTCCAGCCGGATTTGCACACGCAGACGGACCCGGGCTGGTATCACGGCCCGTACCATTATTTGGGCCAGCTGCAAAAAAGTTATTTGCTGTTTGAAAACCCGGAAGGGCTGGTGATTATAGACCAGCACGCCGCGCAGGAGCGCGTACTGTTTGAGTATTACCTGGACGCGTTTGAAAAGCGCGAAGTAAAAGTGCAAAAACTGCTGTTTCCCATTCACGTGGACCTGCCTCCCTCCAACGCCGAGACGCTGTTGTCGTGGGCGGACTGGCTGAAAACCGCGGGTTTTGAAATAGAACCTTTTTCCGCGCATACCGTGCTGGTGCGCACCATGCCGCATATGATTCGTTTTAAAGAAGACGATATGAAAGATTTCATCGTGTCGCTTTCGCAGGTGGTGGGCGATCCGGCCAAATCCACCGAAAGTTTAAAACGCAAAATGGTGGCGATGCTGGCGTGCAAAAAGGCCATCAAAGCGCATGACCAGATTTCTCCCGCCGAAGCCGAAGGCTTGTTGGAGAATATGAAAAAATGTCAGGACGGTATGCACTGCCCGCACGGCCGGCCCTGCGTGGCGCAGTTAAATATGAAGCAAGTGGACAAACTGTTCGGGCGGTAATGTATGAAGATAACTAAAATCACCTGCGTGTTTTTCAGCGCAACCGGCCTGACCGAAAAAACGGCCGATGCGTTTTTATCCGCCCTGCCTCTGCCTGCTGAAAAAATAGATATTACGCCCTTTTCCGCACGCGGTTTTGCGCGTACGTTCGGCCCGGATGAGCTGGCCGTGTGGGCGGCCCCGGTTTACGGCGGCCGCATTCCCGCCGCGGCGAAGGAGCGGTTTTTACAATTAAAAGGAACCCAAACGCCCGCCGTTCTGCTGGCCGTATTCGGCAACCGGGATTATGACGACGCCCTGCTTGAAATGTGCGATTTGGCCCTTGCCGGCGGATTGGTGCCCGCCGCCTGCGCCGCGCCGGTGGCGGAACATTCTATTATGCACTCCGTCGCCGCCGGACGGCCGGACGCGGCGGACCGCGAAAAGCTCGCGGCGTTTGCGCAGGCTGTTTGGCGCAAGCTGGAAAACGCGGCGGACATTTCTTCCCTCTCCCTGCCGTTCGTTAAAGGCCGCCGCCCATATATGGCATATCCGAATATTCCGTTTAAACCCGCCGCTTCCGCCGCGTGTATCCAATGCGGCAAATGTGCGCGCGAATGCCCGGTAAACGCCATCCCGGCGGACGCGCCGGAGCAGACGGATAAAACGCGCTGTATTTCGTGTATGCGCTGTATAAGCGTGTGCCCGGCTGGTGCGCGGGGGCTTAATAAAATTGCGCTTGCGCTGGCCGAAAAAGTGTTTGCTTTTAAACACGGCGCGCGCAAAGAGCCCGAATTTTTTATTTAGCAAGTTGCGGTAACACGGTTTTGGGCGGATGAAAGCGTGCGGCTGTACGGCGTGGAGCCGCCGGGGCGCGGCATCTTGCGCGCGGAAATTTGGAAAGGAGCCTTTTCACGGCTCCTTTCTCTTTTCTTTAGGCCGAAAAAAAGGTATCCTTTATGTATATTCTCTATTGGAGGGCATATGCCTGAAAACCCCGTTTTGGAACGCGTTTTATTTTCGGAACAACAATTAGCCGGCCGGGTGGCCGAACTGGGCCGCGAAATTTCCGCCGACTACCGCGGCAAACTTCCGCTTTTCGTCGGTATTTTGCGCGGCTGCATTTTGTTTTATTCGGACCTGATGAAAAACATCAGCGTGGACTGTAATATGGATTTTATGTGTCTTTCCTCGTATGCGGGCGGAACGGCCAGCACCGGGCAGGTGCGCACCATGCTGGATTTGCGCGAAAGCATCAAAGGCCGCCATGTGGTTATCGTGGAAGATATTGTGGATACGGGGCTGACGCTGGAATATCTGATGGGCAATTTAAAAAACCGTGGCGCGGCCAGCATTGAAATTTGCTGCCTGCTGGACAAGCCCTGCAACCGCAAAGCCGACGTACACCCGAAATATGTGGGTTTTACCGTGGAGAACGAATTTGTCATCGGTTACGGGCTGGATTACAACGAGCTGTACCGCAACTTGCCGTATATAGGGGTATTTAGAAAATAATGAAGAACAACAAAAATCCGAACAGCCGCAAAATCATTTCCGTAGGACAAATCGTGGGGTGGCTGGCCATTTTCGCCCTGGCGGTGTTAATTTTTAACAAGCCGGGCGCCAAGCAGACGGAGCTGGATTATTCCGACTTCAAACACAAAGTGGCCGCGGCCGAAGTGTCGGATTTAACGGTGGCTCCGGGCGTGATTACCGGTATGTACAAAAACGCCGAGGGCCAGTTCGCGCCGTTTAAAACGGTGCGCATGGAAGACCCGGAACTGGTAAAAGAGCTCTCTGCCGCCAACGTGAAATACAAAGCCGAGCAGGACAACAGCTGGGTGGGCAACATTTTGTTCAACCTGCTGTGGATTGTGCTCCTGGTGGGGCTGTGGTGGTTTATTTTTCTGCGCCCGCAGAGAAGCGACGGCAAAAGCGCGATGAACTTTGCGCGCTCCAAGGCCAAAATGCAGGACCCGTCCCAGCAAACCGTCACCTTTAAAGACGTGGCCGGCTGCGAAGAAGCCAAAGAAGAGCTGGAAGACGTCATCAAATTTTTAAAAAACCCGAAAAAATTCCAAAAACTCGGCGGCAAACTGCCCAAAGGCGTACTGCTTTACGGCGCGCCCGGCACGGGTAAAACCCTGCTGGCCAAAGCCGTGGCGGGAGAAGCCGGCGTGGCGTTCTTTTCCGCTTCCGCTTCCGAATTTGTGGAAATGTTCGTGGGCGTGGGCGCGGCGCGCGTGCGCGACTTGTTTGACCAAGCCAAGAAGAATTCTCCGGCCATCATTTTTATTGACGAGCTGGACGCCGTGGGCAGACGCCGCTTTGCCGGCATCGGCGGCGGACACGACGAGCGCGAACAAACGCTCAACCAGCTGCTGATTGAACTGGATGGTTTTGAAAGCAAGCAGGGCATTATTTTAATGGCCTCCACCAACCGCCCCGACGTGCTGGACCCGGCGCTCATCCGCCCCGGCCGTTTTGACCGGCATATCTCCGTCCCCGCGCCGGACTTAAAAGGCCGCGAAGAAATTTTAAAAGTACACGCCAAAAAAGTGAAACTCGGCGAAGACGTGGATTTGAAAACCGTCGCCAAAGGCACGCCCGGTTTTGTGGGGGCGGACTTGGCTAACGTCGTCAACGAGGCCGCCATCCTGGCCGCCCGCGCCGACAAAGAAGCCGTTACCAAAAGCGATATGGACGAAGCCGTGGAGCGCGTGATTGCCGGCCCGCAGAAAAAAAGCCGTATCATCTCCAAGCACGAACAGCGCGTGATTGCCGCGCACGAAGTGGGGCACACCGTGGTGGCGCGCCTGACGAACCATTCCGACCCGGTGCACAAAGTTACCATCATCCCCCGCGGCCAGGCGCTGGGCTACACGCTGCAGCTGCCGCTGGAGGATAAATTCTTAGTCAGCAAGTCCGAAATGCTGGACAAAATCTGCATCCTGCTGGCCGGCCGCGCGGCCGAAGAAATCGTGTTCGGGGAAATTACCTCCGGCGCGAGCGACGATTTGAACAAAACCATGGCCTACGCCCGCAAGATGGTGGTGGAGCTGGGAATGAGCGAAAAACTCGGCCCCATTGCCCTGCCCAGCGGCGAAGAAGGCGAAGTGTTCCTGGGGCGCGACCTTTCGCGCCATACGACATACTCGCAGGAACTGGCCCGTACCATTGACGAAGAAATTATGAATTTGATTAAGTCGTCCTATGCGCGCGCGAAAGACATTATCGTGTCCAACCGCGCCGCGTTCGACAAACTGGTGGAAACACTGCTCGCAAAAGAAGTGGTGGACGCCGCCGAGATTGACGACATCCTGGGCTTGAAACCCGCCGCGAACGAGGACGCTTCGCGCGAGCCCGCAGCGCAAGAACCCGTAAAAGAGGAACCGAAGGCGCCGAAAGCCGAAAGGCCGGAGGCTCAACAGGCGGAACTCTTTTAAGGCCGTTTGACCGCTGGGCCGGGACGTTACCGCGCAGGTCCGGGGCTGTGGTGCCCGCACTTGGCGCAAAAGGAAGCAACGTATGGGAAAGTACTTTGGAACCGACGGGGTCCGCGCCGTAGCCGGCCAGTTCCCGTTGGTGGATGACTTCATCCAAAAATTGGGCTATGCCGCTTTACGCGAATTGCAGGAATACGCCAAAGAAGAGCATTTAAAGCCCCAGGTGATTATCGCGCAGGACTCCCGCGCGTCCGGCCCGGCCATTTTGGCCGCGCTGGAAAAAGGCATCCGCGCCAGCGGCGCCAACGTCATCAGCGTAGGCGTCGCGCCCACCCCGGCCGTGGCCTATCTGGTCAAGCAAACCGGCAGTCTGTGCGGCGTGGTTATTTCCGCCAGCCACAATCCGGCGGAATTTAACGGCATCAAATTCTTTACCAACCACGGCACAAAACTGCCCGAAGAATTGGAAAACTCCATTGAAGCCGAAATTGAAACCCTGCAAGCCGTACCCGCCCCCAAAGGTTCGTTTGAAGAGAACGAAGCCCTGATAAAAGAATACGAAAAATTTTTAATGTCCACCGTGGACGCCGGCCTGCTCAAAGGCACCAAAGTGGTGCTGGACTGCGCCAACGGCGCCAGCTCCAAAGTGGCGGTAAACGTCTTTGCCGGCCTGGGGATGGACGTGGTGGTTACCGGCGCCAAGCCGGACGGCACGAACATCAACAAAAACGTGGGCGCGCTGCATACGGATTTTATGCAGCGGCTGACCGTGAAAGAAAACGCTTTTATCGGGTTTAGCTTTGACGGCGACGCGGACCGCGTGATTGCGTCCGACGAAAAAGGCCGCCAGCTGGACGGGGACAATATCATCTCCGCTTCGGCCCTGTGCATGAAAGAAGCCGGCCTGTTAAGCGGCAACAAAGCGGTGCTGACCATTATGGCCAACCTGGGCTGCATCAACTACTTAAAAGAGCACGGCGTAGAAGTGGAGCTGACCACGGTGGGGGACAAATACGTCTCCGAGGCGCTGGAAAAAGGCGATTTGGCGCTGGGGGGAGAGACGTCCGGCCACATCATTTTCCGCCGCTTTGCCAACACGGGCGACGGCATTTTGTCCGCCCTGCAGTTTTTACAGTTTGTTAAAAAATCCGGTCATCCGGCCAGCTGGTTCGCCGACCGGTGGAAAAAATATCCCAGCAAATTAAAAGCCGTGCACGTGGAGCAGAAACCGCCGCTGGAAAGCCTGGACGGATTTTTGTCCGGCGTGGCGGAAATTGAAAAAACGATGAACGGCAAAGGCCGCGTCATCGTGCGCTACAGCGGCACCGAGCCCAAGCTCCGCATTTTGGTGGAGGGGGAAGAAGAAACGGCGGTGGACCGCGTGATGAACGAAGTGGAAGCCTTGTACCAACAAAAAACGGAGGTGCGCAAATGACTTTGAAATTAGGGGTAAACATAGACCATATCGCCACGCTGCGCCAGGCGCGCCGCGCGCCCTACCCGGACCCGGTGGACGCCGCGGCCGTGTGCCTGGGCACCGGGGCGGATTACATCGTCGTCCATTTGCGCAAAGACCAGCGTCATATTAACGAGAAAGACGTGGCCCGGCTGTGCAAAACGTTTCCGGGCAAAATCCATTTGGAATGTTCCTACACGCCGGAGCTGGAAAAAGCCGCGCTGAAATATAAGCCTTTTTCCGTCTGCATCGTGCCGGAAGAACCGGGCGAAGTAACCACCACGGGCGGCCTGAAATTTACGCCTAAAGTAACCAAACGCCTGCTGGAAATGATTGAAAAACTGCATAAAAAAGGCATTTTAGTCAGCCTGTTTATCAGCCCCGAAGCGGCCGACGTGCGTGCGGCGGCCAAGCTGGGCGCGGACATTGTGGAACTGTGCACCCGCGATTATAGCGAGGCAGCCACCCCCAAACGCGCGCAGAAATTATTGCAGGATCTGGCGCTTTCCACCCTGCTGGCCAAGGAACTCGGCCTGGAAGTGCATGCCGGGCACGGGCTGGATTACCACAACGTGCTGGCCGTGGCGGACATTGGCGGGATGGCGTGCATGAACATTGGTTTTTCCATTGTTACGCGCTCCGTATTCGCGGGGCTTCCTACGGCCGTAAGCGAGATGAAAGGGCTTTTATAGGAGCGTGCTATGTGCGGAATCATCGGATATGTAGGCAACAACAACAGCGTTCCTTATATTATTGACGGTCTCAAAAAATTGGAATACCGCGGGTATGATTCGGCGGGCATTTCCATTATTCAGGACGGAAGCCTGGTTACCGTGCGCGCGGTGGGTAAAGTGGCGGAGCTGGAAAAAGCCGCCCTTATCGCCAACCCCAAAGGCGGCACGGGCATCGGCCATACGCGGTGGGCCACGCACGGCAAACCGAGCGAAGAAAACTCCCACCCGCATACGGACTGCACGGGCGACATCGTCGTCGTGCACAACGGCATTATTGAAAACTACCTGACGCTGCGCGCCAAGCTGGAATCGCGCGGGCACCGTTTTAAAAGCGAAACGGACACCGAAGTCATCGCGCATTTGATTGAAGAAAACCTGCTTCATGTGCGCGCGTCTAACGACCCGGACCGTTTGTTAAAAGCCGTCCAAAAGACCAATAAAGAAATTTCCGGCGCGTTTGCGTACGGCGTATTGTGGGCGCGCACGCCCGGGCTGCTGATCGGCGTAAAAAACCAGAGCCCGATGGTGGTTGGCCTGGGCAAAAACGAAAACTTTTTAGCGTCCGACGTGCCCGCTTTTTTAAAACACACCAACAAAGTGCTGTTTTTGGAAGACGGCGAAATCGCCGTTTTGCACGTGGACGGAGTAACCGTCATCGGCAAAGACGGCAAAGAAGCAAAACCCAAACCCGTTAAAATTTCGTGGGACCAGCAAACCGCCGAAAAAGGCGGCTACGAGCATTTTATGCTCAAAGAAATTTACGACCAGCCCCAAGCCATAGAAGACACCCTGCGCACCGCGCGCACGGACTTTGGCAAAATCCTGGGGCTGGACACCGAAGGCATCCGCAAACTGCGCAACATTCATATTATCGCCTGCGGCACCGCCTACCACGCGGGCCTGGTGGGCAAATACTATATTGAACAGCTGGCCGGCATTCCGGTAAGCGTGGATTTGGCGAGCGAATACAAATACCGCTCGGTGCCGCAGCTGCCGCATACGCTGGCGGTGGCCATCAGCCAGTCCGGCGAAACGGCGGACACCATCGGCGCGGTGAAGAAAGCGCAGTCGCTGGGGTTCCGCACGCTGGCGGTGTGTAATGTGCTGGGCTCTACGCTCACCCGCACGTGCGACAGTACGTTCTTTACGCACTGCGGGCCGGAAATCAGCGTGGCCTCCACCAAAGCGTTTACCAGCCAAATTACTTCTATGTATGCGCTGGCGGTGTTTTTGGGGCAGGCCAACGGCAATTTAAGCAAAACGGTGTTTGACAAACTTTATAAAGAACTGCTGACGCTTTCTAAATCCATGAGCGAAGTGGTGAAATTGGAATATGACGTGCGCCATTTAACGCGCAAAATTTATAAAGCGGACCGGTTCATCTTTTTGGGCCGCAACGTCAACTTTCCGATTGCACTGGAAGGCGCGCTGAAACTCAAGGAAGTTTCGTACCGAAGCGCGGAAGGTTTCGCTGCGGGCGAAATCAAACACGGGCCGATTTCGGTGATTGATAAAGGCACGCCCGTCATTATGATTATGCCGCACGACGCGCTGTTTGAAAAAATGCTTTCCGCCTGCCAGGAGTGCCGGGCGCGCGGGGCGTTTGTCGTGGCCGTTACCACAAAAGCGGGCGCCAAGCAGGCGCGCGGCGTGGCGGACAAATTAATTATTGTGCCGCAAGCCGGCGAATTTTTACAGCCGGTAATCAATGTGGTGCCGCTGCAGTTTTTGGCGTATTGGATTGCCAAACGCCTCGGCTGCGACATTGACCAGCCGCGCAATTTGGCCAAAAGCGTAACGGTGGAATAATGAACGTAATCGGTTTAGGGACGGACCTGGTGGAAGTAAAACGCATTGAGGCGTTCGCCCAAAAACCGGGCGCGCTGGAGCGCGTGTTCTCGCCGGAAGAAATCGCGTACTGCCTGGCGCGCAAAAACAAATACCAGCATTTGGCCGTGCGGTTTGCGGCGAAAGAAGCGGTGTACAAAGCCCTGCCGTTTGACGGCGTGGCGTTTAAAAATNNAACCAACCTGGAAAGCGGCCGCCCGCAGGTGCGCGTGCAGGACGCGCGGTGCGGGGGGCTGGTGATTTTAATTACGCTGTCGCACACGGAAGCGTATGCGGCGGCGACGGCGGTGGTGCAGCAGTGAAACAGATTACGCGCGAAACGCTCAGCTCCTTTTTACCCAAACGCCCCCGGGAGGCCAACAAAGGCTCTTTCGGCCGGGTGCTGGTGCTGGCGGGNNCGATGTGCGGCGCGGGTTTTTTATGCGCCAAAAGCGCCCTGCTTTCCGGCGCGGGCCTGGTGTTTTGGGCGCTGCCGGCCAGTATGCAGCCGGCGTTTGCCGCCGCTCTGCCCGAAGCCATTACCCTGCCGCTTCCCGAAACCCCGGAAGGGGAAATCAGCCGCGGGGCGTTTGGCCTGCTGATGGATTTTTGCGCGTTGCGCAAGCCCTCTTTGGCCGTTGTCGGCCCCGGTATGGGGGCCAGCCCGCTTTTAGGGGAGTTCCTGGCGCAGTGTCCGCTGCCCGTCATCGCGGATGCGGACGCGCTTAATTTTTTAGCCCGCCGGGAAGACTGGGCCAAATGCTGGCCGAAAAACCGGCCTTCCATATTTACGCCGCACCCCGGCGAGATGGCGCGCCTGCTTAAAACGGAAATTACGCCGGACGAAGCCGGCCGCCTCCGGCAGGCCGAAGCGCTGTGCCGGGTGACGGGCGGCGTGAGCGTTTTGAAAGGGTCCGGCACGCTGGTGTGCGCGGAAACGGACGGAGCTCCGGAAACCTGGCAAAACACCACGGGCGGCCCTGCGCTGGCCAAGGCGGGGTCCGGCGACGTGTTGTCCGGCGTGATTGCCGGGCTGTGGGCGCAGCTGGGCGCCGCAGAAGGATTTGACGCCTCCAGCGCATTAAAGGCCGCGCTGTGCGGCGTATATTTGCACGGCCTGGCGGGGGATTTGGCCGCGCTTAAACGCACCGATTACGGCGTGCTCGCCGGCGATACGGCGGCGTACATCCCGCAGGCGTTTTTAGAGATTTTGGAATAATTGCTTACACAAGGAGAAGTTATGAGTTCTGTCTTGTATGTTATTTTAATCGTGCTGGGCGTGCTGGCGTTAATCGCCCTGCTGACCGTTTATTTTTGCATGCGCGCGGCCAAAAGCGTCTTACACCCCGTTTCCAAACGAAAAGCGCTGGACGCGTGGCCGGACCAGTTCGGCCTGCCGTATGAAAACGTGTACTTTAAAACGGAAGACAAGGTGCAAATCAAGGGCTGGTTTATCCCGAGCGAGGAGTATTCCGCCAAAACCATTATTTTAATGCACGGCTGGGGGATGAACCGCTCCGACATTTTAAAAAATACGTATTTCCTGCGCGATTTGGGTTTTAACCTGCTGTATTTTGATTTCCGCGCGCTGGGTGAAAGCGGCGGCAAGACGAGCTCTATCGGATACCTGGAACTCAAAGACGTGGCCGCGGCCGTGCGCTTTTTAAAAGAAACGCGCCCGCAGTTCTGCGAAAAAATCGGCTTGTACGGTTTATCTATGGGGGGCATGGTGGCCATTTGCGAAGCCGCGCACAACCCCGAAATTTCCTGCGTGGTGGCGGAAGCGTCGTACTATTCGTTCCGCCGCGTGGTGTCCCGCTGGGCGTGGGTGCACCACAAGGTGCCCTATTTCCCGCTGATTCCGATTATTCTGCATTATATCCGCAAATACCTGGGCGTCAATCCGGAGCGTTACAGCCCGAAGTATAACATCCCTAAAATTGCGCCGCGCCCGGTGTTTATCATTCACGGCCGGTACGACAACCTGGTCCCCGCCGCACAGGCCAAAATGCTGTTTAAAAAAGCGGGCGAGCCCAAAGAAATCTGGCTGGTGCCCGGCGCCAAGCATAACAAATGCGCCGAGGTGGGCGGGTTTGAATACAAACAGCGGCTGGGGGNNTCTTTAACCCGCCGGAAGTGTTGGCGGGTGTTTTATGAGAGGGGGAAGTATTATGAAGGAAGGTCAGCTGGTTATTTTTGATTTGGACGGCACCCTGCTGGACACTATTGCGGATTTGGCCTGCGCGGCCAATCATTCGCTTGGCGCGCTGGGGCTGGCCCCGCGCACGGAAGCCGAGTGTGAAACGTTTGTGGGCAACGGCGTGGGCAAACTGCTGGAACGCGTCCTGCCGGAAGGCTATAAAACGCCGGAATATATGGAAAAAATCCGGCCCGCTTTTTTCGCTTATTACGACGAACATTTAACGGACCGCACGAAGCCGTATCCAGGCATGGCAAAACTGCTGGCGGAATTGCAGGCGCGCGGCGTGAAACTGGCCGTAGCGTCTAACAAATACCAGCGCGCGACGGAACGGCTGGTAAAGCATTTCTTTCCGGATATTTCTTTTTCAGCCGTGCTCGGCCAGCGCGAGGGGGTGCCCGTTAAGCCTGATCCATCCATTGTAAACGAAATTTTAGTGCTTGCGAACGCGGCCAAAGAAGACGCCTTGTATGTGGGCGATTCGGACGTAGATATGCAAACCGCGAAGAATGCCGGCGTGCGCGTCTGCGGGNNGAAATTTTGGATATGCTCGGCTAGACGATACTTTGTCACAAAATCAACCCAACGGATAAGGATATTTTTCTTATCCGTTTTTTATTGTCCGGCTGTTTTACGCTATTGCCTGCCGGTGTGGCTCAATTATTCGGATGTACCCGCATAAAGAACCGCTTCCCGGCAAACTTTTGCGTTCCCGAATATTTCTCTCCCAGGTATTTAAAAGCAC
>DCTQ01000061.1 GCA_002329395.1 Candidatus Avelusimicrobium alvi | reverse complement strand
TACGCTTATAGAGTTATTAGTAGTGGTATTAATCATCGGTATTTTGGCGGCGATTGCGGTGCCGCAGTATGAAAAAGCGGTGGAAAAATCCCGCGCGGCGGAAGCGGTGCAGATGCTGCGGTATTTGAACCAACAGCAGCAGTTGTGCGTGCTGGCGCAGGATGATGACTGCGACACCCGCACCTTTGAGAGTATGGGCGCGGAATTAAAAGGACTTTCCTGCGGCACTACCGATGATGAAGAAGTGTGTTGCAATAAACACTGGTGTTATGTCAGCAACGGAGTGTCCTGGGGCGATCGCTGCCCCTCTCGTACAGGCAATGTAATGGCCGCCCGCGTGGACGGCATACCCAGCAGTTTCAATAATTTGGAAAGACGTTATCTGCTGGAATACGAGACCTGCGAGGGGTCTGCTCATTCCATCGTATGTTATGAAAGCGACAAATGGTGCAAACTGTTTAAGGGGAACGGAAACCCCATTTAACACATAGCCCTCCGGCGGTATGGATGATTTTTGTAAAAAGGCCCTCTTTTTAGAGGGCCTTTTTTGTTGTATGGCCGGGCGTTTGTATAAGGGCCTATGCACGGGTCTTGACCCGTTTTTTTTTTTTGATACATTGTTTCTAGCATTGATTTTTGGGCTGGGAATGTTTAAATGGCCAGAAAGCCTGCAAATCAGTTTGCCAAGGAGCTTTTTATGAACAAAGGGTTTACTTTAATTGAATTGCTGGTCGTGGTGCTTATCATCGGTATTTTATCGTCGGTTGCTCTTCCTCAGTACCAAAAAGCGGTAAATAAATCCAAAGCGGTGGAAGCGTTGGGGGCGATGTCCCACTTGGAGCAGGCGGCCAAGATGTCTTTCCTGGCGGATGGCGTGATAAATCGCGAAATCTATCGGGAGGAAGTGCCGGCGTTAAAGCATTTTCAATTAGGTTCTTATGCCGGGGGCGATTATGCCGACAGCTTTTTTTCATTAAAGGCCGTGAATAATGAAATTATATTGTACGGCCATATTAATGGCGAAAAAGTACACCGTTATTGTACAGGAAAGTGCAAATCTTATTTTACCGAGGGAAACTGTGAGGATTCCGCGTTAAATAGCGATGTAAGTTCCACTATATCCGCCGCCAAATGCCAGTTGATGTAGTATTTTGACGCTGGTAAAAGGCCCTCTTTTTAGAGGGCCTTTTTTGTTTGAACCGTTTTCTTTTTAGTCTTTGAGGGGGCTTTGGGCTTCGCCGCCGGGGCGGCCTTTTTAACGGCGGCCGCTTTGGGCGCGTGGAGCTTCTGTTCCGGGTGTTTTTGCAGAAACTCGTCCACCGCGTCCAGCTCCGGCTTTAAATACCGCCCGGTATAGGAAGCCTTGCACGCCGCCACCTGCCGGGGCGTGCCCGCGGCTACAATGGTGCCGCCTTTGTCGCCGCCTTCGGGGCCGAGGTCAATCAGCCAGTCGGCGGTTTTGATAACGTCCAGGTTGTGCTCAATAATCAGCACGGTGTTGCCTTTGTCCGCCAGGCCGTGGAGCACGTGGAGCAGTTTGTCAATATCGGCAAAGTGCAGGCCGGTGGTGGGCTCGTCCAGAATATAGAGCGTTTTGCCCGTCCCCTTGCGGGAAAGTTCATCCGCCAGTTTTACGCGCTGGGCTTCGCCGCCGGAAAGCGTGGTGGCCGCCTGGCCGAGCTTGATGTAACCCAGGCCCACGTCGTTCAGCGTTTTTAAGTAGCGTTTGATTTTGGGGATGCTGTCAAAAAATTCCAGCGCCTGGGATACGCTCATTTCCAACACTTCGGCGATGTTCTTGCCTTTGAATTTTACCTGCAGCGTGTCCTCGTTAAAGCGTTTGCCGTCGCACTCTTCGCATTTGACGTAGATGTCCGGCAGGAACTGCATCTGGATTTTTAAAATTCCGTCGCCCTGGCATTTTTCGCAGCGTCCGCCCTTTACGTTAAAGGAGAAGCGGCCCGGCTTGTAGCCGCGGCGTTTGGCTTCGGGCATTTCGGCGAACAAATCGCGGATGTGCGAAAACACGCCCGTATACGTGGCCGGGTTGGAGCGCGGCGTTTTGCCTATCGGGCTCTGGTCCACGATAATCACTTTATCAATGTTGGCTAAACCTTTGATTTCTTTGTGTTTGCCCGGGGCGTCTTTGGCGCCGTAGAACTTTTGCGCGAGGGCTTTGTACAAAATCTGGTGGATGAGCGTGGACTTGCCCGAGCCGGACACGCCCGTTACGCAGATGAATTTGCCGAGCGGGAATTTAACGTCAATGTTTTTTAAGTTAAACTGTTTCGCGCCGATAATTTCCAAATACTTGCCGTTTCCTTTGCGCAGTTCTTCGCGCGGCAGAATCATCCGCCGTCCGTTTAAGTACGAAGCGGTGAGGGATTTTTCGTCGCGCAAAAAGTCCGCCGTCGGCTCCGCGGCCACAATTTGGCCGCCGTGTTCGCCGGCCGCCGGGCCGAGTTCCACCACATAGTCGGACGCGAGAATCGTGTCCTTATCGTGTTCCACGATGATGAGGGTGTTGTCCAAATCCCGCAGGTTTTTTAAGGTTTCAATCAGGCGGTCGTTGTCGCGCGAGTGAAGCCCGATGGTGGGTTCGTCCAGCACGTACAGCACGCCGGTCAGGCCGGAGCCGATTTGCGTGGCCAAGTGGATGCGCTGGGCTTCGCCGCCGGAAAGCGTCTGGCTTTTGCGTTCCAGCGTTAAGTAGGAAAGGCCCACGCTGTTTAAAAAATCCAGCCGCGCGCGGATTTCTTTGAGTACGTCTTTGGCGATGATTTGTTCCTTGTCGCTTAATTGGATGGCATTGAAAAACGCTTTGGCGGCGGACACCTGCATGGCCGTAATATCGTGGATGTTTTTGCCGTCCACGCGCACGGCCAGGGCCTCGGGTTTTAAGCGCATGCCTTTGCAGGTGGGGCAGGTTACTTCGCGCATAAAACGGGTGTAGACTTCTTCTTTTACAAAGTCGCTTTCGCTTTCCTGGTAGCGGCGTTTTAGGTTGGTAATCACGCCCTCAAAATCCTGCTCGCCGCCGGAGATGAGCGACGTATAGCTCGCCCCGCCGGCGCCGTACAAAATCAGGTCCCGCTGGGCTTTGGGCAGCTTGTTCCACGGCGTGTTCATATTGATTTTGTTCTGGCGGCAGACTTGTTTTAAAATATCGTAATAATACCCGCTCCAGGAGTTTTTCCAGCGGTGGGTGCGCGTGGTGACGGGGTTGTCCCACGCGGCGATGGCGCCTTCGTTAATGGATAGGGCCGGGTCCGGCACCACGAGGTCTTCGGCCACTTCAATTTTAAGCCCCAGGCCGTTGCATTCCGGGCACGCGCCGTAAGGCGAGTTGAACGAAAACAGGCGCGGCTCCAGCTCCGAAAACCCGATGCCGCAGTGCGCGCAGGCGTTGCTTTCGCTGTAAGTAAAATCAAGCGGTTTTTCGCCTTCGGTTTCCAGCACGTGCACGAGGCCCTTGGCGTATTTCAACGCGGCCTCCAGGCTTTCCACCAGGCGTTCGCGGTCAAATTCTTCCACGTAAATTTCATCCGTTACGAGTTCAATGGTATGCTTTTTATAGCGTTCCAGCGCGGGCGTCTGGTCCAGCGAAATCACCGTGCCGTTTACGCGCGCTTTGACGTAGCCTTCTTTTTTAAACTTGGCGAACAATTCCTCGTACGTGCCCGCGCGGCCCCGGATGACGGGCGAGAGAATATAAACGGTCTTGCCGTCAAACTTTTTTAAAATGTCCTGCGCGATGCCCTGTACGCTCCAGGACTGCACTTCGCGGCCGCATTCGGGGCAGAAGCGGTGCCCCACGCGGGCGAACAGCAGGCGCAGGTAGTCGTAAATTTCGGTCACGGTGGCCACCGTGGAACGCGGATTTTTAGACGGGTTGCGCTGTTCAATGGAAATGGCGGGCGAGAGCCCTTCAATATGCTCCACGTCCGGTTTTTCCATCAGTTCCAAAAACTGCCGCGCATAGGCGGACATACTTTCCACGTAGCGGCGCTGGCCTTCGGCGTAAATGGTGTCAAACGCCAGCGAGCTTTTGCCGGAGCCGGACAGCCCCGTTACCACCACCATTTTGTCTTTGGGCAGTTCCACCGTAACGTTTTTTAAATTGTGCCCTTTCGCGCCGATTACTTTAATGCTTTTCATATATAAAATCCTTTATCATCCAAAAACGGGAGCGAGGCGGAAGCCGGTTCCGAATCGCGTGTCTTTTTCCCCTAAATAAATTATATAATTTATACATATCATTATCCCGGAGCGTACGCTTGAAAAAACCGTTAAAATACCTGCTCTATACGCTGGGCATTCTTCTTTCCCTCGGCCTTATCGCTTTTATGGTATACCAGGCCAAAGACAGCTTTGTCAAAATCTGGCAGGGCGTGCGCACCAAGTATCTTTTTCTTTCCCTTTTTTCTTCCGTGCTGATTTATGTGTCCATGGGCCTAAGCCTCTACGAGGTGCTGCGCATTATGGGCCGGCGCATAAGCAAAAGCGCGGCCATCGGCATTGCGCTGGTGTCCACCACGGTGAATTATGTGGTTTCTTCGCTGGGGGTAAGCGGGTTTGCCCTGCGCGCGCATTTGTTAAACCGCCGCCGCGTGCCGTTTGGCACCTGCGTAACGGCAAGCATCGTGATTACCGTTTTGTTGTATTTCGTGCTGGCCATAATTATTTTGCAGGGTTCGGTGCTGATGCTGTTTAATTCCTCGGCCACGACGATGCAGCTCCTCAAAAACTTTTCGCTCATTGTCGTGATGTGTGCCGTGTGCGTGGTGATTACCGCGTTTCTGTTTAACAACGAATGGCGCTCGCGCTGGCTGCGCAAGATTTTCCGGCTGATGAACAAGGTGCTTTTTCACGTGTTCCGCGCGCTGATTCCCAAAGGCAAGTACGACAATTTTATGGACCAGCTGGACGAAGGGATTGACCTTATCCATAAAAAGAAAAACAAGCTGACGATGACCATCGTCTACGTCTGCGGGGACTGGCTTTTTACGATTTTTGTGCTCTATTTCGCTTTCCGCGCGGTGGGCATTCACATTACGGCGGGGGTGCTGGTGGCGGGGTTTGCCGTCGGCATGGTTACCACGCTGATTCCGATTTTGCCCGGCGGCCTGGGCGCCATGGAACTGGCGATGACGGCCGTTTACGCCCAAATGGGCATTGACTGGGACGCCGCCCTGATGGCCACGCTCATCTACCGCGTGGTGTATTACGTGATTCCGGGCATTATCAGCATTTTTATTTACTGGGGGCTTCAGCTTTCGTCTTCGCCGTCTTCGCGCAAGCCCAAATTACCTAAAGGAGTTTCCTGATGAAAGAGCGTATTAACGAGCTGGTGCCCGACGTGCGCCCCAGCTGCTACGTGCATAAAACCGCCGTAATTATCGGCGGCGTGACATTGGGGGAAAACGTGTCCGTCTGGCCGTGCGCCGTGCTGCGGGGGGACATCGCCTCTATTTCCGTGGGGGAAAATTCCAACATTCAGGAAAACGCCTGCGTGCACGTTAATTACGGCGCGCCGTGCCTGATCGGGCGCGGGGTGAGCGTGGGCCACGGGGCCGTGGTGCACGGAAGCAAAATCGGCGACAACTGCCTGATCGGCATGAACGCCGTGGTGATGGAAAGCGAAGTGGGCCCCAACTGCATTATCGGCGCGGGCGCGGTGGTTCCGGCGGGGAAAAACATCCCGGCGGGCTCGCTGGTGATGGGCGTGCCGGCCAAAATCGTGCGCAAATTGGAAGAAGACGAAGTAAACGCCGTCATCCGCAACGCGCGCGAATACGCGGACTCCATCCGCCTCTATAAAGACCATTGCGAAGAGATATAACCATGAAAAAAGTGGTGCTGATTGAAGATTCCAAAGTGCTCGGCGGCGCGCTTTCGGGCGCGCTGAAAGTGGAAGGGATTGACGTGCACTGGGCCGAAAACGGCGTGGCGGGCGTGGCGCTTGCCAAACAGGTAAAGCCCGATTTAATCCTGCTTGATTTAATGTTGCCCAAACTCAGCGGATTTGACGTTTGCAAACTGTTAAAGACTGACAACGTCACCTGGCGCATTCCGGTGGTGATTATGTCCACGCTGTCGGACCCGGAGTCGCGCGACCGCGCGACGGAAGCGGGCGCGGACTATTTTATTCCGAAGCCGTACGATTTGGCTTCTACGCTGGCTGAAATCAAAAAGCTGTTAAAACTGTAATTTTCCAAGGGGGAAACCATATGGCCGCAACCAAAAAGAAAGTGCAACGCACCGCCGCCAAACGCGCGGTAAAACTGGACTATGCCGCGCTGGAAGCCTTGCTGGACGCGGGCCGCCCGTCGGACGCGCTTGAAAAACTTTCCGCCGCGCGCGCCAAAGACGCGGCCGCCTGGTTTTTAACCGGCGAGGCCCAACGCCAGCTGGGTTCGTTTGAAGACGCTTTAAAAAGCTACGCCAAAACCCTGCAGACCGCCGAAGACGCCGAAACGCGTATGGACGCTTTGCTCGCCATGGCGGCCTGCTACCGCACGCTGGGCCATTCGGCCGCCGCGTACGAACTGGCGGAAGACGCTTTAAAAATGGCCCGGGAATTGGAGTACGACGAATTTATCGTGCGCGCCATGCAGGAAATGGGCATGGCCCTGCGCGCCTGGGGCCGGCTGGAAGAAGCGCTGGATTTGCTGGACGCGGTGCTGGCCGCCTACACCCAGCTGAAGGATTTTGCCGGAATGAGCTTTATCCATTGGGCCAAAGGGGGGATTTTCCGCCTCCAGGGCCATTTTGAAGAAGGCATCGCCCAGTTTAAAAAAGCCGTTTCGCTGGCCAAAAAAGCCGGGGACGACATCAGCCTGGCCTACGGCTGCTGCGGCCTGGCGGGCATCAGCCGCATCTGCGGGAAAATTGACGACTGCGTGAAATACTATAAACTGGCCGAAAAGATTTTCCGCAAAAGCGAAGACGTGTTCGGCAAAGCGTATACCAACTGCGGCATGGCCAACGGCCTGCGCCAGCAGGGCAAGTACGACGAGGCCCTACGCCACTACAACGTGGCCGACAAGCTCTACAGCGCCATTAACGACACGGTGGACCTCGGCTTTGTAAAATGGGGCCGCGCGGATATTTTAAAACGCAAAAATAAAATGGCCGCCGCCCTGGAAGATTTGCAGCAGGCCCGCGCGCTGTTTGACAATTCGGACGAAACCCGCGGCCAGATTCTTACCAAGCTTGCGCTCGCCCAGGTGCTCTATGCGCTGGGCCGCACGGCGGAGGCCGAAGAACTTTACGACGCGGGCGTATCGCAGGCGCGTGCGGAAGGGCTGCACACGTATTTGGAAAGCTATACGTAAAATAATTTTTCCCGGTTGATTTTTGGCATAATTTACTTTATATTATATAGTAGCAGGCAGGTGTCGGGTTTGCCGGATAATTTAACTGACAGAGGGCTTTATGAAAAAATTATTTATTCTGGGCGCCGCTTTGGCGGTGTTTCCGTCGGCGGGATTGGCCGACTCCACCATGAAAATGGTAACGTACTTCCCGGTGCCGTATGTGGCGTACAGCAAGATTAACGCCCAAAAGCAGATGGACGTGGGTTTAACGTCCGCCTGCGAAATGAACCTGGGCTGTGCGGAATCCGGCGCATTGGGAACGCGTCCGTTGCAGGCTACTGCTGTGAACCTGAACCGGGGAAAGCTGGATTTAAACACGGCGGCCGCCGTGAAGAGCACGAACGTAACGCTGGGGAGCGGCTCTGGAGAGGCGAATATAGATTTCGCTGCAAACCTGCGTATCGGTACGTTAAACAACGGTTACAGCTTAGAATCCAATGATATGACGGTGGACGAACTGAAATTGTTTGCGTCGCATATGAAATCCGGCGGGGAGAAATTTCCTTCCTGCGCGGCGACGGGTGCCTCTGGTGCGCCGCAGGTGTCGTGGCAGAAGGTAAAACTCAAAAAGGCGGAAGAAGTGTATCTGGTATGCGGCAACCCCGGCGAGGTCTCCAAGTGCGAACCCACCCATAACGGGCAGGAAACGTATACCGAAACGTGTCCCTCCGGCCAAACGGGCAGTATCAAGTATACGTGGAATTATGATTCCTGCAAATATTTGACGCTTAACACTTGCCGGAGCACCATGAAAACATGCCTGACTAAAGCGTTATACTGCGGTACGCTGGATGTGTCCCGCGGTGCGGCAAACGACGGTATTTGCTATCCTCCAGGTTCACCTAATTCAAGTGGTATCTCATATGAGTGTAACGATATTCGTTTACGTAACGCAGGTTTCTTCGTCGGCTATTATCCCGATGTCAGTGCTCAGGAGGCGTTTCGGTCAAACGGCTATGAAATGAATCTGCCCTCGGGTTGTTCTCTGGGTTCGGAATGTAACTCGTGTACGCCGGGCAAAAAGTATTTTATTTCCAATTCGCTTAAAGGGCAGTCTTGCTACGACAGTACCTATCTGTACGGCCCCGGCAGCTGCCGCACGCTGTATGTGTTTCAATATGCCATGTGCGGGGAAATGAGTGACTGTTCCGCAGGCACGGAAGTAACCTGCTCCAGCTGGAAAGATGCGGGAGGCTCCAGCAATCCGCTTCCGTTTCAGCCCAGTACCCCTGAGTTAGCTATTTAGTAAGTATATTTGTAACCCGCCCCGGCTTTAAACGGCCGGGGCGGGTTTTTGTATCTGTTGAAAACC
>DCTQ01000041.1 GCA_002329395.1 Candidatus Avelusimicrobium alvi | reverse complement strand
TTTTTTACCATAGGTGGTCGTCTCTCCAATTAAATATCAGTTGACGGGCTCGGCCCGTTGTAATTCATTATTATTGTATTACATTTCCTATGGAAAAGGAAGCTTATTTTTACCCGGAAGCGTTATTTGGTTACCCGCCGCAAAACCCGCGCCGGATGAAAGCCGTACAAAAAAATCCGGGCGTAAGCCCGGGAGAGGATCTATGGGGGAAAGGTTATTTTTTGCCTTTTAAATAGTCGCCGTGAAAACCATAGGCCGGCGATACCGTACGCCCGATGGACTCAATTTTGGCTTGTATGCAGCCGCGGCACCTGTCCGGCGTGTCCCCGGTGCAGATTTTGCCCGGATAGAGTTCGTAAAATTTGCGGTAATCGCCCTCCGTAACATTGGGCATAACCACATTGGCCCCGCTTTCAAGCGCCAGTAAACGGCCGCGCGGATGCAGGGTTTCCATGGCCGTCGTGGCCGGGATGTTAATGTCCGGCAGTAACAGGCGCATGAGCGCCATCATTTTTAACGCCAATTCAAAATGTCCCTGCACGGTTTCGCCCGCAAGCGGCGTCTGCGGGTGGGGGATAAACGGCCCGATGCCCGCCATATCCACCGGCAGTTCCTTAAAAAACAATAAATCGTCCGCCAGGCTTTCTGTGGTCTGCCCCGGCAGTCCGACCAGAGAACCCGACCCCACTTCATACCCCAGTTCCTTTAAATCGCAGAGGCAGCGCACGCGGTTGTCCCAGCTCATGCCCGGGTCCATTTTTTCGTAGAGGGCTTTGTCCGTCGTTTCAATCCGCAGCAGGTAGCGGTCCGCTCCCGCCCGGCGGTAAGCGGCGTATTCTTCACGCGTTTTTTCGCCCAGGCTCAGCGTAACGGCCACGTCCAGCGTTTTGATTTGCCGGATGATATCCGCCATCGTGTCCGCGTCAAACCACGGGTCTTCGCCCGATTGGAGCACGACGGTTTTATAACCGTATCCGGCGGCTTTTTTGGCCGTGTGTACGATTTCTTCCGGCGTCAGACGGTAACGCCGGGCCGACGCGTTGGAACGCCGGATGCCGCAGTAGAGGCAGTCATTTTTGCAATAGTTGGAAAATTCAATCAGCCCGCGCAGGTATACTCCATCCCCCACAAATGCTTTACGCACGCGGTCGGCGGCCTCAAAAAGCGGCCGGGGATTTTTTACGCTCAGCAAAGCGGCCGTTTCCGCGCGGGTGAGCGGCGCGCGGGCGAGGGCTTTGGCAAGCAGGGCGTTTTCGTCGGTCATATATAGAAGTATATCAAATTAAAAGTTGGGTCCAAAGGCCCAAAACGGCCTGGGCCCCCGACAGTAAAAAGAATGGGCCCCCGACGGTAAAAAGAATGGGCCCCGGGAGGGGAAAAGGATGGGCCCAAATTTCCCGGGGCGCTGGGCCTAAGGACCCTGTTATTTTCTCTTCGTAAACGCTATCTTATTAATATCAAGCAGGTAAATTTAAACGCGGAGGAGGCCACTATGAAAACGGCAATGAAAGAAACCATCGCCACGCAGCTTGTAAAAAAACAGCGCCTGGACCGCGAATTTGCGTGGATCGCCAAAGAATTTAAAGACTTCCGCACCCTGGAAGACATTGAATTTGACAATGTGGAACGCTACGCCAAACTGCACCTGGGGTATACTTTTTAAAGTGTGTTTCTAAACCTCCTACAAGAACACCTGCGCCCGCCCAATCTCCGGCGGGCGTTCTTTTTTATATAATAAAAATATGATAAAAGATTGCCTTAAATATACGTTTAAATGTCTCCTTTACTTCTGGTGTCCGTTCGGGCGTGCCAGCCGCAAGGAATATGCCTACTTTAGCAACACCACGCTTGTGTTGGCGTGTCTTTTCGTTTGGGCGATAAAGCATTTGTCTTCCCATAACCCGGCCTTGTTAGATACGCTGGCAAGCGAGTACAAACTTGGGCTGTGCTGCGCCTGCGTGCTGGTGGTTTTGGCTGCGTATAGCGTATTGGTGCGCCGCGGGCATGATTTGGGATATAACTGGTTGTCTACCCTGTTTCATTCTTCCGAGTTTACCATGCTCAAGGGATGGAAATTTAACCGCCGGCTGTTGAAGGAGGAGGGCTCTGCCTTCCCCAACGAATACGGCCCCGCACCCGAAGAAAACAAGTAGCCCTTTCCCAAATACAAATCAATTTGCTATAATTAGACTGTACTTAAGCAAGTATAAAAAATTAACATAGGAGAAGGTCTGAACTCCGGCTCGGTATTCCTTCGGATAAGGATGGCTTGGTCGGCAGCTTACAGCCTAAGTGTACAAAACAATGGTACTTTCCATTCAAGACAGAAAAGACATCATCAGCAAATTCCAAACCGGCGCCAACGATACCGGCTCCGCCGCCGTGCAGATTGCGCTCATCACCGAACGCATCCAGTATATCTCCAACCACCTTAAAGCCAACCCGAAAGATTTTGCGGGTGAAAGAGGCCTTAATAAACTGGTCGGCCAGCGCAGACGTTTGCTCGCTTACCTCAAAAAATCCGACTTTGAAAAATATCAGAAAGTCACCCAAGAACTTAAATTAAGGAAATAAACCGTAATGCAAAATTTCAATCACAAATTCGACATTCACAACGTGGAACTTACCGTCGGAAACCAAACGATTAAACTGGAAACCGGTTTGGTCGCCAAACAGGCCGACGGCGCGGTAGTCGCCACGATGGGTGAAACGATGGTGCTCGCCACCGCCGTCTCCACCAAGGAGCAAAAACCGGGTATTTCCGATTTTACTCCGCTTACCGTCAACTATAAAGAAAGAACCTACGCCGCGGGCAAAATCCCCGGCGGTTTTTTCAAACGCGAAGGCCGCCCGAGCAAAAAAGAAACGCTGTCTTCCCGCATTATTGACCGCACCATCCGCCCGATTTTCCCGGAAGGCTTCGCCTGCGAAACCAACGTCACCGCGATGGTCATCTCCAGCGACGACAAGCACGATGCCGACGTTTTGTCCGTTTTGGCCTCTTCCGCCGCGCTCGTCATTTCGTCCATTCCGTTTAACGAACCCGTCGCCGCCGTACGCATCGGCCGCAAAGACGGGCAGTACATCGTCAACCCCACCAAAGAAGAACAGGAATCCTGCGATATGGACCTGGTTATCGCCGGTTCCGCCCAGGGCTTGTTAATGGTGGAAGGCGGCGCCAAAGAAGTGGAAGAAGACGCCATCATCAAAGCGATGGAAACCGCCAAACCGGAAATTGACAAAATGTGCGCCGTGCAGCTTCAGCTGCGCGAAATGGCCGGCAAACCGAAATTTGAATACGTCGTGGAAAAACTGCCGCAGGAAGTGGCGGACCTCGCCAACGGCAAATTCCGCGAAGAAGCCAAAAAAATTCTGCACGCGTTTTCCGACAAACAAACCCGCGACCTGCAGGTTGCCCAGCTCAAAGCCTCGTTTACCGAAGAACTCGCCGCCGCTTACGGCGACAACGCTTCCACGTACGCGGGCATCGCGCTGGAAAACATTATGTTTGAAGAATCCCGCAACCTGGTGCTGCACGAAAACGTGCGCGTGGACGGCCGCAAGCCCGACGAAATCAGACCGTTAAGCTCCATGGTCGGCCTGCTGCCGCGCGCCCACGGTTCCGCTTTGTTCACCCGCGGGCAGACCCAGTCCCTGGCCGTAGCCACCCTGGGCACCCCGGAAGACCAGCAGATGGTGGAAGGGTTGGACGAAACCACCTACGAACGTTTTATGCTGCACTATAACTTCCCGGATTTTGCCACCGGCGAATGCAAACCGGACCGCTCTCCGGGCCGCAGAGAAATCGGCCACGGGGAACTCGCCCGCCGCGCTTTAATGCCGCTTCTGCCCAGCGAAGAAGAATTCCCGTACACGATCCGCGTCGTTTCCGACATTACCGAATCCAACGGTTCTTCCTCCATGGCCAGCGTCTGCGGCGGCTCGCTTGCCCTGTTTGATGCGGGCGTGCCGATGAAATCGGCCTGCTCCGGCATCGCCATGGGCGCCATCAGCGGCGACGGCAAATTTGTCGTTCTGTCCGACATTATGGGCCTGGAAGACCACCTGGGCGATATGGATTTCAAACTTACGGGTTCCCGCAAGGGCATCACGGCTTTCCAGATGGACGTTAAACTCAAAACCGGCATTCCGCTGGACGTTTTGAGCAAAGCCATCGCGCAAGCCACCCAGGGCCGCATGTTCATTATGGACCATATGGAGAAAACCATCGCCGAACCGAGAGCCAACGTCTCCCGCTTTGCGCCGGTCATCTTCAAAATGAGAATCCCGGTGGACAAAATCGGCGCCTTAATCGGCCCCGGCGGCAAGAACATCAAACGCATCACCGAAGCGACCGAAGCCAAGATTGACATCGCCGAAGACGGTACGGTAACCATCGCCGCCGCCAACGGGGACCGCTTGGATCAGGCCAAAGCCGAAATTGAAATGATGACTGCGGAAGCGGAAGTCAATAAAATTTACAAAGGCAAAGTGGTTTCCATCCAGCCTTTCGGCGCGTTTGTGGAAATTCTGCCCGGCAAGGACGGACTCCTGCATATTTCCGAAATTGAAAAACACCGCATCAACAAGGTGGAAGACGTATTGAAACTCGGCGACATCGTTGAAGTGAAATGCGTTGAAATTGACAATAACGGAAAAGTGAGACTTTCCAGAAAAGCCTTGCTCAAATAGTTTCAAACGCCGTATATAAAATCCCCGGGGCTCCGCTTAGGCGGCCCCGGGGATTTCTCTCTTTATCCGCGCCGGAGCGGACTTTTTATCTTACGTAACCGGGAGGGAAAACTATGTCTTTTGACGTAAACAACTGGATGCGGGAACTGATTAACCGCCTGCGGGACGCATTTGGCGCGCGCCTGCTGGCCGTCGGCCTGCAGGGAAGCTTCGGGCGGGGGGAAGCGCGCGAAAACAGCGATATTGACGCGGTGGTCATTCTGGACGCCGTCTCCGCCGCCGATGTGGACGCTTACAAAAAAATTCTGGCCCGTATGCCGGCCGGTACACATTCGGCGTGCGGATTTTTCGGCGGGAAAGAGGCGCTTAAAAACTGGTCCCGCGCGGAACTTTTCCAATTTACGCACGACACCAAAACGCTTTACGGTTCGTTTGACGGAATACTCCCGACTCCCACGCGCCGGGACGCGCTGGACGCCGCCAGAACCGGCGCGGGCACGCTTTACCACGCCCTGATACACACGTGGCTGCACGGAGATTTAACGCCCGCATTTCTAAAGGAACTTTATAAAGCGGCGTTCTTTATGCTCCAGGCGGCACACTTTGTAAAAACGGGCCGCTACCTCCCCGGAAAAAAGGCGCTCGTCCAAGAACTGACGGACCCGGCGGAACGGGAAATTCTCCGCGTCTTGGCGGGGCAAAAGCCTTTGGACGACACACTCGCCGCGGCCGAAAAACTGCTGGCGTGCTGCCAAAAAGTCCTGTCTATTTCCTAATCGGGGCCCACCTAACGGTGGGACTTTTGGCCCTTGTTTTGCCCAATACAAAACTGATACTATGTATATATCTTTAGAGGAGGAAACTGAATGAAAATTTTGCGTCTGACCTTGCTCGCATTTTTGCTTGCGCCCGCGTGCGCATTGGCACAGGGCACAAAAGTAATTCCCCTGGGGGGCGGCTTTGGGCTGGATACCAAAGTGCCCATATCGTTTGACGACGCCGCTTTCAACCTCAAGTTTACCCAGCAAATGAACGCCGTGCGCGCCATGCAGGCCGCCAATCAGGCCGGCGTTAAAAACCTGCCCGCCGCACCGGGCGAAACGACACCCGCCGCCGAAAACGAGCAGGACTATACCCGCTGTATCGTCTGCCGGGAGAAAATCCTGAAAACCGACGGCTACCAGATTACGCCCAAACGCGATTGGTACGTTAAAAAGCATTCTTCCTGCGCGTGTGATTTTTACAAAGGCTGGGAAAAAGGCGAAGATTTATCTTTCGTGCAAACCGCGGAAAAACGCCATTCCTGCGAAGCGGAAATGAATAAAAAGTATGAAACCCACACCTGCGCCGTCTGCGGTAAACCGATTAATTCGGCCTGCGGCAGCATTTCCGTATGGGAAGACGATGGGGGCAAGCACTATGCTCACGCCGACTGCTTTGCCGCCCGCCGCCACCAGGCCGCTAAAGAAGCCTTACTTAAAAATTTAGACATTACCGAAGAAGACTGCGTGCGTTTTGACCGCCAGAAACAAGAGCGTGCCAACGCCCAGAAAAAGCTGGTGGAAGAAATGCAGCGTTCTTCCGAACAAATCCGCCTCCAGCAGGCGGCCCAGGCCGCCGAACCGGCTTTGGTAACGGTAACGCCCGGCACGCGCCCTTTAAAAAAGGTGCGCCGCGAACTGAACCGCTTTAACGCGGCCCACGGCAAAGCCCTGCAGGAAGCCGCCCGCGTGCAGCGCAGCGGCGGGGAGCTGAGCGCCAAACAGGCCGAACTGATGAAGCGTTTTGAAGCCCTGCGCGCAGAATACAACCGCGCTTCCGCCGCCGAAAACGCGAACCAGTAATCCGTCAAATAAATTTGGAAGATACCAATATAAAAGCCCCGCTTGTACAGCGGGGCTTTTTGGCGGATGTTGTGTCAAACACACGCGGTATAGCCATCCGGCGCGGCCCAATCAATTCAGCGCGTATCAAGTTGCGGCCCGCCGTGCCGTTTCTAACCGGCGCGTCTTTGCCCGGACNNATAATCCCAAGTACAGGCATGGAGCACCCGGTCTGGCCGTTATGCTAAACGGCCGCAATCAAGCAATCCTGTGTGGCTCAATCAATCAATTCAGCGCGTATCAAGTTGCGGCCCGCCGTGCCGTTTCTTAACCGGCGCGTCTTTGCCCGGACNNATAATCCCAAGTACAGGCATGGAGTACCCGGTCTGGAAGACTTTGATATAATGATTGTATGGTTTGCTTTTCCAATTGGATACGCAGGACAACGCCGCTTGTCCTGTCTGCGGTGATGTTGTTTTCGGCCGGATGCAATTATCACGGCCGCTTGAAGCGGGGCATTTACAAAACTCCGTCCTTTGACGATAAAATAGACGCAAGCGTGCTGGTGGTTGCGGATAAATTCCTCCAACACACGTTTACGTTTAAAGACTACAATTTAACTCCCATCAACTCATACGTCATCCGTGTAGACGACGGCGCCGCCGTCGCCTCGGCGGATGCGCTGGCCACATTATTCTCCCGCGTCCATGTGGACGAATACCGTTTCCGCCATCAATATGATTACGTCGCGGAAATAGACTATCACGTAGAGGAGCGGGGAGAGGAAGGCTTCGCACTCGTCCAAAACGACCGCTACCTCTGGGTGCGCAAATACTGGATTCCGCAATTTTATACAACCGTAACGCTTACGCTGCGCAACCCCAACACCCGCGCCGCCGTCATTAAACTAAACGCCAGCCGGCTGAGCCATTTGGAATTTAACAACGCGGCCGTCGGCGTGCACTGGTTCAACCAGCTGACGTTCTCCCTGCTTTTCCCGGTGATTGCGCCCGTTTACACCCAAACGGCCGGAGCCAGCATCCGCAAAACCCTGGAGCAGGACTTGCGCGCCTGCCTGCGTAAAATTATGCGCGAGCTGGAAGAAAACCGCGTGCTTTTTGCCCGGGGCCCGGGGCAGGACTCCTTCCCGCGCAACGATCATAAATACCGCGAACTGATGAAGAAAACCACCTATGTGGAAACGCCCACGGGGCACGGCTCGGGCTTTTTTATCAGCGAAGACGGCTATATGATTACCAACGCCCACGTGGTTGAAGGGGAACGCGATGAGCGCTATTACCTGTACGAAGATTTGCCCTTTGAACCCTGGCGGTCCGAACCGCCCTTCCGTTACGCGCGGGTGGTGAAAGTGAACCATTCGCGGGATTTGGCGTTATTAAAAGCGGAGGGGAAATTCCCGTATTTTGAATTGGATGACGACCGCTCCCACTACAAAACGGGTGAAACGGTGCTGGCGCTGGGCAACCCGGAAGATGAATACTGGACGATGACCGAAGGCATTATCAGCGCGCTTAAAAACGACAACGGCGTAGACACCATCCACACCGACGCCGCCGTTAACCAAGGCAACAGCGGCGGCCCGCTGGTCCTGCGCGCGNNGGTAAAGTAATTGGGGTAACTTCGTCCGGCATCGTCAAGCATATCGCGGAAGGCATTAATTTTGCCATTACCGCTTTTGAAGTAAAACGCACGCTGGGGATAGACCAGCCCATAGACGAGGAAAAACTCCTGCGCGAAGAGGTGGAAGCCCTGCCTGTCACCAAGCCAAAGTAAGGGAAGATGTCTCAAGCGCGGCAAAATTATGTAAAATAAATGAAAGCAGTTTTGGTATTACTCAGAAACAGAGGTTATTTCTTTTATGAAAAAAACAGCAACCAAAAAAACGGCTCCGGCTAAAAAAACCGTTGCAGCTAAAGCCCCGGCCGTGAAGGAATCCCCGATTTTGAAGGAAGTCAAACAGCTTTACGGTTTTATGCAGGACAATAACATTGACACCATTGAGTACGACCAGAAAGGCCTGTACCTGCGCTTGGTAAAAGCCAAACCCGCCGTGGTGCCGGTGCCGGTAAGCGTGGGGGGAGCGGCCGCTGCCGCCGGTTCCAACGGTCCCGCCGCCGCACAGGAACAATATAAAGAAGTTATCAAATCCTCTTTGATGGGCATTTTCTTCCGCGGCTCCACGCCGTCGGCCCCGCCTTTTGTGAAAGAGGGCGCCCGCGTGGAAAAAGGCGACGTTATCTGCCTGATTGAAGCCATGAAAGTATTTAACGAAATGCGCGCGGAATTCCCCTGCATTGTTAAAAAAGTGCTGGTGGAAAACGGCAAGCCCGTTAAACAGGGCGATGCGCTGTTTGCCATTGAACGGGTGTAATTATGACGCCTTTACAGGAAAACATCCAAACGGCGGTTACCCGCCTGAGCGAATACCTCTCGGAGCACAAAACGGCTTCCTCCTGGCAGCTGAAAGTGCTGTTTAGGCTTTCGGGTTCGGTGCTTTACCTGGCGCTGGGCGTTCTGTACAGCCAGGGCAAAGTTTCCCTGGAGGCCGACGGGATTAACTACCACGTTACCTGGGGCCAAACGCCCGCTCCCGTTCCGCCCGCCGCACCGATACAGGAAAATATGTAATTTACAGCCCCGCCTCCCGGCGGGGTTTTTTATGCCGCCGAAACGCCCCGGGCTAAATTTCCGGGGTGTTTCATTGCCGTTCAATTCCCCGGGGCTTTTTGTGCGCATATGCCGCCGCCGGTCCGCTTAGGGGCAGTACGGCGGGCCATTCCGCTGGCCACCCAAAAGGCCCAGGGCGGGCCTGGGTCTTTAGTCTCTTGTCAGGCGTAAAAAGATATCTTAGAATTTTAATATCTAAAAGGGCTTGAACCCGGGGAGTGATGATTATGCACCATATCTTGTTAACTTGTTTTGCACTCTCTTGCCTGTTTTTTACCGCAATTTCCGCCCAGGCCCAGTCGCTTGCCGTCGGTACGAAAGCTTTTGAAGCCGTGGCGCGCAGTTCATTTTTAAAAGCGGGGGGGCGCGTCCGCGCGGTTTCAGCCGTTTTATAAAGAACTGACCAACTCCCTGCGCGGCAAAAGCCTGTACCGCACGGAATTAACCCATCTGACCCAGGCCTACGTCAATCAGAACATCAGCGTCAAGCGCGCCTATGAGATGGCGTCCTTTTACCGGCAGCTGGATAACCGCATCGCCGCCCAGCTTCCCAAAAATACCCCTTTTATTTCGGCGGATCAAATTAATACGATTGCGCCCGCCATCTGGCGGCGCCAGCACTATGGCACGCAGCAGCAGCTGGAAAATTTCCTTGCGACGCTCTCTCCTTACCTGCACCGCTACGCCGACGTTAAATTAACCCTTACGGAATTTAATTACCTGGCCGAAAAATACCTGCTGGAGGGAGCCCGGGCCGTTAAAGCTTTTTTTGCGGCCCAGGAAGCGCGTAAACTGAAAAATATGACCCATATTCAAATTAATGTGCCCGGTAAACCCGCGCTGGACGTATATGTCTTTCCCAGCCAGGTCACCAAACTCCTAAAAGCCTATAATGAGGGCACGCCGTTTACCGTTACAAACGGGCGCGTATACGTACAACAGTAAGCCCCGCCGCTTTTCCGCTAAAAAAGCCCCCGCGCCCGGCGGGCTTTTTTAGGTCGTAAAAAACTGCCCCCAATATGGCGTAAAAAAAGGTAAAATAATGAATATGCCAAAGTATTATTACGCCGCCAAAAAATCCAAAAAGAAAACCAAAAAAACATCTTCCCTTGCCTGGATGCGCACCGTGCTTTATATTTTAGCCGGCGCCCTGTGCCTGTGGCTGTTCTGCATATTGTGGTTTAACGCCTCCAAAGGCCCGGCGGGCGACGCCGTATCTTCCGATTTATTCCAGCTCTTCGGCCAGGGGGCCGGGCTGATTCCGCTTTTCCTGGCGTATTGGCTGGTGCAAACCGTCCGCCATAAAAGCGCGTCCTTTTTGTTTTTTCTGCTGGGTTCTTCCGTCACGCTGGCGGCGTTTTCTTCTTTGCTTACCCTTTTAAAACTGATTTTTACCGATTCACTTATCAGCGGCGGCCGCGTGGGCCAGAGCCTTTTTTACGCCCTTAAAAGCGTATCCGGCACCGTAGGGGCCACGCTTTTTTCCCTGGCGCTTATTCTGGTGGGCCTGCATATGCTGTTTGCGATTCCCTGGTCCGTCGTCCTGCAGAAAACGGCGGAATTTATGCGCAACGATTTTAACGGCTGGCTGGAAGCGCGCGCCGAACTCAAACAAAAAGTAACCGAAGGCCGCAAAGAAATTAAGGAAAAAGCCGCCAAAGAATCCGTCCGCCCCGTGGCCGAGGAAATCCACGAAGCGCCGGAAATCCGCCGTTCCAAACCCGAAATCCGCCGCCCGGTGGCCGAACCCGTCAAACTGCCGCGCCGCGAAGAAGTGTCCGCCCAGCGCGTGCCGGATTCCGAAACGCGCGAAACGCCCGCCGAAACCGAAAACGGCGAAGTGAAAAAATTTGATCCCGCCACTTTTATGCTGCCGCCGCTTACGCTGTTAAACGACCCGAGCGGAGACGGAATCGTCGGCCCGACGGACGACGAAATCGCCCAGGCCACCCGGCGGCTGGAAGACACCTTAAAAAGCTTTGATATCCGCGCCAGCGTTACCGGCGTTTCGCCGGGGCCCGTGGTTACCCGCTACGAAATCAAGCCCGACCCGGGGGTAACGATTGCCTCCATCACGGCCCGCACGCAGGACATCCAGGCCAGTATGGAAGCGCGCGCCATCCGCGTGCAGGCACCCATTCCGGGCAAAAACGCCGTCGGGTTTGAAATCCCCAACGACCGCCCCGTCATGGTAACGATGAAAGAAATTTTGCAGTCGCCGGTATATGCCGCCTCCAAGGCCGTCATCCCGATAGCCCTGGGCCGCTACGCCGACGGGGACCCGGCCGGTTCCGTGGCCGAAAAGTGGCCGCACATCCTGATTGCCGGCGCGACCAACAGCGGTAAATCCATTTGTCTGCACACGATTATTATGTCCATTCTCTACAAGCACCGCCCGGACGAGGTCAAATTCCTGATGATTGACCCCAAACGCGTGGAGCTTACCCTGTACGAAGGCATCCCGTACCTGTACGACCCGAAAACTTCCTGCGACGATGTGGACGTGGTAACAGACGCAAACGGCGCCGCCAAATCCCTGCAGATGCTGGTAAAGGTCATGGAAAAACGCCTGCAGATTATGCAGCTTGCGAAGGTAAAAAATATTGAAGGCTACAACCAGTGGGCGAAGCAGAACAACGAAGAAAAAATGTTCTACATCTTTGTCATCATTGACGAAATGGCCGACCTGATGCTCCAAACCAAAGCCTCTATTGAAGACTCCATCCAGCGTCTGGCGCAAATGGGCCGCGCGCTGGGGATTCACCTCATTTTATGTACGCAGCGGCCGTCGGTAAAAGTCATCACGGGCGTGATTAAAGCCAACCTGCCCTCGCGCATCGCTTTACAGGTGGCCTCGTCCATTGACTCCAAAGTAATTCTGGACGCGACCGGCGCGGAAGATTTGCTGGGTAAAGGCGATATGCTCTATCAAAGCACGTCGGACAAAACGCCGCTTCGTATTCAGGGCGCGTATGTGTCCGAAAAAGAAATCAAAGCGGTGGCCGACTTCCTGCGTGCGCAGGGCGGGCCGGATTACCCGGTGCAAATCGTGGCCGAACAGCCGTCCCACCAGCGGCCCCAGGACGGGCTCGGCACCAGCCCCGAAGAACTCCTGCAGGCGCTGAACTTAATTAAGGAACGCCGCCGCGTATCGCAGGATTTGCTTAAAGCGCATTTCGGTTCCAGCGCGCGCGCCACCAATATGTTAAGCGTGCTGGAAATGAAAGGCTTTATTTCCAAGCCCGAAGGCTCCAACCGCTGGGAAATCCATTACGAAATGATTGACCAGGAAATTGAGGAATTAAACAGCCTTCCCTACGATAAAAACTATCAGGAAGAAACCTATGAAACCGTCTATAAATAAACTCCTTTTCCCGCTGTGCGCCGCGCTGGCGCTGGCCGCGTGTTCGGATAAACCCCAAACGCCCGCCGAAGGGGAAACACCGGCAAGCCGGCCCCCGGCGGCCCAGGCCCCCGTGCAGGCGGAGCCCGCCAAACCCGCTCCTAAAAAACCCGCCGCCAAACAGCCGGCGCCGGTAAAGAAGGCTCCCGTTTTGACGGCGCAGCAGCTGGCGGAAGAATTAAAAAAATGGGATAAAAAACTGAATTTTCTGTCCACTTCTTTTGAGCAGACCACCGCGTACGACGGCGTACAGGTCAGCCGTTCCAACGGCACCCTGCGCTACGACCGCGCGCGCAACCTGCTGCGTTTAGACACCCTGGACCCGGACGGAAACCCGGAACAAACCGCTGTTACGGATAAAAAGAACATTGTTGTTTTTGACGAAAGCGGCCGGCACGTTACTACCCTGTCGTGGGCGGACTGGCAGCAAGGCCAGCCCAACCAGGCCCTGTTTGACTTTGGCAACTACACCGCGCTTGTGGACCGCCATAACGCCGCCGTGGACAGCCAAACCGACAAAGAAGCCGTGCTGAAGCTGACGCCGAAAGAGGGGGAAGAATACCAGCTGTATCTGACGCTTTCCAGGCAGGACTATTTTCCCCAAACCATCACCATCGTATCCGAGCTGATGGTTACGCGGGCCGATTTAACAGACACCCGCAAAAACGAACCTTTGGGGACCGACGTTTTTGGAGGATTTGACAAATGATGACGTTAGCCAATAAAATCACCCTGACGCGCGCCGCGCTGTCCATCGTAATGTTTTTGTTTATTTTGTTGCCGTACGGCTGGGCCCGTCTGGTAGCCACGCTTATTTTTATCATAGCCGCCAGTACGGACTGGGTGGACGGAAAAATCGCGCGCGAAACCAACACCATTACGCCCTTTGGCGCGATTGTGGACCCGTTTGTGGATAAAATCCTCGTGGCGGCGGCGTTCTTTGCGTTTGTGGGCATTAAAGAGCTGGACGTGCCGATTTGGGCCGTGTTTTTTATTCTCCTGCGCGAACTGATGATTTCCACCCTGCGCGTGATCGCCGCGCTGGAAGGCAAAGTGATGGCCGCCGAACGCTGGGGCAAGTTTAAAACCGTTATCCAGATGGTTGCGGTGGGCACCATTTTCTTCGTGCTGGACGTATACCACCTGTCCCACCTGCTGACGGGATGCGCCAAAAACGTGTGCATCATTTTATTTATTACCCTGCAAAAAGTACCGTACGCCATTACGGCTATTGCGGCGGTGATTACGTGGATCAGCGCGATTTCGTACCTTAAAAACAACTGGGAGCTTTTGAAAAAATCCTGGAGCCTGCCCGTATGCAAATAATCGTGCGCGCGCTGGCAACGGGGCTCTTTATCAGCTGCCTGCCGCCTTTGGTATTTAAATATAAGAAAAACACCGGAGCCGGATTTTTAGGTACGCTGTGGGGAATTCCGATTGTGCTGGCCTTTCCGTCGGACCAAATGCTGTATCTGATTTGTATGCTGGCGTTTTGGGCGGTTGCCGTAATCGTCTGTAAAAAAGTACAATTTAAGGGATATACGGGGCACGACAACCCGAAAATCGTGATAGACGAAATGGCCGGTTATATCGCGGCGATGGCGTTTCTGCCCCGCACCTGGCCGTATATGCTGGCGGCGTTTGTGCTGTTTCGCACGTTTGACACGTTAAAACCGTGGCTGGTTAAAACGTTTGACAAGATGGACAACGCCTTCGGCGTCGTATTTGACGACGTGGCCGCCGGACTGATGGCCAACATTTTGCTGCAGATTTTTACAATATTCGTAATCAAGGGTTAACCCTAAGGAGACAAACAAATGGACTTTTCCAATATGACAAATTTACGCGAGCTGCTCGCCGCCGGCGGACCGGTGCTGATTCTTCTTTTGCTTCTGTCCGTGTATTCCATTTCCGTTATTCTGGAACGCTTTTTTAAACTGCGTTCTTCCATTTCGCTTTCGCGCAAGCTGATTGCCTACTGCCGCCATCCCATCCGCTCGGAAAACTACCAGAAAGTGGAAGAAGCCTGCCGCAAAGAAGTCGTTAAAAACACGCCGGCTTCCGCGGTGATTCTGCGCCTGGTGCAGGAACGCCACCGCCCGCAGGCCGAGCTGGAAAAAATTGCCGACAGCGTGATTGACTGGGAAGTTTCCAAACTCCAGCGCCGCCTGACGGTGCTCGGCACCCTGGGAAGCATCACGCCGTTTATCGGTTTATTCGGCACGGTTATCGGCGTTATGCACGCTTTTAAAGATTTGGCCGCCAATACGGCCACCGGCGCGGGCGCGTCCGTCGTGGCGGCCGGTATCGCCGAGGCGCTTATTAACACCGCGGCCGGCCTCTTCGTAGCCATTCCGGCGGTTATCGCGTACAACTATTTCCTGTCCAAAACCAACTATTTCGCCAAGGAGCTGGAAAACGCCGCCGACGAAGTGATTTACCGTCAAAACGAATCCAACGAGTTTTAGTCTATGAGCACGCATAAAAACCGAACCGTTATGGCCGAAATCAACATGGTGCCGTTTATTGACATCACGCTGATTCTGCTGATTATTTTTATGGTGATGAGCCCGCTTTTGGTGCAAATGCAGCTGACGGTGGACTTGCCCAAATCCAAAGCCATCAACACGCAGGCGGAGGACGACGTCATCCGCATTGAAGTGCAAAAGAACGGCTCCATTACCGTTATGAACAAAAGCCTGACGCTTAAAAACCTGGAGCGCGAGCTGATTTTGCGTATGGGCAAAGCAAACAAAAAAACGATTCTCGTCCAGGCGGACAAAGACGTGCCGATACAGCAGGTGGTGGACGTGTTTGACGTTGCCAAAAAGCTCGGCGCCGCCAAACTGGGAATCGGGGTGCTTTCTAAAAACTGATGAACCGCTATCTGGCTTTTTCCGGCGGCCTGCATATTTTGGCCGCACTCTTTTTAATCCTTTTGTTGGCCCCTTCGGCCAAGAAGGCCGCCGCCACATATACCATTGATTTTATCGGCAGCGGCAAGGTGGTGGCCACCACCGGGCAGGAAGCCGCCGCGCCCGTTCCGGCCCCCAAAGCCGCCGTACAGGCGCCCGAACCCGCCAAAGAGGCGGTCCCCCAGCCGGAACCCAAAACCGCCAAAAAAGCGTATGCGGCCAAATCCGAAATTACGACTAAAAAACAAACCAAAAAAGCGCAGCCCAAAGCCGCACCGCTGGCCGCCCCCAGCGTGCTTGACGAAGCGGAGACCGACGGAAAGGGCGCCGCTTCCGCCTCCAAAGAAGGGGAATTTGCGGGCGGAAACATTCAAACTGATTTTGCAAATTTCCCGTATCCCTGGTATATTACGCAGGTGCGCAACTCGCTGTGGATTGAGTGGGAAAAAAGACGCCCGGCCGGAAACGTGCTTTCCGCGCTGGTTTCCTTCGCCATTGCGCGCGACGGAAAAATTAAAGACCTACAGGTAGACCGCAAATCCGGGGATGATACGTTTGACTTCGCGGCCACTTCCGCCGTCATCAACGCCGGGCCGTTTGCGCCGCTGCCCATGTATTACGAAAAAGACGAACTCACCGTAAGCGTGGAGTTCAAGCAGGAGAAATAATATGAACGGATGGCAACGTTTCGCATTACTGATTTTATGCTGTTTCACCGTTATGGTGCTTTACCCGGATTTTGACGCCTCCGGCTGGACGTTTATCGGCATCGCGTGCGCGATGTGGACGGGGATTATTATGGTATTGTCCGTCATTTCCAACCTTTTCGGCCTGTACCGGATGGAAACGTTCAACAAGCTTATCAGCTTTATACTGCTGTGCGGTATTATGTATTCGCTTCTGTGGTATTTCCCGCAGGAGGATAAAGTAACGCCCATCAACAAAATCAAATACGGCGAAATACCCACCAAGGCCGATATTGAAAAAGGCATCAAACGTTTTACGTTTAATTTTGATTTCGTCCACCGCAACGCCCGCCGGAAAGAAAATTTCATCAACCAGGATATTGACGGCCAGAAAATAAAGAAAGAGATTAAAAAGAAAGCCGGCCAAACCGCGGAAGAGCTGGTGGAAACGCTGGATATTCAGGTGGAGTAACGTATGAAAAAAACCATTCTTATTACCGGCGGCAACGGATTTATCGGCCGCGCGCTGACGGATAAACTGCTGCAGGAAGGCTATCAGGTGCGCGTCGTTACGCGCCGCACGCCTAAACAACAGCCCGCCAATCCCGCCGTTACCTTGGTGCGCGCCGATTACAACGATGTGACATCCTTAAAGAAGGCCCTGCAGGGCTGCACGGGCGTATTTCATCTGGCGGCCGCCATCTTCGGTTTTAACCGCTCCGATTTTGAAAAAGCCAACATTACCGCTACGCAAAACGTGGTGGCAGCCGTCAACCAAACGCCGGAGATTGAGACGTTTGTGCACGTTTCCAGCCTGGCGGCCAGCGGTTTTGCGCCGGATAAAGACCATCCGCGCACCGAAGAAATGGAGCCGGCCCCGGTGTCCGACTACGGCATCACCAAGCTGGGGGGAGAAAAAGCCGTCCACACCCTGCGCCCCGGCGTAAAATGGACCGTCATCCGCCCGCCCATCGTGTACGGCAAGAACGATTCGGGCGTATCCAAAATTGCGCTGTGGGTAAAACGCGGGCTGATGGTAAATACGTCCGGCAATGGATATTTCAGCTTTGTGCACGTGGACGATTTGGTGGAAGCGCTGTGGCAGGCCTTTATCCGCCCGGAAACAGACAAACAGACCTATTTTGTAACGGAAGACGCGGTATATTCGTGGGATTACTTTATTACCGAAATGGCCCGCGCCATGAACTGCCGCAAACCGTTTATGCCTTCCGCGCCCAAATGGATGATGCGCCTGGCGGCCTGGACGTACGAAACCGCCGCACGCATAACGGGGGCGCAGCCCGCCTTAAATTACGACAAAGTAACCGAGGCCACCGTCCCCGGGCATTGGATTTGCTCCGGCAAAAAATGGCAGACGCTCACCGGCCAGCAGTTTACGCCGCTTGCCCAAGGGCTGAAAAAGAGCTTTTAATCAGCCGTATTTTATGACATACGAAAAACCGCCCTTTTTAAAGGACGGTTTTTTAGCGCATGGAAAATTCCTTAACGTTTGTTTGTAAACGAATATGTTGGGTACAGCGGTTCAAACGCGCATTGTATATGGCGAAAACACGAGGAAACACCCCAGAACTTAACAATTTTTTAAGTATGTTCTGCGGAGTGGGGAGAAATCCGCAAAAGTTTCTAAAATTTTGTTATAATATATATGTCTTAAGCAGTTACGACGGTAAATATCAGATTTTGGAGAGGTGGCTGAGAGGCCGAAAGCGGCGGTTTGCTAAACCGTTATANNCTCCGTAGAAATTTAAAACCCCGCGAAAGCGGGGTTTTTGATTTCTAAAGAGAGCGTGGAGCGGCATAAACTGCTTTATGCCGCGTCGGGATTTGAAGCCCGGAGCGATGTTTTGGTTTGCGCCTGCAAGTGTGCAAGGCCAAAACCGCGAGGGCGGGCCCGGGCAAAATTTTCGTCAGAAAATTTATGCAGGGCGAATCCCTCCCTCTCCGTTCTTCTATACAACCCCATTCCCCGACGGGAACGGGGTTTTTTGCGGCCTCTTCCTTCGGGCCAAGTTTATAATAAATGAGCGTATTTTGTAATAAAACAGCCAATTTTGTAATTAAAAACGCTACAAAAAACGCTATAAGTAACCCACCAAAAACCCCGGGTATAAACCCGGGGTTTTATATTGTACAAACAACTGCTAAAACTTTTTACAGAAACGCCGCCGTTACGCGAGACGCACGGTCAAACGAGGTTTTCACTCTTGTCTTCGTGCTGGCCGCCGCTACAGCAGACGTGTCCGCCGCCGCTTTGGATTTGGCCGCCGCCTCTGCCGCCAGTTTGGCTTTCAAAGCGGCTTCCGCCGCCGCTTTAGCCGTCAAGTCGGCTTCCGCTTTAGACTTGGCCGCCGCTTCCGCCGCAACTTTGGCTTTTAAGGCCGTATCCGCCGCGGCTTGCGCCGTCAAATCAGCTTCCGCTTTGGACTTGGCCGCCGCTTCCGCCGCCTGCTTGGCTTTCAGCGCCGCATCAGCCGCCGCTTTAGCCGTCAAATCAGCTTCCGCCTTGGATTTGGCCGCCGCCCCGGAGGCCGCTTTTGACGCTTCTTGCGCTGCGGCCTGTGCTTTTACGGCAGATTCCGCCGTCAACTTTGCCACCAGCAGAACGGATTGTTTGTCCGCCTCATTGGCGCGGGAAGCCAGCTGTACAGCCGCCTGTGCCGCAGACTGAGCTTTGGATGACGCCGCCGCAGAAGACTTAGCCACCGAATCGGCCGCCGCTTTGGCGGAAGCCGCCGCCTGTGCCGCAGCTTTCGCTCTGGCATCGGCGTTCAGTGCGGCTGCCATAGCGATGTCCGCCGCCTGCTTGGATTTAGCCGCCGCGGCCGCGGCCGCTTTTGCTCTGGCATCGGCATTAATAGCCGCAGCCAGAGTGGTGTCCGCTTCCTGCTTGGATTTAGCCGCCGCCGTAGCAGCGATTTTGGCACGTGCCTCGGCATTGGCCGCGGCTAACGCCGCCGCATCAGCCGCCGCTTTGGTTTGTGCGGCCGCAACAGCGGAAGCGTTTGCTTTCGCTTCCGAATTGACGGCTGAAGTTAAAATCTGCTCAGCCTCGGTTTTACCCTCTTGGGATTTGTCATGCATAGTGTTTTTAGCCTCAGCGGGAATGGCGCCGGGCCGAAGTTCCGCCTGCAAAGACGGAACAACTAAAGACAATATACACGCCGTGAAAAAGATTTTTGAGCTCAGTTTCATGCCTGGCCCTCCTTTATTTTGGAATTATATAGTTATTATATACGTTTTTTTGGCTTTTGCCAGTATTTTTCCCTCACGCGCACCGCGGGATGTGCAAAAAANNCGGTTTGGCCGCATACGCCATATACGCCATTGAAAAACCCCGGCGCGCCGAAAGCAACACCGGGGTTTTTATAAGACGGCGCGGCGTTTATTCGCAGCAGCGGGAAAAATTGCTGTAATTTACAAATTTCTCCTCGTAAGCGATAAACGCTTCCTGCAAAATCCGCACGGCGGTTTTTTTGTCAAAGATTTTTTCCACCACCACGCTCTTGTTTTCCAGCTTTTTATAATCTTCAAAAAAGCTCATCGTTTCCGACACCAAATGTTCCGGCAATTCCGAAATATTGGTATAGTGGCTCACGTTCGGGTCGCCCTGCGCTACGCCGATGATTTTATCGTCGGCTTCGCCGTTGTCCAGCATGCGCATTACGCCAATCACGCGCGCCGGCACGATGCACATCGGCACCACTTCGGCCTGGGACAGGATAAGAATATCCAGCGGGTCTTTATCCGCGCCGTACGTACGGGGAATAAAACCGTAGTTGGCCGGATAATAGACGGAAGAATACAGCACGCGGTCCAGCCGTAACAGACCGCTTTCTTTATCAAGTTCATACTTGGCGCGCGTGCCTTTGGGTATTTCAATAATACCGTTTACGACGTCCGGAAGCGTATCTTTGTTCCCGGGGGACACGTGATGCCAGGGATTAAAATTAGTAAACATCGGCACCTCTTTTTTAACAGTCTATTTATGATTATAGCAATTCTGCCGCATCCGCTCCACGCAGCATTATAAAAGCTCCGTGCAATAAACGGCTTCTTTTCGGGTTTGTATATGGGAAGATATTAAAAAAACAAGGGGGGCGTTATGGCAAGAATTTTATATACAGCGCTTATATTTCTGGTGGGACTGATGTCTTTCGGCGAGGCGGCCGAAAGACGCGTCAATCCGGAGGCCAAATCTTTTAAATACAGCAGTACGATAGAAAAGGAACGCCCGGAGTTAAGCGAAGAAACCCAAAAATTGATTGCCGCTTACCGCAAAAACCCGACGGAAGCCAACCTGGCGGCTTTAAGAAAACAGGTAGAAAAAAATTATGACAAAGTGGTTGCGCGCAAAAAAGCCAAATTGGAAGAATTAAAACAAACGGCCCGGGACAAGTCCAAAATAACAGAAATGCAGGAAATTGTAGATGAAATGCTAAAAGACCGGGAGAACCGCGTAAACCAAACGCTCAGCCGCTTTACCGACGAACGCCTGCGTCCCGCCGCCCGAACCGCCGCGGACGGATATCTGCCCGTATTGGGAGCGGCACAAAACGTGTATATCGCTTACACGCCCGTCACCAACGCACAATATGCTGTTTTTATACAAGCCACCGGCCGCCCGGCGCCCCAAAATTGGCCCGGCGGGGCGGTACCCGCCGGGGAGGAAAATTTCCCGGTTGTATATGTTTCCTACCAGGATGCGCTGGCCTACTGTAAGTGGCTGACCAAAAAAGACGGAACAGCCGTATACCGCCTGCCCACCGAACAAGAATGGGAATTGGCCGCCGGGCATATGCCCAAAGATGCGGATATGAACTGCGGCGAAAAGAAAGGGCTGACGGCGGTGAATACCTATTCCGAAACGCTGTCCGCCGCCGGAGCAATTGATATGTGGGGTAATGCGTGGGAATGGACCTCCACCGCCAAAAACGCCCAAACGGGAAGCGGCGCTATGGCCGTAAAAGGCGGCGCTTGGAATTCGGCGCGCACCCGCTGCCGCACCGAATACAGAAACGAAACCCGCAATCCGGCCAAAGGGTACGCCGCGGTGGGCTTTCGTCTGATTCGCGAAAAATAATTCCCTCTTGCGCTTATAGTTAAAGGTACATATAATAAATGAAAAGGGGGAATATATGACGCATACCATCATCGGCATACATCTTAAAAACCGCACGCAGGACGCGGCGGGCCTGCAGGAAGTGCTCACGCGCTACGGCTGCAGCATCAAAACGCGCATCGGACTGCACGACGTTTCGGACGGCGCCTGCGCGCCCGGAGGAATTATCCTCCTGGAAGTAATCAGCAATCAGGAAGAGCTGATTCAGGAACTCTCCGCTAAATTTGACGTACAAACCATGCGCTTTTAGAAGACACAAAAACGCCCCGGAGCCAAACAGGTTCCGGGGCGTTTTTGTTGTTACTAGAGCAAAGAGGCGCGGAGTTCTTCGCCCGTTTTGGGGCTTAGATAGGCGGGGGGAACGTCAAACACGGTTCTGCACCCCGTCTGGCCGGCCTGCTTAAACCGCCACGCCGCCCGCGCATACGCCGCCAGCACGCCGGCGGTAAACTGCGGGTTGGAATCCAGCTTTAAACGGTATTCAATTAAATGCTTGTTTGCGCCGCCGCCGGTAACGCCGCTTCGCAGCACAAAGCCGCCGTGCGGAATCCCCGCGTGGTGGGTTTTCAGTTCTTCCTGCGAAATAAAATGCACGGTGGTATCGTAATCGGCAAAATAATCGGGCATCGTTTTAATATCGCGCTCCACGCGCGCCGCGTCGGCCCCTTTTTCAAGCACCACAAAACATTCCCGCGTATGCTTTTGGCGTACGGACAAAACGGGATTTTCGCCGGCGCGCACCGCGTCTAACGCACTTTGCACGGGGAGAGTGTACTGCTTGGCGTCTTGTACGCCGGGTATGCGGCGGATGGCGTCGGAATGCCCCTGGCTTACGCCCTTGCCCCAAAAAGTATAATCCTTCCCTTCCGGCAGCACCGCCTGCGCATACAGGCGGTTTAACGAGAAGAGCCCCGGGTCCCACCCCACGGAAATAATTCCCACCGTACCGGCTGCGCGGCAGGCTGCGTCCACAGCCGCAAAATGAGCCGGGATTTTGGCGTGCGTATCAAAACTGTCCACGACGTTAAACCACTGCGCGAGCATCGGGGTCTGCTCCGGCAGGTCCGAAGCGCTCCCGCCGCAGAGAATCATCACGTCAATTTTATCTTTCCATTCCGCCGCCCGCGCAAGCGGCACGACGGGTGTATTTTTGTCCGCCGGCTGAATATCGCGCCGGGTGAATACGGCGGCCAGCCGCATATCCGGGTTTTGGCGCAGGGCGGCTTCCGCGCCGCGGCCCAGGTTGCCATATCCCGCTATACCGATTCTGATGCTCATGGGTTCTCCTTATTAAAAAGCAAGTTATTCTATTTTAAAATAATCCCGCCCCGCCCCGCAAACATTATTTACGGCGAAGAATAAAAATAATCCTTGACCTGGAGCAAACTCCATACTTTATACTGTTATATGCCGCCGGACTTGCCGGCCGGCAAGGAGCAGGTATGCAATCAACTAAAACCAAATCCGCCGCTTGGGCTCTACTGGCCTCTGCCGGGGTTATGCTGATTTCTTTTTACGCGCTGAGCGCAAAGGATATGACGAACCAACCAAATAAAACAACTGTAAAAATTAAAATTACCGTCCCGGGGCGCACGGTGTCCGCCACCCTGAACGACAGCCGCGCCGCGCGGGAGTTTCTGGCGCTTCTGCCGCTTACGCTTGAACTGACGGACTTCGGACAAACCGAAAAAATAGCCGATTTGCCCCAAAAATTGTCCACTAAAGGCGCACCCGCCGGGTTTACGCCCCAAAAAGGGGACCTGGCCTATTACGCCCCCTGGGGGAACCTGGCCATATTCCGCCGGGACTTCCGCTATTCGGAAAACCTGATTAAATTGGGCCGGATAGAAACCGGGCTGGAGGCCCTGGACGTCCCGGGCCATATAAAAGCCGTCTTTGAACGGGAGGAAAATTAAGTTATGACCGCCGTACTTGAAAAAACAAACGCTTTAACCCTTATCACCCGCCAGGCTTATACCGAAGAACGCCCGCTGTTTGGCGCGCACGACGTTCGCTTGGAAGAGGTTTCTTTTTCGGGGCCCGGGGAATCGGCCCTCAAAGAATGCCGCAATATAGAAGCCGTGCGCTGTACTTTTGCGGGCAAATATCCGCTGTGGCACAACCGCGGCGCGCTGATTACGGACTGCATATTCCCGGAAACGGGGCGCGCGGCCATTTGGTACAGCCAAAATATCACGATGAAAAACACGCGCGTGGACGCGCCCAAAATGTTCCGGGAAGTGGACGGGCTTCTGCTGGAAAACGTACAGCTGCCCAACGCCGCGGAATGTTTGTGGAACTGCCGCAGCGCCCGCCTGCGCCGCGTGGACGTGCAAAAAGGGGATTACCTGTTTCTAAACGGCAAGAATCTATACGCCGAAGATTTTACCTTACAAGGAAATTATTCCTTTCAATACACGCAGAACGTGGAAATCCGCCGCGCCAAAATCCAATCCAAAGACGCGTTTTGGAATTCGGAAAACGTAACCGTGTACGATTCCGAAATTACGGGCGAGTATTTGGGCTGGCATTCCAAAAACCTGCGTCTGGTAAACTGCACGATATCGGGCACCCAGCCGCTTTGCTACGCAGAGGGCCTGGTGCTGGAAAATTGTATAATGACTCAAGCCTGCGACCTGTGTTTTGAATACGCTTCCCTGGAGGCGGACATTAAAGGCGGCGTCGCCAGCGTGAAAAATCCGCGCGCGGGTTCCATTACCGCGGACGCTTACGGAAATATTATTTTAGACGAACATATCAAATCGCCGGGGAACTGCCAAATCATCCGGCGCAGCGGGGGAAAATGATGAAATATAATTTTGATGAACCGGTTAACCGCCGGAGGACGGATTCGGTCAAGTGGGACCTGGATAAAGAGGGCGTACTCCCGATGTGGGTGGCGGATATGGATTTTAAAACCGCGCCCGCCGTTACCGCCGCGCTTGTCAAACGCGCGGAACACGGCGTATTTGGCTACACGCATCCGTCGGCCTCCTATTATACGGCGCTGTCCGGCTGGTTTAAACGCCGCCACAACTGGTCCATTTTGCCGGGCTGGGTGCTGTATACCACCGGGGTCGTGCCCGCCCTGTCCGCCGTCATCAAAGCGTTTTGCCGGCCGGGGGAAAAAGTGCTCGTGCAAACGCCCGTATACAACTGCTTTTTTTCTTCCATTAAAAACAACGGCTGCGAAACAGTCTCCAGCCCGCTGGTGTATGACGGCGGCTCGTACCGGATGGATTTTACCGATTTTGAACAAAAAGCCGCCGATCCCGCCGTCAAATTATTCCTGCTTTGCAACCCGCACAATCCCGCGGGCCGCGTCTGGACGGAAGCCGAACTGCGGCGCATCGGGGAGATTTGCTTAAAGCACGATATCCTCGTAGTGGCGGACGAAATCCACTGCGAACTGACGGCCCCCGGGATTGCCTACACGCCGTTTGCCTCGCTGTCGCCCGATTTTTTAAACCGCTCCGTTACGTGCATCTCGCCCAGCAAGGCCTTTAACCTGGCGGGACTGCAAACCGCCAACATCGTGGCCGCCGACAAAGACCTGCGCGCCCAAATAGACCGCGCCTTAAACATAAACGAAGTGTGCAGTATCGGGCCTTTTGGCGCGGAGGCCTTAATCGCCGCGTACAACGAAGGGGGAGAATGGCTGGACGAATTAAACGTGTACCTGCACGAAAATTTCAGCTTCCTGTGCGAATTTTGCGCCCGGAACCTGCCGCAGCTGCGCGTAACGCCGCTGGAGGGCACCTACCTGGCGTGGGTAAACTGCAAGGCGCTGGGGCGCACGTCCGAAGAGCTGGCCAAAGAACTCCTGCAAAAGGGACGCGTGCGCGTCAACGCGGGGTCCCTCTACGGGGCGGAAGGGGAAGGGTTTATCCGCCTAAACCTCGCCTGTCCCCGGGCCCAGCTGGCCGAAGCGCTGAACCGGATGAAAACCGTGTTTGACGCGCTTTTATAAATGCCGCTCCCGCGCGGCGAATAACCGCCGGACGGTTTGGTTTTATTCCCCGGTGCAGCAGCCCTGCGCCGGGTTTATTTTTACCCCGGGAGGGGGTTCTCTTCGTAAGCTTGCAATCCCCGCCTAAATAGGCTAAAATAACCTAATAACCATATGCTTTGAGAGGTGCCTGGAAGTTCCCGTAAGTCCTGTTGAGGGCTTACTTACAATTTATCTGTTTTTGGAATCCTATTTAGAATAGGATGCGCTTTGGGTAAACCAAAGTTCAATGAGAGTCCAAAAACAGTCGGTTTAGGCAGAAGGCGCAACGGGGTAGCTCCCCAGAGAGCCTTCTGCCGAATGTTTCGTTTAACCTTTTTAGGTTAAGCGAAACTACGGCTGTTTAATGACTAAGGCGACTCTCATTGACTTAGATTTAGGCAGCCGTTTTTTGCATCACTCCGGTTTACCGCCCTGTTTGACTTCCCTATTCTTTCCCGTCTGGATTCCTCCTGTATTTTTCTTCCGCGCTCACGCGCGGGGGAAACGCCGGGGGGATTTATGCCTCCGCCAAGAGTATAATTCCTCCGGCACAATTTAAAAATAGTAGGGGTTAAGGAGCTTATATATGAAAGTATTGCTGTTAG
>DCTQ01000088.1 GCA_002329395.1 Candidatus Avelusimicrobium alvi | reverse complement strand
GTTCTGTTAAGGTATTCATAAAAACGGCGCAAGGCCTTTTTAAAACCTTGCGCCGTACTCCTCAAAAAAGATTACCGCAAACTGATAAGCGTCATATCCATGGTTACATTGCCGTCGCGGTACACCAGCACGTGCGGCACGTCTTCCGTGCCGTCCGCGTCAAACGGCGCGTATTCGTCATACGAAAGATCCGCCGTATTGAGCAGCGTTACCGACTGCGCCGCATACGGATACGCCTCCCCCCGGCGGTATAAAAACCGCGCTTTGGCTTCTGCGCCCTGGTAGGTGATAATCACTTTATCGTCTTTTATGCGCCGGCTCTGGTAGACGCCGGGTTCGGACACCAATAAATTAAGCAGCTGGGTGATCCGGGCGCGCACGGCGGGAGTGTCGGCGTCTTTAAACAAATAGCGGTAGGCTACGCCTTCCGGGCTGACGACGGCGTGCAACACGCGGTAAGCCGCGCCCGTCATTAACACAATATCGTAATCCGCATCCCCGATTTTTTTAATCCGCAGGACGCCGTCCATATAATCTTCGTGCATTTGGCCCATCACTTTAAACGCGGCCTGGGTGCGCCCCTGCGTAAAGAAATCCACCCTTTTATAGTCGCGCACGTCCGGCGGGATTTCCCGCACGCGGCCGCCCGCGCAGGCCGCCAGCAGCACGGCCAGTGAAAATGTTAAAATTCTTTTGAGCATATCCTTTCTCCTTATTATGATATTATAAATATTATGAAACCATTTGTCCTTTATCTCCTCAGCACGCTCACGGCGGGAATCCTCACGGCGGTTCTTCTGCCGTTTTTGCGCCGCTTTGCGGCCCAAGCGTTTNNCAAGCGTTTATGGACGCGCCCGGCGGACTTAAAAAACACGCCGCCGCCGTACCCGTGCTGGGCGGAACGGGGATATTTCTGGGTACGCTCACGGCCCTTACGCTTATCCGTTTTACCACCGCTTTCCCGTCCGGCACCCTGCACAACCTGCGCGGGATATTTATCGGCGGAACGCTGATTTTTCTGTTGGGCCTGGCGGATGATTTAAACAAACCCAAAGGCGTGTCCGTTCCCGTTAAACTGCTGGTGCAGGCGCTGGCTACGGCGGCCCTTATCTACTACGGCGTATCCATCCACGCGTTTACCTCGCCGTGGATAGCCTATCCGCTTACGTTTCTGTGGGTGGTGGGGCTGACCAACGCATTTAACCTGCTGGATATTATGGACGGCTTATGCGTCAGCCAGGCCGTGGTATGCACGCTGGGGCTGGCGGTGATTGCCCTGCCGTCCGAATACATTTACGTCAACTTTGCCGCGCTGGCGCTGTTGGGCGCGTGCCTGGCGTTCTGGCCGTACAACCACGCCAAACGCAAAATTTTCCTGGGCGACAGCGGCGCCACCTTTTTGGGTTTTATGATTGCCGCGCTGTCCATCGGCACGGGTTACAGCGAACGCTCCGACTGGGGCTTTCTGGCCCCGCTGTTTATTTTGGCGGTGCCGCTGTTTGATACCGCCTTTGTCAGCCTGGCCCGCGTGTTAAAGGGCAAAAACCCGTTAAAAGGAAGCAACGACCATATCGCCCTGCGCTTAAAACGCCTGAAATGGAAGCCCGCCTTCATCCTGGGCGCGTTTGCCGCGGCGGGTCTTTTCTTTAACGTACTGGCGTTCACGCTGACGCACTGCTGCGTGCAGATTGCGCTGGCGCTGTTTATTTTCTCGGCGGCAGCGCTGGGGTTGGTTACCCTGTGGCTGCTGCATTTAAAAGCGGACTGATATGCACGTAAAAACCCTTATTCTGGGCGGCGGCCTGACGGGGCTTAGCACCGCCTATCACCTGGAACAGCTCGGGCATACGGATTACCTCGTAACGGAGTGCGAAGCCGCGCCCGGCGGCCTGTGCGCCAGCCGAACCGTCAGCGGTTTTACGTTTGATTACAGCGGCCACCTCCTGCACCTGCATACGCCTTACGGCAAAAAACTCGTTAAAAAACTGCTTAAAACCAATTTGGCGCGCATCAAAAGAGAAGCGTGGATTTACACGGGCGCGGCCCGCGTGCCTTTCCCGTTCCAGGCCAATTTGTTCGCCCTGCCGCCGGCACGGCGGCAAGCCTGTGTGGACGGCCTGCTGCAAGCCGCCGCGCGGCCTAAAAAAGAACCTAAAAATTTTGAAGAATGGTGTTTGAACGCCTTTGGCCCGGGCGTTTACGAACAGTTTATGCGCCCGTACAACACCAAGCTCTGGGGCCGCGCGCCCAAAGAACTCACGTGCGACTGGTGCGGCCCGTTCGTCCCCCTGCCCGCCCCGCAGGAAATTATAAAAAGCGCGCGCAAACCCGCTAAAAAAGCCTATGGGTACAACTCCTATTTTTACTATCCTAAAACGGGCGGCTGCGGCGCGCTCGTAAACGCGCTGGCTGAGCGCGTTAAAAACCTGCGCCTGAGTGCGCCGGTTACCCGCGTGAATTTAAAAAAGAAAACCGCCGTTGTGGGCGGCGAAACCGTGTCGTTTGACCGATTGGTCAACACCCTGCCGCTGCCCGAATTTCTGCGCCTGCTGGAGGGCGAAGCGGCCCTTAAAAAACTGGCGGATAAACTCGTCCACACGTCCGTGGCGGTATATAATTTGGCCGTCAAGGGCGGCCCGGACAAGCCTTTCAGCTGGATTTACTGCCCGGACGAACAGGACCCGTTCTACCGCGTGGGGCTGCAAAGTTCGTTTTCACCCCATAACGCGCCCAAAAACACTTCGTCCTTTTATATAGAACTGCCGGGGGACACGCCCCGCACCAAGGCGGCGGAAAAGCGCATTTGGAAGGCGCTCGTCCAAAAAGGTATAATAAGTAAATACGACGAAGTTCTGTTTTCCTTCTGGCAGACCTTGCCCTACGCCTACGCCGTTTACGATAAGCGCCGCTCACGCGCCGTGCGCCAAGCCCTCGGGGCGTTGGCCGGGCGCGGATGCCTCTGCGCGGGACGTTACGGCCGCTGGGAATACTCTTTTATGGAGTCCTCCCTCCTGCAGGGCTTGGAAACGGCAGAAAAACTTGTATAATTGAGGTGTTATGAAAGTACTCGTTTTCGGCGGCAGTTTTGATCCCGTCCACAAAGGCCACGTTTCCCTGTTCCGCCGCGCGATGAAAGTCATCGCGCCGGATGTGGCGCATATTGTGCCGGCCTACCATTCCCCTTTTAAAGCCAAATCCCCCACGCCGTTCCGCCTGCGTATGAAAATGCTCAAGCAGGCCTTTGCCTCCTGCGGCAAAAAAATCGTGTTTGACGATTACGAACTCAAGCGAGGCGGCAAAACCTATACCTACGAGCTCGTGAAGTATTTAAAAAAACGTTACGACAACCCGGAAATTTACCTTCTGGTGGGTACGGACTGCTTAAACGATTTGCACAACTGGAAGAACCCCCATTATATTTTTAACAATGCCGTCGTAGTGGCCGGCAAACGCAAAGGCTATAACGAAAACCCCGCCGCGTTTAAACACCTGTTTCTGCCCGGGTTCTTCCCCAAGCTTTCTTCCAGCCGCGTGCGCGCGCACATCCTGGCGTGCGGGGACGTGCCCGACACCGTGCCGCCCCAAATCGCGCCCACCATCCGGCAGAACAAGCTCTACGGCCTGGCGGTGCACGACTGGCTGAAAGCCCATTTAAAAACCAACCGCTACCTGCACTCCAAAAACGTGGCGGAAATGGCGGCCGCTCTTAGCGATATTTACGACGTAAACGTGGAATCCGCCGTCAAAGCCGGCATTCTGCACGACGCGGGCAAAGGCTTTTCCGGCCCGGAACTCATCCGCTTTTGCAAAGAACATAAAATCAAGGTGCCGTTTTTTGAAGATATCTGCCGCCTGGAACCCAGCCTGCTGCACAGCTACGCTTCGGCCTGGATTGCGCAGCACCTGTTTGACGTGCGCGACAAAGACGTACTAAAAGCCATCGCCGAACATACGCTGGGAAGCCTGCAAATGAGCACGCTGTCCAAAATCCTGTTCGTGGCCGATATTTCCTCCAAGGACCGTAAATATAAGGATGCTTTCGTCATCCGCAACCTGGCCCTGCAGGACCTGGACAAGGCGCTCCTCTACGCCGCCAACCGCAAGCTCTTGTTTACCATTGACTCGCAAAAATGGCTTTGCCCGCTGGGGATTGATTTATGGAACCATCTTATAAAACAAGAAAAATAATAGAACGCTGCCTGCTGTGGCTGATGATGGCCGTCATTTTACTGGCGGCCGCGGCGCAGTTTTCGTCCCAGACGGCGCAGATGCTGGCCCGCAAAGAAAACCGCAGCGTGCGCGTGGCGGTGCTGACGTCGCCGGCCATGCTGTTTTCGTATAATCCGTCCACCCAAAAAGCCATCGTTTCCGTCGGCTCCGATAAATGCAACCCCAAAACCCGCGAAAAATGCCTGCCGGACCACAGCGCGCGCTTTTTCATCCCCAAGCAATCCAACCGGGAAGAATTTTGGGAAGAGTTCAAACACGCGCTGGCCGCCTGGCGCTATAACCCGCTTTTGGCCGCCCGCGCGGCGTGGACTTACCTGGCCGCCTGGCACGACCGCCGCACCAACCTGACCCCGGCCGAATTTTTACTTTTGTCGCTGGAGCTTTCCCAAATTGAAGCGGCCGACTTTGCCGTCAAGCTCCCGCCCGCCAAACGCGGACGCAAAACCAAAACGCCGACCGCGCAGCCCGCGGCGCAGGTGGAAGACATGGCGCCCCTGGCGGTGAAAGACCGGCCCATCGTAGTGGAAATTTTAAACGCTTCGGGCAAACGGGGCCTGGCGCTCGCGCTGACGCAGTACCTGCGCGAACAGAACGAAAAAGGCCTGCTGCGCGTGGACGTACTGCAGTACGACAACTACCCCACCCTGCAGGAAGAATCGGCCATTGTGGATTACAGCGGCCGGCTGGTGCAGGTAAAACAATTAAGCCGCGCCATCGGGGTAAACAGCGAAATCAAATCGGAAACCAACGCCAACGCCATTTGCGATACGCGCATCATCCTGGGCAAAGATTTCCAGATGCCGCTTTAGACTGCGCCCAAAAAATGCTAGACTAATTTTATTGTCGTTTATACCGTTTTATACAGAGGTGGTTTATGAATACCAAAGAACTCGTATGCCTGGCCGCAAGACTTGCGGATGAAAAGAAAGCCGAAAACATCAAAGTGCTTGACCTGGGCGGCCTTTCCTCCCTGTGCGACTATATTTTAATCGCCACCGCCACCTCCAAGCCGCATCTGGACGCCGTGGAAGAAGAAATCAGCAAAAAGCTCAAAGAACAAGGCTACTATAAATTAAACCGCGACGGGGGCGACAGCAACCTTTGGCGCGTGAGCGACTACGGCGGTTTCCTCGCCCACGTTATGACCCAGGAAGCGCGCGATTTTTACGCGCTGGACAAAATTTTCAGCTTCGGCAAAGAAATCAACTACAAAGAACCCGTCAAAAAAGCGGTAAAAAAGAAACCCGCGGCCAAAAAGCCGGCTGCCAAGGCCAAAACCGCCGCCAAGAAAACGGCTCCCAAAAAAGCGGCGGCCAAAAAGACCGCCGTTAAAAAGGCCGTCAAGAAAACTGCGGTAAAAAAAGCGGCTCCGAAAGCCAAAGCCGCCGCCAAAAAAGCGGCGCCTAAAAAAACAGCCGCCAAAAAATCCGCCGCGGCGAAGAAAACCGCTAAGAAAAAATAACCCAACATGCTAGAAAAACTGAAACAAGACATTACTTTAAAACTCTCCAACGCGGACTACTTCAAAGGTTTTGAATTGCCGGAAGTGGAATTTTCCGCCGCGCCCGCCCATACCGGGGCGGATATTTCGCTGGTGTGGGCCATGGCCGCCGCCAAAAAAATGCGCAAGAACCCGCTGGAAATCGCCAAAGAAGCCTGCAAAGTGCTGCGCGAGATGACCGCCGTGGCCGACGCGTCGGCCCTGCCGCCCGGGTTTATCAATTTAAAGCTGGAAGACAATTTCGTCATCACCACCGCTTCGGACCGCCGCATCAAAGACCGCGACGCCGAAAGCGCCAAACACAATATTTTAATTGAATTCGTTTCCGCCAACCCCACCGGCCCGCTGCACGTGGCCAGCGGCAGAGGCGCCAGCCTGGGCGACAGCCTGGTAAAAATACACCGCGCGCTGGGCTATTCGTGCGACAGCGAATACTACGTCAACGACGCGGGCAACCAGGCCGAACTGCTGGCCGTATCCGTCAAAGCCAGAAAAGAAGGCAAAGAGCCGCCGGAAAACGGTTATCACGGCTCTTACCTGATTGATTTGGCCAAACGCATGCCGGCGGACCTGAAAGAAGAAGACTACGGCCGCTGGGCGATGGAAGAACTGATTAAAACCCAGCAGCAGGACATGAAAGACTTTCATGTAGACTTTACCCGCTGGTTCCGCGAATCGGACCTGCACAAAGAACAGGCCCCGCAAAAAGCGCTGGAAGCGCTGGGCGAGAAAGGCTTTACCTACGAAAAAGAAGGAGCCGTCTGGTTCGGTTCCACCAAAGACGCCGAAGCGCAGGACGATAAAGACCGCGTACTCGTGCGCAAAGACGGCCGCCCGACCTACTTTTTGGCCGACATTTCCTACCATAAAAATAAATACGACCGCGGCTACGATACGCTGATTGACATCCTGGGTGCGGACCACCACGGTTACGTACCGCGTATGAAAGCCGCCGTACACGCGCTGGGCCGCGAAGAAAATTCTTTCGTGCCGATTATTCACCAGCTGGTGCACCTGACGGAACACGGCGAACAGGTAAAAATGTCCAAACGCGCGGGCCGTTTTATTACGCTGCGCGAACTGATGGACGAAGTGGGCACGGACGTCTGCCGCTTCTTCTTTGCCAGCCGCACCCCCAACGCCCATATGCTCTTTGATATGGACCTGGCCAAAAAACGCACCAACGAAAACCCCGTTTTTTACGTGCAATACGTACATGCGCGCATCCATTCCATTTTTAAAGCGGCCGCCGAAAAAGGCATCACCGAATATAACGGCATCACCACGCCGCTCGCGCCGCAGGAACGCGCGCTTTTATTAAAACTGGTTTGGTTTAAGCAGGTGCTGCGCAACTGCGTGGCCGATTTAAGCCCCCACCACTTAACGACGTACCTCNNGCCGCGTGCTGGACGAGGAGAACTTGGAACAGACCAAGTCCCGCCTGTTCATCTGCCAGCGCGTCGCGGAACGCATTAAGAAAGGGCTTGAATTTATCGGCGTAAACGCGCCGGAAGTTATGTAGGCCTGAGGAAATTTGAACAGCCGCAAGAAGAAAAATCTCTTTCCCCCCGCCGGGCGGACGGAGATTTTTCTTCTGGAAATACTGCAGTATACACAAGGGGAGAAGGAATATGAAAAAAACCGTTCATCTGCTGTTGGGACTTATTTTGTTCCCGCTGGCCGTAAGCGCGCAAAGCCTGCCTAAGGCCGAAGAAGCCTACGCCAAAGGGGATTATACCGCCGCGCTGGCGCAATACGAGCAAATCCTGCAAACCGCCACCGGCGACGACCGCCTGCAGGCCCAGCTGCGCAAAGCGGCCTGCCAGTACAACCTGGGCGAATATATGAACGCCGCCAAAACCATACTGGGCTATGAACTGCCCGCAAACGATTTATGGAAAGCCCGCTTTCTCCTCTACCGCATCCAAACAGCGGAACAAGTGCTTTCCGTCTATCCTTTATTAATGAACGAACGGGAAATTGCGTCCGAGGACGGTGCCGTCTCTTTGGAACAATGGACGCAGGCGCAGTGGAACGCGCAAATTGACCAGGACTACGAAACCCTCTGGGCCCTGCGCGCCGCGCTGATTAACGCCCCGGTGGAAAAAGAAACGCTGATTTTAAATTTAAAAGACACGGACACCCGGCGCATCCCCACGCTGTTTGACTTCGTCGTGTACAACTGGGCGCAGCGGCTGAAATCCGGCGGCGAAATCGTCCCGCTGGCGCGCGCCGCGGCATACACCTATCTGGACGGCGCCGCCAAGCCCGTGCCCGCCCAACAGGCCAAGGCCGGCCAGCTGGCCCATATTCTGGAAACGGCTTATCTCTTGGACGGAAAAGGCCGCCAAAACGCCAAAATTATTTGGCGGACCGAGTTCATCCTGCTCCCCTTTGACAATCCGTCCTACTTTACCCTTGAAAACAAAGAAAAAGCCCTGCAAACCGCAGTGGAACAAGTAAAGCTCATCAGCGGCTACACCCCGCAGAAACTGAACTTCTGGAGCAAATTAAAAGGCTATGTTTCCCCGGAAGATACCGACTACGGCCACGCCTACGCGGCCTACCGCACCGCCCAGCTCCTCAAGCAAAATGACGACCCGGCGGACGCTTTAAAACTCTGCGAATACGGCCAAACGCTGGAAGAATCTTACTACACCTTGCAGGCCGGCCAGCTGGCTAAAGAAATTGTACGCAAAGAACTGTCTTTCGGCCCGATGCCCGCCGCCTTTAATCCCCAAAAGGCCCGGCTCCCCTTTACGGTCCGCAACGCCGGAAATGTTTACGTGCGCGTGTACAAAACATCGTTTGAGGAACTCCAAACGCTTTACCGCCGGACGAACCCCAGAAGCACGATTAACTCGTGGGATTTTCTCTCCAGGCTGGACCGGCGCGACATTACCAAATTTCTGGACCGCGCCCCCTTTAAAACGGCCTCGGCGCAGATTTCCTATCAAAAGCCCTACCGCAGCCAAAAAGTATCCGTCTCCCTGCCGGAGCTGGACAACGGTTTTTACGTCGCCCTCGCCAGCTGGGACGAATCTTTTGATATGATAGATTCCCCCGTATTGGGCGTGGTAATCAACGCCACGGATCTGGCGCTCTTCGTTACCGCCGCGATTGAAGACAATCCGGACAAATACACCGCCACGCTCTCTTCCAAAACCAAAACCTACCGCCCGAACCTGTTCCGCTTCTACACCGTCAACCTCAAAACGGGTATGCCGGAGGGAAACGCCAAGCTGGACGTTATCACCGCCTGGAACGGAACGCGTGAAAAAGCTTCCACGGGTGCGGACGGCACCGCCGCGCTGGCGCGCGCCATAACCGTATCCCCGGCGGAAGGCAAAGCCAACAACACCCATTTTGTAAACGCCCTGGCGGAAAAAGAAGGCAGCTTCGCCTATACGCCGAGTTCGGTCTACTTCCATTTTTACGCCAACGACCCGGTGCGCCTCTACGCGCAGACGGACCGCGCCATCTACCGCCCGGGGCAGAAAGTACAGCTGGCCGTCAACGCCTTTGAAACGCTTCCGCGCGGCTTAAAAGTGCTGCCCGGCCGCCGCGTGCAAATTAAAGTAACGAGCCCGTCGGGCGACACGGTCTTTTCCGCCAGTCCGCTCTTAAACGCCATGGGCACCGCCGGCGCGGAAATGACCCTGCCGGACAACCCGATGCTGGGCCATTTTCAGATTGCGGTTTCCGTTACCGTCAACGGCCGCACCTACCGCACTTACGACAATTTCCAAGTGGAAGATTTCAAACGCCCCGATTACGAGCTGACCCTTGCGGAACCCGAAAAAGCCCTGGAATACGGCAAAACCGCCGCGGTGCGCGGGCACGCCCAATACTATTTCGGCACGCCTTTGCAGGAAGCCACGGTGAAATATACCGTTTCGCGCCAGGATTACGTTCCCCCCTTCTACTGGTGGTGGACGCGCATCCTGCGCCACGAAACCACGCAAGTCGCCCAGGGCGAAACCCGCACGGACGACAAGGGCGATTTTAAAATTGAATTTACCCCCGCCCCGGCCGACAAAGACGAACAGTTTACGCAGTACATCGTCAAAGCCGAAGCGTACGACGACAGCGGCCGCGCCATCAGTGCGTCGCGCACGTACAAAATAAGCGCACAGCCCAAGCTCTTTAAAGTGGAATTTTCCCAGGGTTTCTACGACGCAAACGCCGAAGCTTCTTCGCTCGCGCAAATTGACCTGACGGACGCGGACGGACGCTCCGTTTCCGGCAAAGTAACCGTGCGCGCCGTACGGCTGGAAAACGTACTTCCCCGGGAAGAACCAAGCGAAGCCGACGGCTATGTCAACGCCGGCAGCCGCTCTTCACTGGAAACAATCTACCGCAACGCCAAAGCAGAAGCCGAAGCGTTTATCCAGGAACTGAACTTTAAAACGCCCGGCCCGCAGACTATCCGCCTGCCCGCCCTGCCCGAAGGCGTCTACCGCCTGACGGTAAAAGCGGACAAGGCCGACACGCAGCAAATGATTTTTGTGGTGGCGCAGGACCAGTCCGCCCTTCAGCTGCCGGCCGTAACGCTGGTACAGCATGCCAAATACTATCCCGGCGAAACCGCGCGCATCCTGCTGGGTGCGGGGGCTTTAACCGGCTCCAAACGCGTGGAAGTCTCGCGCGGCAACACGTTCCTCACGCGCAAAGACCTGCTTCCGGGCGGCGTGTCCGTCTATTCCTTCCCCGTGGAACAGGAAGAACGCGGCGGCGTAGGCCTTACGTGGTTTGGCGCCAGCAATTATGCGTTCCACGAGGGTTCCGCCACCGTGCAGGTGCCCTTTGACAATAAAGAACTCGGCGTGGTGATTGACGTCCCCAACGCCGTACGCCCCGGCGAAACCGCCGCGTGGAAACTGACCGCCAAAGACGCCACCGGCAGCCCCGTGCAGGGCCAGGCCAGCGTAACCGTATACGATAAATCGCTGGATTACTACGCCAAGAAAAATAATCCCTTCACGCTGGACACGCTGTTCCCGCAAACGGCCCAATTTGTGGACCGCGCCGACAGCGCCCTGACCGGCTACGCCAGCGTATATTACGATGAAATTGACCAGCCGTTCTACGCACCGCCCCAGCTGCCGACGCTGAACCTGCGCATGCCCCGCCGCTTCTACGGCGCCTTAGGCGGCGCTTTGTACAGCACCCGCAGCGCCATGGCCGTACCGCGGATGGCTATGGCCAAATCCGCTAATACGATTCAGGCCGCAGCCTATGACGAAGGCTCGGAATTCTATGAGGAAAGCGTGGAATACGCCATTGAGCGCAGCGCGGTGGATGAAGCGGATATGGCCATGGCATGGAGTGCCGAGACACAGGAATCCGCTGCGGAAGAAACCGCAGGCACAGAAAAAGCCGTTCTGCGCACGGATTTTTCCGAAACCGCTTACTTCAACCCGGCCCTTCCGCTCGTCAACGGCCAGGCTTCCGTACGCCTGACGATGCCGCAAAGCCTTACGGCGTGGAACATCCTGGGCTTTGTGCTTACCAAAAACGCCGATTTCGGCGCATTTTCCGCCCAGACCGTTACCCGCAAAGACTTTATGGTCCGCCTGCAGATGCCGCGCTTTTACCGCGAGGGCGACAAAGGCGTGCTCCAGGCCGCGGTAACGAACCTGACTTCCAAAAAACTCTCGGCGGACGTGGAAATCACCGTTAAAAAAGACAATGCCTCCGCCAACGACGCTTTTGGCATCGCCAAGGCCAAAAAGACCGTTTCCGTAGGCGCCGACGCCACCCAGTTCGTAACCTGGGACGTTACCGCCCCGGCCGACCCGGCGCTCTACAGCATTACCGTTACCGCGCGCAGCGGCAAAAACAGCGACGGCGAACAGAAAACCCTGCCCGTTTTCCCGGGGAAAGAACGCCTGCTGGCCACCGCCAACATCGCGCTTAAAAACGGGATGAACGAGCTGAAACTGACGGAGCTTGAAAACGTATCGGACGCCGAACTCCAAACCGCCGCGCTGACGTTAAACCCCAGCCTGGCGCTTTCGGTGTTAAACTCCATGCCCAATCTGCTTTCTTCGCCGTATAAGGACTTGGTGTCCTCGCTCAACCGCTACGTGCCGCTGGCGGTGGTGAACAAATTCTACACCGCCTATCCGCAGTTAAAAAACGCCGTTTCCAAACTGCCCAAACGCACGGGTCTCACCGCTTCGTGGAACGAATCCGACCCGCTGCGCCTGACGCTGCTGGAGCAAACGCCGTGGCTGCGCCAGGCCCGGGGCCAACAGGTGAAAGAAGCCGATATTATTGACCTCTTTAACCCGCAAATCGTGTCCGACCGGCAGGCCAAAGAACTCGCGCAGATCGCCAAATTCCAAAACGAAAGCGGCGCGTTTGCCTGGTTCCCCGGCGGCCAGGACGACGACTATCTGACGCTCTACGCATTAAACGCGTTTGCGCAGGCGCTGTCTTACAACGCCGAAATCCCGCAGGACGCGGCCCAAAAAGCGTTTGCCTATATCCGCCCGCGCATTGAAAAACGCCTTCAGCAGGATAGGACGGGTTCCGAATCCGCGGTGGCGTATGCGCTGTACGCGGCGTACACGCTCTCGGCTTTCCCGCAGAGCTGGGCCCAAACCGCCGAAGCCAAGCCCTATATTCAGCGCTGGGCAGACTATGCGGACCAGCAGTCCCGCTTTATGACGGCCCTGGGCCAAACGTACGCGGCCGCGGTATACCACCGCCTGGGCGACGACGTAAAAGCCAACCGCTACCTGGATCTGGTGCTCTCGCGCATGAAACAAAACGACCTGACCGGCGCATACTTTGCGCCCGAACCGCAGAGCTGGGTGTGGTACCGCGACACGCTGACCACGCAGACCGTTACCCTGCGTACGATTTTGGAACTGCGCCCGCAGTCCGACAAAATTGACGCCATGACCCAGTGGCTGCTGTTCAACCGTCAGGTAAACGATTGGACGGACTCCAAAGCCGCCGCGCAGGCCGTGTTTACGCTCCTGGACGTTATGAAACACAAAGGCGCGCTTTCGCTGCCCGTGCAATATACCGTCACCTGGGCGGGCGAAACGAAAAACTTTTCGTTTGAACCGTTTGACTGGACGGAAGACCTCCAGCTCGTGCGCCGGGGCCAGCAGGTAACGCCCGAAGCTTTCTCCGCGCAGATTCAAAAGAAAGGCGTGATGACGGACTTTGCTTCGCTTTCCCTCATCTACAAATCGGCCGAGGCCAAGGCGTCTCCCAAAGGGGTCATCAACGTCACGCGCCAGTACTTTACCCGCTTCACGCAGGACGGCGTGCAAAAACTCCGCCCGGTGCAGGACCTGGGTGAAGTAAAAGTGGGCGACGAGGTGGAAGTCCAGCTGACGCTTACCACCGACAGCGCGTTTGAATACGTCCGCCTGTCGGACCCGAAGCCCGCCGGCTTTGAAAGCGACGAGCTGTTAAGCGGCTGGACCGCAGATCCGCTCTGGCTCTACCGCGAAAACCGCGACGCGGAAACAAACTTCTTCATCAACTGGCTGCCCGCCGGCACCGTTACGTTTAACTACGTACTGCGCCCGACGGTGGAAGGCCGTTTCCACGCGCTGCCCGCGCAGGCGCAGTCCATGTACGCGCCCGAGTTCGGCGCGCACACCGCGGCTGCCGCGCTGACGGTAGAAAAATAAGCTTTACCGATGCACGCAAAAAGCCCCGGAAAATCTCCGGGGCTTTTTTATTTTTCCCTCTCCCCATCCGCTCCGCTTATAACCTCTTTTTTCACTACAGAAAAAACCCCAAGAATATACTATAATGGAGATAACCTTTCAAGGAGCTCCTATGCCCAACACACTAAAAGTATTTTCTCCCGTGGACGGCGCAGTCGTCCCCCTGGAACAAGTGCCGGACCCGGTATTCAGCGAACATATGCTTGGCGACGGTATCGCCGTTGACCCCGCAAACGACACCGTCTTTGCCCCTTTTGACGGAAAAATCATCAATTTTAACAAAGCCTCCCACGCCTTAGTGCTGGGCCGAGACGGCGCGGAAGTACTCATTCACGTCGGGCTGGAAACCGTCTCTTTAAAAGGCGAAGGTTTTACGCCGCTTGCCAAAGCGGGCGACAGCGTTACCCTGGGCCAGCCGCTTTTAAAATTCAGCCAGGAAGTGCTGGCGCAAAAAGCCGCCAGCCCGTTTGTGATGGTGGTGGTGACGGCTCCCGCCGACGCGCCCGCCCTGCAAAAGGCGGACGGACTCGTCAAAGCCGGCCAGCCGCTGTTTGAAGTGGCCGCCGGGGGCGCTTCCGCCGCCGCGGACGCACAGGAAACGTTCACCGAATCTTCCCCCATTACCGTCATTAATCCAAACGGCCTGCACGCCCGCCCCGCCGCGGTGCTTGCCCAGCTGGCTATGGCGCATCCGTTTACGGTGCAGCTGGTTAAAGACGGCCACGCCGCCGACGCCAAAAGCATTGTGGGCATTATGGGCATGGCGCTTTGCGCCGGCGATACAATCACCGTGCGCGCCGCCGGCCCCGCAGACCAGGCCAAAGCCGCACTGGCCAAAATAGAAGCCGGGTTTAAAGAAGGTTTCGGCGAGAAAGACGCCGTTTCCGCCCCTTCCGCCGCCCCCGAAACCGCGGCAGAAGACGCTCCGGCCGATTTTTCCAACCCCGTCCGCCTTTCCGGCCTGTCCGCCTGCGGCGGCCTGGCGCAGGGAAAAGCCTTTTTATTCCAAACCGAAGACGCGGCGTTTGAAGAAAACGCTTCCGACCCTCAGGCCGAACGCCGCCTGCTGGATGAAACGCTGCGCACGTTGACCGCCGAAACCGAGGCCAAAATCGCGGCGGAGAAAAGCGCCGCGGCCAAAGATATTTTGTCGGCCCATCTGGGTATTTTAAAAGACCCGGTGCTCTTAAACACGGCGCAGGAAGCCATTTCGCGCGGCAAGTCCGCCGCCTACGGCGTAAACGAAGCCGTGCGCTACAGCATTGACGTGCTTAAAAAAACCAACAACCGCTTTTTAATGGAACGCATCGCCGATTTGAAAGACTTGCGCCGCGCGCTTCTGTTGCGTTTAAGCGGCGGACAGCAAGCCGCGCCCGAAATTCCGGCCGGATGCATTTTACTGGCGGACGAACTGCTGCCGTCCGAAGTATCCGCTTTTGACGGACGCGTGGCCGGCGTACTGTTAGCGCAGGGCTCCCCTACCGCGCACGCCAGCATTATGCTGCGCAACATGGGCATTCCGTCCGTCGTGCGCGCGGGGCAAAACGTACTCAGCGTACCGGCGGGAGCAGCCGTCTGCCTGGACGGGGACGCGGCCGCCGCCTTTGTCAACCCGGACGAACAGCAGTGCCAAGCCTTTGCCGCGCGGCTGGAACAAAGCCGCCGGGAACGCGCCAAACAGCAGGCCGCCGCGCAGGACGCCGCCGCCACGCAGGACGGCGTACGCATTTGGGTGGAGGGCAATGTTTCCAACGAAAAAGAAGCCGCCCTGGCCGCCCAAAACGGAGCGGACGGGCTCGGGCTCGTGCGCACGGAATTTTTGTTCCACGGCCGCGCGCAGGCTCCGTCCGAAGCCGAACAGCAGGCCGCCTATCAGGCGGTGCTGGACGCGGCGGGCGGAACAACCGTTACCTTCCGCACCTTGGACGCCGGCGGCGACAAACCGCTCCCGTTCGTGGATATCCCGGCGGAAGAAAACCCTATCGTCGGCATACGCGGCGTACGCGCGTTCAAGCGCAACGAAGCGTTTTTCCGCACGCAAATCCGCGCGATGCTTAGCGTAACACCCGCGGACCGCGCCCGCATTATGCTGCCGATGATTGCGTTTGCGGACGAGGTGGACTTTTTTAAAAAAATAATCGCCGAAGAAAAAGCCGCCCTGGGCGTAACCGCCGACGTAAAAGTAGGCATTATGGTGGAAGTTCCCTCCGCCGCGCTGACCAGCGAGCAAATGGCGCGCCGCGCGGATTTCTTTTCCGTAGGCACCAACGACCTTACGCAATACACCCTGGCGATAGACCGGGGCCATAAAGAGCTGAGCGCCTTGTCGGACCATTTGCATCCGGCGGTGTTAAAGCTGATTGAGATGACTTGCGCGGGCGCTAAAAAGCACCACAAACCCGTAGCCGTCTGCGGAGCGATGGCCGGCGATTTGGCCGCCGTGCCGTTTTTAATCGGCCTGGGCGTAACGGAACTGGCCGTCGGGGCCGGAGCCGTGGCGGAGGTAAAGGCGCTGGTGCGCCGCCTGGACGCAAAAAAATGCGCCGCCGCCGCACAAGCCGCCGTCGGGCTCGCATCCGCGCAGGAAGTGCGCGCGCTGGCGCGCAAAGAATTTGCCGTATAGCATAACAGCCGTTTAATTTACCATTACCGGAGGAACTATGAACGCCGTAAAAAGCTTCGCAGCCGCAGCGGGAAGAGGACTTGTTAAACTGGGCAAAGCGTTAATGCTGCCCATTGCCGTATTGCCTATCGCCGGACTGCTGTTACGTTTGGGACAGCCGGATTTACTCAACATCGCGTTTATTTCCGAAGCGGGCGGGGCGGTGTTTAACAACCTGCCCATTATTTTCGCCCTCGGCGTAGCCATCGGTTTTGCGGACGAAAACCACGGCGCGGCGGCCCTGGCGTCTTTTGTGGGCTATGTGATTTTAACGTCCGCCTTAAAAGTGCTGGACCCAAACATCAATATGGGCGTTTTGGGCGGTATTATCGTGGGCGTAACGGCGGGGCTTTTGTATAACAAATACAAAAACATCAAACTGCCTTCCTACCTGGCTTTCTTCGGCGGACGGCGCTTTGTGCCCATTGTCACGGGCGCGGCGTGCCTCGTCATTGCGGGCGCGGCGTACTTTATCTGGCCGCCCATCGGCCGCGTTATCGGCGCGTTTGGGGACTGGACGATTACCTCCGGCAATATCGGCCTGTTCTTCTACGGTCTGGCCAACCGCCTGCTCATTCCCCTGGGCCTGCACCACATTTTAAACAACCTCGTTTGGTTCCAGTTCGGCGATTTTATGACCGTGCAAAACGGCATTGACACCGTCGTACACGGGGATTTGACGCGCTTCTTCGCCAAAGATCCCGAAGCCGGCGCCTTTATGGCCGGGTTCTTCCCCATTATGATGTTCGGTCTCCCCGCCGCGTGCCTGGCCATGATTAAAACCGCCGACACCAAACGCAAAAAAGCCACCGCGGGCATTTTGCTTTCCATGGCGCTGACGTCCTTTTTAACGGGCATCACGGAGCCGATTGAATTTTCGTTTATGTTCCTGGCGTTTCCGCTGTATGTGGTACACGCCGTTTTAACGGGCATTTCCATGACGGTGATGAACGTCCTGGGCGTAAAGCTGGGCTTTACGTTTTCGGCGGGGCTTTTTGACTATCTGCTAAGCTACGGCCTGGGCACCAACGCGTGGATTTTACTGCCCGTGGGGCTGGTGTACGGCGGGGTGTATTACGCGGTGTTTTACTTCGTCATCACCAAATGGAATTTAAAAACGCCGGGCCGGGAAGAAGAACCCGCAGACGCTCCTGAACGGCAAACCGCCGCCCCCGCCGGCGCGGCCGAAACCGCGCCCGCCCGGCAAGACACCCGCGGCCAAAAATACCTGGCGGCCCTGGGCGGAAAAGACAATATCAAAACCATTGACGCCTGCGCCACGCGGCTTCGCGTGGAAGTGGCGCACGACGACCAAGTCAACGCGGACGCGCTTAAAAAACTGGGCGCGCGCGGCGTAGTAAAAGGCGCGGCGGGCAGCGTGCAGGTGGTTATCGGGCCGGAAGCGGATTTAATTTCCGACGAAATTAAACCCTATTTAAAATAAACGTTTGGGGGATATATGCGTTTAGTCGTAACAAAAATGAATTTGGGCCTGTGGGCCGCGGCGTACGTAAAAGAAAAAATCAACGCCGCCGCGCCTTCGCCCGAAAAACCGTTTGTGCTGGGCCTGCCCACCGGCGGGACGGTGGTGGATATGTACGCCAACCTGCGCCTGTTTCATAAAGAAGGGCTGCTGAGTTTTAAAAATATCATCACGTTTAATATGGACGAATACGTCGGCCTGCCGCAGGACCACCCGCAAAGCTACCACAGCTATATGCGCCAAAACCTGTTTAACAAGGTGGACATCCGCCCCGAAAACATCCATATTTTAAACGGCCAGGCGGCGGATTTAAACAAAGAATGCGCGGATTACGAAGCCGCCATCGCCCAAGCCGGCGGCATTGATTTATTCCTGGGCGGCGTGGGACGCAACGGACATATTGCGTTTAACGAGCCGGGCTCGGCCTTTAACACCCGCACGCGCCCGGTAGAGCTGACCCCCAGCACCATGGAAGCCAATTCCCGCTTCTTTTTAAACGACCTGCGGCGCGTGCCGCATCAGGCGCTTTCCGTCGGCATCGGCACGGTAACGGACGCCAAAGAAGTGCTGTTTCTGGCCTCGGGCGCAAAAAAAGCCGAAGCCGTGGCGCGGCTGTTTGAGCCCGGCAAAGACTTAAACTGGCCCATCACCGCTTTAAAACTCCATCCGCACGCCACCCTGCTGGCGGACCCGGAAGCCTGCTCGCTCCTGGCCGCCGCCGCCAAAGCCAAGCTGGACGCGCGGATGCAGGCCGAACCGGACGCCGAACACTGGACGTTGGAAATAGAGGAGGCATAACCATGCCCGAATTTTTACTCGCCAACATATGCGCGGTTACGCCGGACGATACCCTGCAAAACGCCGCTTTGTGGATAAAAGACGGCAAGATTTTCCGCCTCCTGCCGGACGGCGAACTCCCGCCGCAGGCCCAGCAGCTGCCGCGCACGGACGGAAAGGGCGCGTTTGCCGTACCGGGATTTATTGATTTGCACATCCACGGATACGCCGGGCACGGGCCCGAACAGGGCACGCCCGAAGCGCTGTGGGCCATATCGGAAGAGCTGGCCAAGCACGGCGTGGCGGCCTTCTGCCCCACGCTCTACTGCGGCAAGCCGCGCGAAATGGAAACTTTGCTTAAAAATCTGGCGCCCGCGTTTGGCAAAGAAAAAGGCGCGCGGATAATTGGGTTTCATCTGGAAGGCCCGTTTATTTCGCCCAAGAAGCCCGGAGTCATGAAGCCGGAAGATATTTCCCCCGCCGAGCTGGACGCATTCAAACGCTTGTATGAAGCCGCGGACGGCAAAATAGCGGCCATGACGCTCGCGCCCGAACTGCCGGGCATTGAGGCGGTCATCACGTTTTGCAAAGAACACGGCATCCTGCCCCAGGCCGGCCACACCAATGCCACCTACGACGAATTTCTGCTGGGTGCGGCGCGCGGCGTTACGCACGCGACGCATTTGTTTAACGCTATGAGCCCGTTTAACCAGCGTGCGCCCGGCGCATCCGGCGCGGTGCTGATGCATCCGGGCATTTCGTGCGAAATCATCGCCGACGGCGTACACGTCCACCCGGACATTGTATCCTTCCTGCGCACCGTCAAGCCGGTGGAAAACATCGTCGTGGTGACGGACGCATTACTCCCCACCGGGCAGCAGAGCGGCCCTTTCATCGCCAACGGAGAAGAAGTGGTGTTTGAAGGCGGCGTATGGCGGCGCAAGGCGGACCATGTTATCGCAGGGTCCGCGCTGACGATGGCGCGGGGACTCAAAAACCTGCTGGATTTTGGCTACACCCTGCCGCAGGCCGCCCGCTGTACCAGTTCCAACGCGGCCCGGCTGACGGGGCTGACCCACCGGGGCCGCATAGAAGACGGCGCGGAGGCGGATATCACGCTTCTCAACAAAGATTTCCAACCGCAAGCCGTATTTATCGGCGGCGAGCAGATATAAAAACAGGGAGAGCCTTTCAAACGAAACCCGTTCCGCGCGTGTATGCGGAACGGGTTTATGGAAGTATTGCATTAAAAAACCATCNNGCCAAACGTCCTTTTGTACTCCCCGCCGGATATTATCTGGACTTTAGCAAATAACTGCTTCCGCCGTCAGTTTCTTCATCGCAGGAATCGTCCTCTTTCTTCCATATCTTACAGTTCCAAAATGCACAATAGTGATGCACATATCCGTCCTCATACGGATATAAACAGCCCATCGCAAAAGATTTTTTGCGCGTCTCAAACGGGGAAGGTCCTAGGTCGTGAGTAGTACCCTCACAGCTGGCATTCCATTCAACCTTGCTGCTCCCGTTGCTTCCATAATGACCGCCAAACATATAATCGTTTTCATGGCTATAAAAAACATCGGTCATCCAAAAACCGTCTTGTTCATAATAGCTGGGATCCGGGCGCGCCTGAACATATTCAGCCAATCCCTGGGCATTGCTCGTATTAGTGGGCAACGAAGGTGTAAGCCAGTTTGAATCCTTACACAGGGTAGGCGATTGAAAATAAGTATTAAAGAAGCTTTTGGTTTTCGCATACACGGAACCTTCGTCAAAACAGACGACGCATTCACAATTTAAGTCAAACTCGCGTTGGTCATCAGCGCCGTCATAAAGATACCAGAGGGGTTTACCGTCTGTATAAGCAGTATTCCGAGGATAAATATAATCTTTTACATCTACATAATCTTTGCTCTCATACCCTAACCCCTCCCCCATGCTGACAAACTCCACGCCGCCGTTTCCCGCTGAGGAAGAGGAACATTCCGAATTACTCCAATACATAGTTAAACCGCTTCCCGTCCCAACCGTCTGCACCTGCCCCGGAATGGTCAGACTGGCGGCTTTCGCGCCTTTTACTT
>DCTQ01000108.1:8875-14249 GCA_002329395.1 Candidatus Avelusimicrobium alvi | reverse complement strand
TTCGGAGGAGTCCACTTCGTGGAAAGAACCGTCATACACGGCCACTTTAATATCCACCAAGGGATATCCGGCAATCGCGCCGGAATCTAATGCCTCGCGGCAGCCTTTTTCAATGGCAGGGATGTATTCTTTCGGAATGCGGCCCTGCGTAATTTCGTTGACAAATTCAAAGCCTTTGCCTTTTTCCTGCGGTTCCAAGCGCAAGAACACGTGACCGTANNGCCGTACTGACCGCGACCACCGGACTGACGGACGAACTTGGTTTCCTGTTCCACCGTCTTAGTGATGGTTTCGCGATACGCAACTTGCGGTGCGCCCACATTGGCTTGCACGTTAAATTCGCGTTTCATGCGGTCCACGATGATGTCCAAGTGCAATTCGCCCATACCGGAAATAACGGTTTGACCCGTTTCTTCGTCGGTGCGGACGCGGAAGGTCTGGTCTTCTTCGGCCAAGCGGGCCAAAGCGTTGGACATTTTTTCTTCGTCGGCTTTAGATTTCGGTTCCACGGCAATGGAGATTACCGGTTCAGGGAACGTGATGCTTTCCAGCACGATCGGGTGATCGGGAGAGCAAATGGTCTGACCCACGCGGGAGTTCTTAATAGCCACGGTGGCAGCAATTTCGCCAGCGCTGAGCTCCTTGACTTCTTCGCGTTTGTCGGCCATCATACGCATCATACGACCAAATCTTTCCGTGGCATTTTTGCCTGGGAAGTATACCGCATCACCAGCTTTGATCGTACCGGAATAAATGCGGAAGAAGCTGAGTTTACCGACGAATGGATCGGTCTGTACCTTAAAGATAAGACCGCAGAACGGTTCGCTGTTAGACGGTTTGCGCTCTTCCACTTCGCCCGTATTGGGGTTGGTCCCTTTGACCGCCGGAACGTCTACAGGAGAGGGTAGATAATCGTTCACGCAGTCCAGCAAAGGCTGCACGCCTTTGTTTTTGTAAGAGGAACCACAAATCACGGGGAAGAATTTACCCGTCAAGGTACCCTTGCGGATGGCTTTTTTGATTTCTTCAACCGTAAAATCCGTTTCACCGTTCAAATAGCGTTCCATGATTGCCTCGTCAAAATCGGCGAGTTTTTCAATCATTTCCGTATGCGCTTTTTTGGCAGCGTCCACGAGGTCAGCCGGGATGTCTACTTCGTTAAAGGTGGCACCGTTGTGGTCGCCGTCCCAAATGATACCTTTCATCTTGACCAAGTCTACCACGCCGACGAATTTGTCTTCGGCGCCAATAGGCAACTGGATCGGGCAGGCGTTGCCACCCAATTTTTCCTTAATAGAGTTGGCGGAACGGATGAAGTCCGCGCCGATGCGGTCCATTTTGTTGATGTAGGCAATACGAGGAACATGGTATTTATCCGCTTGACGCCACACGGTTTCGGACTGGGGTTCTACGCCCTGCACACCGTCAAAGCAGCAGACAGCACCGTCCAGAACGCGCAAAGAACGTTCCACTTCGGCGGTAAAGTCCACGTGGCCGGGGGTGTCAATAATGTTGAGCTGGCAATCCTTCCACACACAGTAAATGGCGGCGGAGGTAATGGTAATGCCTCTCTCTCTTTCCTGTTCCATCCAGTCCGTCACGGAAGCGCCGTCGTGCGTTTCGCCGATTTTGTGCACTTTGCCCGTGTAGTACAGGATGCGTTCGGAAGTGGTGGTCTTACCCGCGTCAATGTGCGCGATAATACCAATGTTTCTGATCTTATTCAACGGATAGGTTTTGAATTCAGCCATAACTTAATTCCAAATTACCATTTAAAGTGAGCGAAAGCGCGGTTGGCTTCGGCCATTTTATGCACGTCTTCGCGTTTCTTGAAGGCGGTGCCTTCTTTCTTGGCGCCCAGCATAATTTCTTCGGCCAGTTTTTCAGCCATCGGGCGGCCTTTGCGGCTCTGCGCGGCGCCGATCAGCCATCTCATCGCCAGCGAGCTGCTGCGCAAGGGTTTGACTTCGGTCGGCACCTGGTAGTTGGCGCCGCCGACACGGCGGGCTTTTACTTCCACCAGGGGGCGCACGTTTTCAATGCATTTGGTGAAAACGTCAAGCGCGTTTTCTTGGGTTTTTTCGGCAATGATAGCCATCGCATCGTCAAGCAGACGTTCGGCGGTGGAAGTCTTGCCCGCAAAATTTAATTTGTTTATAAACCGCGAAACCAGCACGGAATTATATTTATAATCCGGCGCGGGCTGCGGTCTTCTGTCTCTGGGTCTTAAACCTTTTCTCGGCATATGTGTTTTTTAACTCCTAAAAATTATTTCGCGGCTTTGGGTCTCTTTACGCCGTAAAGAGAGCGGCCTTGTTTTCTGTTTTCAACGCCGGACGCGTCAAGCGCGCCGCGGATGATGTGGTAGCGCACACCAGGCAAGTCTTTCACACGGCCGCCGCGCACGAGCACGATGGAGTGTTCCTGGAGGTTATGCCCCACGCCGGGGATGTAAGCCGTTACTTCCACCTTGGAAGTAAGTTTAACACGGGCGACCTTTCTCAAAGCAGAGTTCGGTTTTTTAGGGGTCGTGGTATAAACACGGGTGCAGACGCCTCTTCTCTGGGGGCAGGACTGCAACGCCGGGGATTTGGTCCGGTTGGATTCTTTCGCCCGTCCGTATTTCACTAATTGGTTTACTGTTGGCATTATTACTTCTCTCCTGTTTCTTTGCGTTTTTGTTCAAACTCATCGGCGATTTGTCTGGCGGAAATACCCGTACCCGCCGGAATCAAATGGCCTACGATTACGTTCTCTTTCAGGCCCTGCAATTCGTCCACCTGGCCCGTAATGGCGGCGTCCGTGAGGACTTTGGTCGTCTCCTGGAACGAGGCCGCGGAAATAAACGATTCGGAAGCGAGGGACGCTTTGCTGATACCCAAAAGGATGGTTTCGGCGTCGGCTAAACGTTTGCCTTCGGCCTTCATCTTCGCGTTTTCTCTGAGCCAGCTCGCGCGGCTTAAGATTTCGCCTTTCAGGAAATGCGTGTCTCCCGCATCCAGAATTTTTACGTTCCCCAACATCTGACGGACAATAACCTCAATATGTCTGTCGTTAATTGTAACGCCCTGCAAGCGGTACACTTCTTGGATGGCGTTTAACAGGAACTCTTGCGCTTCTTTTTCGCCCTTCACGCGCAGCACGTCGTGAGGGTCAATGGCGCCGTCGGTCAGGGCTTCGCCCACGCCGACATGGTCGCCTTCATATACGACAAGGTGTTTGCCCTGCGGAATGCTGTACTGCTTGACCTGGTTGGTCTCTTCGTTCCGCACGACCACCTCAATTAAACCTTTGGGCGAGGTTTCAAGGCTGACGATACCTTCAAACTCGGAAATAATTGCCGGGTTGCGGGGCCGTCTGGCTTCAAACAATTCCGCAATTCTGGGCAGACCGCCGGTGATGTCTTTCGTGCCGCCGGCTTCGCGCGCGATTTTCGCAAGCACGTCTCCGGGTTCCACGTCTTCACCGTTTTCCACCATCAGAATCGTATCAATAGGCAGCGGCAGGCTGATTTTTTTATCTTTGCCGTCAATGCTGATACGCGGGTTTTTCTTACCCATGCGGCTGGCGGTAATTTTTCTCTCGATTACGCCCGTTACTTTGTTGCGCTCTTCCTGCAAGGTGATACCTTCAATAACGTCAGTAAGTTTCACCGTGCCGGGCACTTCGGCCAGCACAGGAATAGAGTGCGGGTCCCACTCCGCGAGCAGGGAACCTTTTTTGACGGTCGCTTTATCCGCGGTGTACACGGAAGCGCCGTACTGAATCTTGTATTCTTTTATTGTACCATTTCCGGCTTCTACAAAGATAGAGCCGTTTCTGGAGATACAAATTTTGTTGTCGTAGCGGTTGGTAATGATTTTGATGTCTTTAAACGTTACCTTACCGTCTATTTCGGCCACCGCCTGGCTGCGGGAAAGCACGCGCGAGGCCGTACCGCCGATGTGGAAGGTACGAAGCGTAAGCTGCGTGCCGGGTTCGCCGATGGACTGCGCGGCAATAATGCCGACCGAGTCGCCCGGGTTGCTCTTGGAAGAGGTCGCCAGCGACAAGCCGTAGCATTTCGCGCACACGCCGAAGGGCGCTTCGCAGGTCAGCACGGAGCGGATGCGTACGGATTCCACGCCGTATTTTTTGACCAGTTTGCTCTGTTCCAGCGTAATGAGATCGCCTTCTTTAATGATGGTTTTCTCTTCTTCGCTGCCGTCGGCTTTTTTCACTTTGACCACGACGTTTTCCAGGCTGGTGCGGCCCAAAATACGTTCTTCAATGGGCTCCACCATTTCTTCGCCGCTCATCAAAGACTTAACGACAATGCCGTTATGCGTGCCGCAGTCTTCTTCCGTCACCACTACGTTATGGGCAACGTCCACCAGACGGCGGGTCAGGTAACCGGNNTGGAAATAAAGTATTCCAGCACAGACAGACCTTCGCGGAAGTTGGCGGTGATAGGGCTTTCAATAATTTCGCCCTGGCCGCCGGTCAGTTTCTTCTGCGGTTTCGCCATCAGACCGCGCATACCGGCCAGCTGGCGCACCTGCTGGCGGGAACCGCGCGCACCGGAGTCCGCCATCAGGTAGACGGAGTTAAAGCGCTGGCCGCTGTGTTCTTTGTTGGACGGATCGTATTTGGACTCTTCAAACTTTTTCATTTCTTTGAACAGTTCGTTGGCTACGTCGTCCGTAACGCGGGTCCAGATATCAATAACTTTGTTGTAGCGTTCGCCTTCGGTAATGATACCGGCTTCGGCCTGGGCCTGAATTTCTTTCACTTTCTTTTTGGCGTCGTCAATATATTTCTGTTTGACGGAGGGAATCGTCATGTCGGCGATGGAGATGGACAGGCCGGACAGCGTGGCGTAGTGATAGCCCATCTTCATAATCTTGTCCAAAAGCTGCACGGCTTCGTAGCGGCCGTACTTTTTGCTCTTGTAGCATTCGTCCACCAAGGCGGCCAGTTCTTTTTTGCCGATCGTCTTGTTGATGTATTCCCAGCCTTTAGGCATGGCCTGGTTGAAAATAATGCGGCCCACGGAAGTAAAATCTTTCCATTTGGAGGCGTCTTTTTCGTCTTTGCCTTCCAAACCCGGTTCCGGGATGGCGTTGATGCCGCGCACTTTGATTTTGGCGTGGTACGAGAGTTTGCCGTATTCCAGTGCAATCAGCGCGTCTTCTTTGCTGCCGAAAATGGAGCCTTCGCCGATGTCGCCTTCTTTGATTTTGGTCAGGAAGCTTACGCCCAAGACCATATCGTGCGAAGGAGCGGCAATCGGTTTGCCGGACGCGGGAGACAGAATGTTGTTGGACGCCAGCATCAGCGTGCGGGCTTCCATCTGCGCTTCCAGCGAGAGCGGTACGTGCACGGCCATCTGGTC
>DCTQ01000108.1:8600-8862 GCA_002329395.1 Candidatus Avelusimicrobium alvi | reverse complement strand
CGCCTGAATACCCAGGCGGTGCAGGGTAGGGGCGCGGTTGAGCATAACGGGGTGGTTCTTGGTTACTTTTTCCAAAATGTCCCAGATTTCCGGGCGGACTCTTTCCAGCATCTTTTTGGCGGATTTAAGCGTTACGCCTTCTTTTTTCATCAATTCGCCGATGATAAAAGGTTTAAAGAGTTCCAGCGCCATCAGTTTGGGCAAACCGCACTGGTGGAGTTTCAGGTTCGGGCCGACCACGATGACGGAGCGGCCGGAATAG
>DCTQ01000108.1:0-8525 GCA_002329395.1 Candidatus Avelusimicrobium alvi | reverse complement strand
TTCAAGCGGTTGTTGCGGTTGATGATTCTTCTGTACAAATCGTTCAGATCCGAAGCGGCAAAGCGGCCGCCGTCAAGCGGAACGAGCGGGCGCAGATCCGGCGGGATGACGGGCAGTACGCTTAAAATCATCCATTCCGGGCGGTTGCCGCTTTCCTTGAACTCTTCCATCGTTTTGATGCGGCGGATGAGTTTGGTGCGTTCCATTTCGCTCTGGGTGGCTTTTAACTGTTCGTGAAGGACAGGGATTTCTTTGTCAAAATCAATGCCTTCCAAAAGGGTTTTAATGGCCGGCGCGCCGATGTCCACTTTAAGTCTGGCGCCGTGTTTTTTGCGGGCTTCGCGCACCTGCACGTCGGAGAGCAGGGTGCCTTTTTTGAAGTCCACGCGGCCGGTTACGCTGTCCACGCAGTCTTCAATCACCACGTAAGCGGCGTAGTACACCACGCGTTCCAAATCGCTCGTGCGCATATCCAGGATGATACCGATTCTGGACGGGTTTTTGCGCAGGAACCACACGTGCGCCACGGGCACGGCCAGCTCAATGTGGCCCATGCGTTCGCGGCGGACTTTGCTTTCCGTAATTTCCACGCCGCAGCGGTCGCACTTAATGCCTTTAAATTTTACCCAGCGGTATTTGCCGCAGGAGCATTCGTAGTCCTTGGTGGGGCCGAAAATGCGTTCGCAGAATAAGCCGTCGCGCTCCGGTTTAAGGGTGCGGTAGTTGATGGTTTCCGGCTTTTTGACTTCGCCGAAAGACCAGGCCATAATTTGTTCCGGACTGGCGATGCCCAGTTTAATGGCATCGAAGTCGAAGAAGTTGAGTTCGTTCAATTTTTTGACTTTTTTCGTTTGCATTTTTCAAATCCCCGGCTTATTTAGCGGCCCCGGCTTCTGCGGGCGCCTCGGTTTGGGCCTCTTCCGTTTGTTCGGCGGAGGCGGACGGCGCGGAGGCGCCGTCCTCAACCTTCTTTAGCAAATCAACGCTCAGGCCGAGCGCCTGGAGTTCTTTAATAAGTACTTTAAAGGACTCGGGCACGCCGGGCTGGGTGGGAGCTTCGCCTTTGACGATGGATTCGTACATTTTGGTGCGGCCGACGAAATCGTCAGACTTCACCGTCAGGAATTCCTGCAGGGTGTACGTGGCGCCGTACCCTTCCATGGCCCACACTTCCATTTCGCCGAAACGCTGNNCGCTGGCCGCCGAACTGGGCTTTACCGCCCAAAGGCTGGCGCGTAATCAAGCTGTAAGGACCCGTGGAGCGGGAGTGCACCTTGTCTTCCACCAAGTGGATCAGCTTCATCATATACATGTAGCCGATGGTTACTTTTTCTTCAAAAGGCTCGCCGGTTCTGCCGTCGTAGAGCGTAATGCGGCAGTAATCGTCCGGCAGGTATTTGGCCGCGTATTCTTCGCGGGCTTTGCCGGTGAGTCCCTTATCGTCCAAAATTTTCTCTTTGGCTTTGCGGATTTGTTCCACCACTTCCGCTTCGCTCGGTCCGTCAAAGACCGGGGTGGCGGCATTGTAGTGGAGGTAATGCGCGGCCCAGCCGAGCATCGTTTCAAGCAGCTGTCCCACGTTCATACGGGAAGGAATACCCAGCGGGGAGAGCACGATGTCAAGCGGGGTGCCATCCGGCAGGAAGGGCATATCCTCTTCCGGCAGGATGCGGGCCACAACGCCTTTGTTACCGTGGCGGCCGGACATCTTGTCGCCCACGTGCAGTTTGCGTTTGGAAGCGATGTACACTTTAACGGATTTGTTCACCGTAACGGCAAGCTCGTCGCCCTGTTTGGAGAACTCAATCTCGCGTTCGTAGTGTTCCACGGCTTTCTTTTCCATCAATTTGTACAGCGCGTTGATGCGGGCTTCTTCTTTCTTGAGGTCCGCTTCTTTCTTGATGGATTCTTTGGCGTTGTTCAAAGCGCGTTTGCGCTGTTCTTTTAAAAGTTCCAGCGTGGAATCTTTTTCATCTTCCAGCGCGGCCAGTCTGGCTTTTTCTTCGGCCTTGGTCAGTTTTTCCTTGCGCACGAATACGCGGGTGCCCAGGATTTTGCCGCTGGTGCCGGGCGGAACGCGCAGAGAGGCGTCCACCACGTCGTCGGCTTTTTTACCGAAGATGACTTTTAACAGTCTTTCTTCCGGCGTCAGCTGCTGCTCGCCTTTCGGCGTAACTTTACCGACCAGAATGTCGCCGGGTTCCACTACCGTGGCCGGCAACACGATACCGTCGTTGTCCAAATGGGACAGCGCTTCCGCGCCAATGTTCGGAATATCGCGGGTGATTTCTTCCGCGCCGAGCTTGGTATTGCGGGCGTCCACCGTAAATTCGTGCAGGTGGATGGAGGTAAACACATCGTCCTTCACCAGGCGGGAGGACACCAGGATGGCGTCTTCGTAGTTATACCCTTCCCAGCACATAAAGCCCACGAGCATGTTGCGGCCCAGGGCCAGGTAACCGTTGTCCATAGACGGACCGTCGGCGATTACCTGGCGGGCTTTTACATTGTCGCCCGCTTTGACGATAGGATGCTGGTTGATGCAGGTATCCTGGTTGGAACGTTTGTATTTCAAAAGTTCGTATACGTCGGAGGAACCGTCTCTGGTTTCCACGATGATTTTGGAAGCGTCGGCGAACTGGACGCGGCCGTCGCGGCGGGCCACAACGGCGGTGCCGGAGTCGCGCGCCACTTCGTGCTCAATACCGGTGCCCACGTACGGAGCTTCCGGCATTAAAAGCGGTACGCCCTGGCGCTGCATGTTACAACCCATCAGCGCGCGGTTGGCGTCGTCGTGTTCCAGGAAAGGAATCAAGGCGGCGGAAACGCTGATGACCTGCAGCGGGGAAACGTCCATATAGTCTACGTCTTTAGGCGCAATCATCGGATAGTCCGAGCGGACGCGGCAGGCGACCAAATCGGCGTCAATTTTGCCGTCTTTGCCCATCGGCGTATTGGCCTGGGCTACGTACTTGTCGTCTTCGGCGTCGGCGGTCAGTTCTTCCACCTGGTCCGTTACTTTGCCGCTTACCACTTTGCGGTACGGCGTTTCAATCAAACCGTATTTGTTTACCTTGGAGTAGCACGCAAGAGAAGTGATAAGACCGATGTTCGGACCTTCCGGGGTTTCAATCGGGCACACGCGGCCGTAGTGCGTATAGTGTACGTCGCGCACTTCAAAGCCCGCGCGTTTGCGGTTTAAACCGCCGGGACCCAAGGCGGACAGTCTGCGTTTATGGGTCAGTTCGCCCAGGGGGTTAATCTGGTCCATAAACTGCGAAAGCTGGGAGGTGCCGAAGAACTTGCGGATGATGGCCTGCACGGGCTGCGCGTTTACAAGCGCGCGGGGCGTGAAGGAAGTCAGCTCGCGGTTCATGCGGTCGCGCGCGGTTTTCGCCATCTGCGAAAGGCCCACGCGGATTTGGTTTTCCAACAGCTCGCCGATGCCGCGCACGCGGCGGTTGCCCAAGTGGTCAATGTCGTCCACTTTAAAGGTAAAGTCGTCGCCGTACATTTTCTGGGCGTCTTCGCCGGCGTTTAAGGCCAGGAGGTACTTCACCGTAACGATGATGTCTTCCGGGGCCAGGGTGCGGCGTTTTTCGGACGGAGTCGTGAATTTTTTGAATTTAAATTTGCTGATTAAATCAAACATCTTCGCAAATTTTTTGTTGATTTTGTAGCGGCCGACAAAGCTTAAATCGTATCTGCGGATGTTGTCAAAAATCAGGTTGTTGAGGAAGGTTTCCGCCTGTTCTTTCACGACGAAATCCTGCCCTCTCATCTTTTTGTAAATTTCGGCCTGGGCTTCGGCGGCGGTGCGGATGGAATCCTTGCGGTGTTCCAAGGTCGCCAAAATACCGGGGTCGTCCTGGCGCGGTTTGCCGGAAATGACTTTAATCGTTTTGACTTTCTTTTCAATTAAAGTTTTGAACAATTTGTCGTCAATCGGCAGGGCGGCTTTATCGTCCAGGTTCCACAGCACTTCGCCGGTGGCCGGATCGTAAATATCGTCCGCGGCGTAGCGGCCGATGACGCCGTCAATGTTAGAGGCTTTGACTTCAATGTCTTCGCAGTTGTAGAACGTCTGGATAATCTGTGCGTTGGTTTCCAGACCGCAGGCGCGAAGGAACGTGGAGGCCAGCACTTTTTTCTTCCGGTCAATGCGGACCCACAAAGCGTTCATGAGGTCAAACGAAAATTCAATCCACGCGCCGCGGTACGGAATAATGCGGGCCACGTAGAGGCGTTTACCGAAGGTAGACTGTTTTTTCTCTTCGTCTTCTTCAAAAATGATGCCCGGAGAGCGGTGCATCTGGCTGACGATAACGCGTTCGGCGCCGTTGAACACGAAGCAGCCGGCGTCGGTCATCAGGGGCAAATCGCAAAGGGTTACGTCCTGGTCGGACGCTTCTTTCATCTTTCCGTTTTTCTGCTTGACGTACAAGCGCATCAGGGCTTTTAAGGGAGCGGAGTAGGTGCTGTCGCGCACGGCGGCTTCTGCCGGGGTGGCGTAGCGGGGAGAGCCCAGTTCATATTTTAAAAATTCAAGTCTCATACTCCCGTCGGGAGCTTCAATAGGGAAAACGTCTTCAAAAGCGGCTTGCAGGCCTTTTAATTCCCGCTTGGCGGGAGGGACATCCAGCTGCAAAAAGTCTACAAACGACTGTTTTTGCATGTCCAGCAAATCTGGTAAGGGAAGCTTGGTGGAAATTTTGCCGAAATTTGTTTGTTTTTCAATCATTTCTGTTCTTCCTGCTGTTTAGAGCGGACTGTACGCGTGCCGCCACGCACATACGGCTTACGCAAGCGGTCCGCCGTTATACCCCTATTAAGGGTACGTAATCCCAACCCCCGTTTGACCGGGGGATGGGATTAATAATTCGTCGGTTGAACTATTTGAGTTCTACGGTGCCGCCGGCTTCGGTGATTTTCTTTTTGAGTTCTTCAGCTTCAGCTTTGGCAACGTTTTCTTTCACGGCTTTCGGGGCGGATTCAACCAGGTCTTTGGCTTCTTTGAGGCCCAGGCCGGTGATTTCGCGCACGATTTTGATCACGCCGATTTTCTTGGCGGCATCAACAGCGGTCAACACAACGTTGAATTCATCTTTTTCTTCAGCGGCAGCGGCGGCCGGGGCGGCAGCGGCGGCAACGGCCACGGCCGGGGCGGCGGCTTTCACGCCGAATTTTTCTTCAATAGCTTTCACGAGTTCGGAAAGTTCCAGAACGGTGAGTTCAGCAATAGCGTTTACTAATTCTTCTTGGGTTAATTTAGCCATTTTATTTATTTTCCTTATTTTATAGAGTAGCTGCCTTCTGCCTAAACCGTGTTTAGGCCCGTGCATTTATCCGTTAGGACTACTACCGCACTTGGCGGGTTTAGATTTTGCCTTCCAGGACGGCTGGGCGTTCATCCGAAGATGACCCCCGCACGATTTTCCATTTTCCGCGGGCTTGCGGCTTTTTTGCTCCCGACATAATTTACACTATGCCGCGGCGCAAAGAAAACCGCAATCCCCAAACAAAATTGAAAAATCGCTCCGTTTAAAGAACCGCCCGCCGCGCAGACTGCGCGCCGCGTTATTACTTGCCTTGTTTTTCTTCCAAAGCTTTGATAACGTAGGCAAAATCCCGTATCGGAGCCTGCAACACTTGCGCGGACTGGGCGACCGTGCTGTAAAGCACGCCGGCCAACTTGGAGAGGTTTTCTTCTTTGGTACCGATGGTAGCCAATTGTTTAACCTGTTCTTCGTTGTACCAGACGCCGTCCGAATAGCAAGCGCGAAGCTTCAAAGCCGCAAACTTTTTCTGAAAGTCCACCAACGCTTTGGCAACGGCGGCAATGTCTCCGCCCACCGCAATGGCCGTCGGGCCTTGAAAGAGCTTTTCGTCGGCTCCTTCAATTTTGGCCTGGCGCAGGGCGTGATCCACGATCGCGTTGCGTTCCACGCGGAATTTGGATCCCGTGGGAATCAGCTGCGCGCGCAGTTCAGCCATATCCACGAACTTCAAACCTTGGTAGGCGGTGAAGAACATGGTGCCGGCGGCGGTGATTTCAGTTGCTAAGTCTTGCGACTTCTGTTTCTTTTGGTCTTTTGTCAGGTTCATTTTGTTGCCTGTTTAATAACGAAAACCGCCGCGTTTTTCCCGCCGAAAAAGTTATTTTTTAGGCAGAGAAAACGACAGCCACAAACTCCTTCCCCTTCGTTTTACCGTCGGAGGAGTTATGGTTCTCGTTAAAAATCGGGTTAAGTACTTCTATTATATTTTATCAATAAAAGCCGCCTATTGCAATCCTTTTTGCAAACGTTTTATCCGCGGCTTCTGTATTTATTATACCAAAATTTCTGCGGGCCGAACAAGCGTATTGGTTTATTTTTTAAGTTAATTCCGCGCTTTTACGCAAATGCAATCCACGCGCCGATTCCCCAAAAAATTACGGCCGTAATCCAGCCAAACGCCCGGCCTGAAGCATACTGCGCGATATGGAAGCGTTTATTCAGCCATCCGCCCAGCGCGCATACCAGCGTAAACACGCATAAAGTAACCGCCGCAAACGTTACGCCCAGGGATACCACGGCCCACCCGACGGAAGGCGCGTTTTTGGGAATAAAGCCCGGGAAAAAGGATAAAAAGAAAATAATCACTTTAGGGTTTAATAAATTCATAATCACGCCGCGGCGATAGAACCGTACAAAAGAGTACTCTTTCTCCACCGCTACGGTTTTTCCGGCGGATGTCGGACACGCGGCAGAACCCCGCACGGCGCTGACCCCCAGCCAGGCCAGGTATGCCGCACCGAGATATTTCAGCACTCCGAATAATACGGGAGACGCCGCCACCAGCGCGGCTACTCCCAGCGCAACGGCGGCGGTATGAAAAGCCAACCCGCTGACAAGCCCCAAACTGACGGAAAAAGCGGCCTTAAAACCTCTGCCGATACTTTGCGTCAGCACAAATAAAATATCCGGCCCGGGCAGTAAGGCCAGGCAAGCGGATGCAAGGATAAACTCTATATTCATAAAAGGTATTGCGCCGGCACCTAAGCCGCAGGACACGGCCCGAAGACGGCGGGTATTTATAATATTATAGCAAACCACCCCCGCCACAGGGTGCCGAAGCAGAACCGGGTACAGTATTATTGTCCCATTCCGCCCGGCCCTAATCCCCCGCAAGAAATTTATAGTTGGATTTATAAGAGCGGTATCCCGCGCCCAAGCACGGTACGCACAGTTTTTCAAATATGCTTCTGGAAGGAAGTCTGCCCGCGCCAAGCGGGGGAATGGAGGACAAGGCCCTGGTTATCCCCGCACGCATTTGGCCAACGGTCAGTAATACCGGAATTATTTTCCCCGCTGAGGCGGGTGAATCAATCACCGGCAATGACAGCGGGGATTCGGAAGTCTTTTGCCAGCATTCCCCCAGGAAAAACCCGGCGCGGAAGCAGCGGGAAGGACAGGCTCATCGGCAGCGCCCGTTCCCATTCCGAACACGGCAGTTAAGCTCGTAAGGGTCATGGAGGGAAGGCCCAGAAAGTATTTTACTGCGTCTAATCCATCTCCAATAGCCTCGGAGCGCCCTTGCAGAAGCGTTTTTACCATTGACGAAAAAACGGGCACGGGCAGCGGTTATTTTGACGTGGAAAAATTCGGCGCGGATTTTGCATCCTTCTTCCCCGTGCGAGAAGGAGACACGCCAGTTAGCCGGATGATATATCTGCCAGGCCTTCCCGGCTACTAAGAACTAAACTTAAAAAAAGAGGTCGCGCTCCCAGCCGCACAGAAGAGAGACGAAGAAATAAAACTCTGCCGCCAAACTCACAGAGAGGGGTAAACATCAACATATAAAACAGAAAACCCCGCATTTCTGCGGGGTTTAAATCTTTCTTCAAAAGGCTGGGATGAGACCGACAACGATCTACTCTCTCAGCGCCGAATTGGGCGCCAATACCATCGACCCTTACGAGCTTAACTGCCGTGTTCGGAATGGGAACGGGTGTTGCCTCGTCGGAATTATTATCAGTCTCATTCCAGCCTCTTGTAAAAGAACAAATTTGAAAGGAACCCGTCATTACAACACGTTCCTTTAACACGTTAGAATCTTTCTCTCCGCTGATCAATGCGGGTCATCGACAACTCCTAACGGTATAGATAACTTTTAGAAAAGCGCAAGTGTTTTTGTTACACTCACATTCTTAATCTATCAGGATTAAAGAATATGGCCAAGCCTCACGACCTATTAGTACAGATTAGCTGAACACATTACTGTGCTTACACACTCTGCCTATCAACCCGGTAGTCTTCCGGGGGTCTTCTGGGTAGTTAATCTACCAGGGAAACCTTATCTTGAGGCGGGTTTCACGCTTATATGCTTTCAGCGTTTATCCCATCGGAACTTGGCTACCCAGCTATGCATCTGGTGATACAACTGGTGCACCATCGGTTCCTTCACCCCGGTCCTCTCGTACTAGGGGCAACTCCTCTCAAATATCTTACGCCTGTGATAGATAAGGACCGAACTGTCTCACG
>DCTQ01000107.1 GCA_002329395.1 Candidatus Avelusimicrobium alvi | reverse complement strand
GCCGGTGCCCACGCCCGCCACAAACGCGTCCACATTGCCGTCCAAATCTTCCCAGATTTCGGGGCCGGTGGTCTTTTCGTGCGCGAGGGCGTTGTTCGGGTTATCAAACTGGCCGGGCATAAAGGAGCCGGGCGTGTCGTCCAAAATTTTAAGCGCAGCGGCCACGGAGCCTTTCATCCCTTCGGCCTTGGGCGTCAGCACGATTTGCGCGCCCAGCGCTTTTAACAGCTTTACGCGCTCGGCGCTCATGCTTTCAGGCATCGTAAGGATAATCTTATACCCGCGCACGGCGGCCAAAAAGGCCAGTGCAATACCGGTATTGCCGCTGGTGGGCTCCACAATGGTGCCGCCGGGGGCCAGACGGCCTTCCTTTTCGGCGGCGTTAAGCATATAAAGCGCGGCGCGGTCTTTCACGCTGTACGGGTTAAACATCTCCAGTTTCGCCCATACCCTTCCAGGGCCGGGATTTAAGAGCGAAATTTCCGCCAGCGGCGTATGGCCGACGGCCTGCTGTAAACTGGTTATTTTCATACTTATCTCCTGAGTACCGAGTTCTGCGTCCGCCCCGCAAAGAACGCTTCTATGTTTTTGACGGTGGTGTTTAAAATGCGGTGCACCGCGTCAATGGAGTTAAACCCGATGTGCGGCGTAATAATCACGCGCGGGTGCTGCAGGAGCTTGGCGTTGGCGATGGTGTTCATGGCGTAGTCAATGCCGATATCCTGGTCTTTTAAAATAATGTCGTCGTGGATGATGAAATCTTCGTTTTCCAGCACGTCCAGCCCCGCGCCGCCCACTTTGCCGGTAACCACGTTTCTGTACAGGCTTTCCGTGTCAATCAGGCTGCCGCGCGCCGTGTTTAAAATAATCACGCCGTCTTTCATCTTTTTAAACGCTTCGTCGTTTAGCATATGATGGTTTTCTTTGGTGGACGGAGCGTGCAGGGTAACAATATCCGCCTTGGCATACAGTTCATCCAGCGATACGTAGTGAATGTTGTAAATGCGCTGGAACTCTTCGTTGGGGTACAAGTCGTACGCCAGCACGTGCATGCCGAACCCGCGCGCGAGTTTCGCCACGTGGCGGCCGATGGCGCCGGTGCCGATGATGCCGATGGTGTGGTCGTATAAGTCAAACCCCAGGTATTCGTTCATATGCACGGAGGCGTTTTTCATGTCGTTGCGCGCCTGGATGATTTTGCGCGAGAGGTTCAGCAGCAGACCGAAGGTGTATTCCGCCACGGTGGCTTCGCCGTATTTCGGCACGTTGACGACTTCTATGCCGCGCTCTTTGCAGTAATCCAGGTCCACATGGTCGTACCCCGTGGAACGGGTGGCGATGAGCTTTAAATTCGGATATTTGGACAAAATTTCTTTGTTCATTTTGGCCGCGGTATGCACGAAGACGGACAGCGCAACGGCGTCTTTGATTTTCTCGTAGGTTTCGGCGTCGGTGTTTTCAATGCTGTTTTCCAGGTAGACGACGTCGCAGTCGCACATTTTTTTGTCCTGCAGGTAGTCGCGGGTAAGTTTATCCACGTCAAAAAATACAATTTTCATAATTTTCCCCCTTCATTTCTTTTCTTTTATTATATGCGTTTGGGGGCCGTTTGTCAGCCGGCGCTTTTGGGTTAGTTTATTTATAGTCCAAAAAACGGCTGATTTGACGGAGAAAATTTTATACAATGCTTGTAATACGTTACACTTGAGTAAGAGGGGAATTGTTTTATGAATAAAAAATTTGCTCCCGCGGCTTTGGCCGTTTTGGGACTGGCGGCCGTACTCGTCTGCGGCTGTAAAAAGAAGACCGACGGCGGCGCCATGCCCGCGCCCGTCGTCAGCGCCGTAACGGTGCTGCAGCAGGATTTGCCGTGGAATATTGAATACCCGGCCCAGGTGGCGGGTTCGCTGGAAATTCAAATCCGCGCGCAGGTGGGCGGCATTTTGGAAGCCCGCTTATATAATGAAGGCGAATACGTGGCCGCGGGCACGCAGCTTTTCCAAATCAACGATAAAGAATATAAGGTAGCGCTGGAAAAAGCCCAGGGCGCGCTGGCCCAGGCCCAAGCCGAAGAACGGCGCACCCAGCGCACGTACGCGCGCATGAAAAAACTCCGCGCGGACAATGCCGTCAGCCAGCAGGATTACGACAACGCGCTCTCCGCTTACGAAACCGCCCAGGCCAACGTGAAAGTGGCGCAGGCCGGCGTGAGCGACGCGGAAATCAATTTAGGCTACACCAAAGTCACCGCGCCCATTTCGGGTATCGCGGGCAAGGAAGCGCAGTCCGTAGGCAGTTTGATTTCTCCCACGGGCGAATCCGGCCTGCTTACCACCATGGTGCAGATTGATCCGCTGTACGTCAATTTTTCTATGCCCAGCCAGCAGTTTGAAAAACTGGCCGCGGGTTTTATGTCGGGCCAAATCGCCATCGGCACCGAGGCGCAGAAAGAACAGCTGGCGGCGGACAAGTACCGCGCCGTGTCAGCCTCCGAAGCGCCCGTGTATGTGGAGGCTTTGCTCAGCAACGGCAAAATCTATCCGCAGAAAGGCAAAATCATTTTCTTTGACAGCACCGAAAATTCCCAAACCTCCAGCCTGGCCATCAAGGCCGAATTTGCCAACCCGAAAAATACCCGCATCCTGATGCCGGGCCAGTTTGTGCGCGTGAGGCTGGTGGGCGCGGTGTACAAAAACGCCGTGCTGATTCCTTCTTCCGCCATATTGAATACGTCGCAGGGGATGCTTGCGTACGTGGTTGACGCCAACGACACCGTTGTCGCGCGCCCCGTACAGGCCCAGCTGCAAGACGGTATGTACATCGTTACCGACGGCTTAAAAGCCGGCGAACGCGTGGTGAGCGAAGGGCTGATTAAAATCCGTTCCGGCCAGCAGGTGCAGGTGAATTTGAAAGAATTTAAAGTATCGCGGGAAGAACCCGCCGTACAGGCCCCCGCTCCGGACGGACGCGGCGTAGCCGCGCTGGAAGAAGAAATTCAAAAATCCGAAGCGCCGGATGCGCAGGCCGTGCCCGATGAGGCGCAGCAGCAAGCCGTTCCCGCGCCGGTTCCGGCCGCTGACGCCGCCGACGCTTCCGCCCAGCCCGCGTCTGCCCCGGCCGCCGCACCCGCCCCGGCGGGGAAATAGGGGGACGGTATGTTCTCTAAATTTTTCATCAACCGGCCGATTTTTTCAACGGTTATCTCGCTGCTTATTTCGCTGGCGGGCATCGTGTCCATCACCATGCTCCCCATTGAACAATACCCGGATTTAACGCCGCCCACCGTGGCGGTAACCGCCAGCTATCCGGGCGCGAGCCCCGAAGTAATCGCCAACACGGTGGCCGCGCCGATAGAACAGCAGGTCAACGGCGTGGAGGATATGCTGTATATGAACTCCACTTCCTCTTCCAACGGCGATATGAACCTGACCGTTTCGTTTAAGGTCGGCACGGACCCGGACCAGGCGATGATTAACGTCAACAACCGCGTCCAGGGCGCCACCGCCACCCTGCCCGAAGACGTGCGCCGCTACGGGATTCAGGTCAATAAAAAATCTTCCGCCATTTTGCAGTTAATCGCGCTGTATTCGCCCAACGGACACTCGGACACGACGACCATCGGCAACTACGCGCTGCTGAACATTGTAGACGATTTGAAGCGTATTGAAGGCGTGGGCGACGCGCAGGTAATGTCCGCCAACGACTATTCCATCCGCATCTGGATTAAGCCGGACGTGCTGTCCCAGCGCGGTTTGTCGGTAAGCGATTTGGTCGCCGCCGTGCAAGCGCAGAACGCCCAGCGCGCCGCCGGCAAAATCGGCCAGCCGCCCCTGCCCGTGAAGGTGGACCGCACCTATGCCATCATCGCGCCCGGCCGCCTGACCGACCCGAAAGAATTTGAAGAAATCATCCTGCGCGCCAATCCGGACGGCACGTCTTTGCGTTTAAAAGACGTGGCCCGCGTGGAGCTGGGCAGCCAGACGTATGAATTTAACGGCAGTTTTAACGGCAAACCCGCCGTGCCGGTGGGGGTGTACCTATCCCCGGGCGCGAACGCGGTGGCCACCGCCAAAGCCGTGGACGCGCATATGAAGGAGCTGGCGCAGACTTTCCCGCCGGATTTAGATATTGCCTACACCGTGGCGTACGACACCACGCTGTTCGTATCCGCCTCCGTTGAAGAAGTCATCCACACCTTAATTGAAGCCATGATTTTGGTGTTCCTCGTGGTGTATTTGTTCTTAAAAGACTGGCGCGCCACGCTGATTCCCTGTCTGGCGGTGCCGGTGTCCATCATCGGCGCGTTTGCGGGGATGCTGCTTTTGGGCTTTTCCATTAATACGCTGACGCTGTTCGGCCTGGTGCTCGCCATCGGTATGGTGGTGGACGACGCCATCGTGGTTATTGAGAACGTAGAGCGTATCATGCACGACGAGGATTTACCCGTTAAAGAAGCCACCATTAAAGCCATGGACGAAGTGTCCGGCCCGGTGGTGGCCATTGTGCTGGTGCTGTGCTCCGTGTTCGTGCCGGTGGCGTTTATGGGCGGCCTTACGGGTGTGATGTACCAGCAGTTCGCCATTACCATTGCGGTGTCCGTCGTTATCTCCGGCCTGGTGGCGCTGACGCTTACGCCCGCCCTGTGCGCGCTCTTGCTTAAAAAACAGCCGCACCCGACCAAAGGGTTCTTCTACCAGTTTGACCGCTTTTTTGAAAAAATTACCAAAAAATACGGCAGCTGGGTGGCGTTTTTCATTCGCCGTCTGTCGGTGTCGGGCGTATTAATCGGCCTGCTGTTTTTGGCGACGTTTGGCCTGTTTAAAGTGGTGCCCGGCAGTTTGCTGCCGGAAGAAGACCAGGGCATTATTATGGTGGCCGCCCAGCTGGATCCTTCGGCCTCGCTCGCCAACAGCGACGCGGTGGCCAAACAGCTGGAAGAAATCGTACTGGCACAGCCCGCCGTTTCGCAGGAACTGACTTTTGCCGGGTTTGACCTTTTAAGCAGTACGCAGAAGAGCAACGCGGTTTCCACGTTCGTGGCGTTAAAACCGTGGAAAGAGCGCAAGGGGAAAGGTATGTCTTCCACCGACGTGGTGGGCAAGATTTATGCCGAGTCTTTGTTTAAAGTGCCCGGCGCGGTGGTGATGCCCTTTAACCCGCCGCCCATTATGGGTATGAGCACCACCGGCGGTTTGGAAGGCTACATCCAAAACCGCGGTTCCGGCGGCAGCGCCGCGCTGGAAGCGCAGACGCAAAAATTTATTGAAGCCGCCAAAAAACGCCCCGAGCTCTCCAGCGTCAGCACGACGTTCTCGGCCGCGGTTCCGCAGTATTCTATGGAAGTGGACGAAATTAAAGCGCAGGCCATGGGCGTTTCGCTCTCCGAGCTTTACACCACGCTCCAGGGTACGTTCGGCACCATGTACGTAAACGACTTTACGTACTCCAGCCGCAGTTTTAAAGTGATGATGCAGGCCGAAGGCGAATACCGCTCCCGCCCGGAACAAATCTCGGGCATTTACGTCCGCTCCAACACGGGGGCGATGGTGCCGCTTTCCACGCTGGTTACGCTGACGCCCAGCCTGGGGCCGGACGTGGTGGAACGGTTTAACGTATTCCCCGCGGCTAAAATTATGGCAAACCCCGCGCCGGGCTACAGCTCCGGCGACGCTATCCGCGCCGTGGAAGAAACCGCACGTGAAACGCTGGACTCCAGCTTTACGCTGGCCTGGACCGGCACCACCTATCAGGAAAAAATCTCCGGCAGTTCGTCGGCCACCGCGCTGATGCTGGGGATGCTGGTGGTGTTTCTCATTCTGGCCGCGCAATATGAAAAATGGAGCCTGCCCATTGCCGTACTGCTGGCCGTTCCGTTCGCCATTTTCGGCGCGCTGGCCGGCACCTGGGTGCGCGGGCTGTCCAACGATATTTACTTTCAAATCGCGCTGGTCGCGCTGGTGGGTCTCGCGGCCAAGAACGCTATTTTGATTGTGGAATTTGCCGTGCTTTTAAAAGAACAGGGCGTGGATACGGCCAAAGCCGCCATCCAGGCCGCGGAACTGCGTTTCCGCCCGATTGTGATGACGTCTTTGGCGTTCATTCTGGGCTGTGTGCCGCTGGCCATCAGCACGGGCGCGGGCGCGGCGAGCCGCCATTCCATCGGCACCGCCGTGGTGTTTGGCATGTTGGCCGCTACGGCCATCGCGCCGCTGTTCATTCCGCTTTTCTTCTGCCTGTTTGACGGGTGGAAGAACAAAGGGGCCGTCGTCGCTCCCGACAATGAAAACGACGCCAATAAAGAGGTGAATTTATGAGTGCTAAACGGGTATGGGCCGCGCTGGCGGCGGCTGTGTTGCTGGCCGGATGCCTGATGGGCCCCAACTATAAACAGCCGGAATTGGATCTGCCGGAAGGACAGGCGGCCGATAATTTCAGCATTTTTACCAATGCCAAATGGTGGGAAGTGTTCCAGGACCCGGTGCTAAACCAGTTGGAAGCGGATGCGCTGGCCTATAATAAGGATTTACAGGCCGCCGTCGCGCGTGTGGACCAGGCCCGCGCCGCCGTAGGTATTGCCACGGCCGACCAGCTGCCCAGCCTTTCGGCCGCTGCCGAGTCTGGCCGCTCCGGTAACAATCTGGGCTCTGGCGAAACGCAAAGCACAGCCAATGTGTCCGTTTCGTTTGAGCTGGATTTGTGGGGTAAGTACCGCCGTTTAAGCGAAGCCGCCCGCGCCAAACTGCTGGCCAGCGAAGCTTCGCGCGATACCGTGCGTTTAACGCTGACGGCGGACGTAGCCAAAAATTATTTCGCCCTGCGTATGCTGGACGCACAGCTGATTATCGCCCGGCGCACGCTGGACGCGCGCAAAGAAAACGTGCGCATTTACACCAGCCGCTACAAAAACGGTTACAGCACCGAAGTGGATTTAAAACGTATGGAAGCCAATATGGCCAGCGTGCAGGCGCAGGAACAGCAGCTGCGTTTAAAAATCACGCAAACCGAAACCGCGCTTTCCGTGCTGGTGGGGAAATCCCCGCGCGAAATTATTGAAAACAACACCCCGCGCGGCAAAACGCTGGCCGACATTACGCTGGTGCCCGATGTGCCGGAAGGCATCCCTTCCGACCTGCTGGCCCGCCGGCCGGACGTGCGTGCCGCAGAGGGTAATTTAATTGCCGCCAACGCCAACATCGGTGCGGCGCGCGCTTCGTATTTCCCCAGCATTCCGCTGACGGCTTCCGCCGGCTACGCCAGCGGCGCGCTGGATAATTTGTTTAGGGGCTCGTCGGGCGTATGGGCCGTCGGCGGGCAGATTTTGGCGCCTATTTTTGAGGGCGGCAAAATCCGCGCCCAAAACAAACAGGCCGAAGCCGCTTACCGCGAAATGCTGGCCACGTACGAGAAAACGGTGCAGGGCGCGTTTAAAGAAGCGCTGGACGCGATTGCCGCCAACCGCATTAACCGTGAAATTTTTGATTCGTACAAACAGCAAACCGCCGCCATGCAGCGCAGTTACGACCTGACCAAAAAGCAGGAAGACGCGGGCCTTATCGGCGTGACGGATTTGCTGGACGTGGAAGAAAACCTGCTGTCGGCCGAAATGAACCTGGCTTCCGCCCGCAACGACGAACTGGCGGCTATCGTCAATTTGTCCAAGGCTTTAGGCGGCGGCTGGAACGTGAAGGACGGTTTTGGCCCATACGAAAACCTGGTGAAAGCCCAGCAGGCCGAACTTAAAACCGAACAAAAATAACTGGTTTGAATCCTTGAAACCCCGCTTTTTAGCGGGGTTTTTTGTGTATTTGTGAGAAGCGGAAGGGGGCCTTGCAGGCCGTGCAGACTTTGCGGTGCTTGGCAACATTGTTTAAACAGTGTGGCTCAATTAGTCGGATGTGTCCGCATAGAGAACCGCCCCCTGGAAGGGGGCGTCCGTTTTACCGTTTTATGCAGGTCTTAGCCGTGTTGTTGCCGTTGTCTCTCCGGCCTTTAGCCCGTCTATAAAATCCGTTTTACGCGGGAGAAGCGTTTTATTTGTCTGAGCGATAGCGAGTTGTAAAACGCGCCGCG
>DCTQ01000020.1:2685-10190 GCA_002329395.1 Candidatus Avelusimicrobium alvi | reverse complement strand
GCTTCGGGGTTTTCATTCGGCATATTTAAACTTTACATCTTAATTCTGCGCGTTACATTATCCTTACGGAAGCATTCAATTACGTCGCCTTCGGCAACGCCTTTGAACCCTTCAATCAGGATGCCGCATTCATAGCCTTTTTCCACTTCTTTTACGTCGTCTTTGAAGCGTTTCAGGCCGCCAATCTTGCCGTGGCCCACTTCTTCGCCGTTGCGTTTAATGCGCACCTCGTAGCCGCGAATCATCGTGCCGCTGTCCACCAGCGAGCCGGAAATAAGCCCCGAGCTCAGCTTCATCACTTTCTTGATGGTGGCCGTTCCCACGACGGTTTCCACCACGTCGGGTTCCAGGAGCCCTTCCATGGCGGCTTTGATATCTTCCAAAAGTTCAAAGATAATCGTGTAGCGGCGGATTTCAATGCCTTCGCGTTCGGCTTCGCTCTGGGCTTTGTGCTCCACGTCCACATGGAAGCCGATGACGACGGCGTTGCTGGCTTTGGCGAGCAGAATGTCGGACTCGTTGACGTTGCCCGGCGCGGAGAGGATAATATCCAGCTCCACTTCGTCGGACGGAATGCGAAGCAGCGCGTCTTTAATGGCTTCAATGGAGCCCTGCACGTCGGCCTTTAAGATAAGCTGTAATTTCTTGACCGAATTGCCGTTTTCGTCGTCTTTGCGCAGGTTCATCAGAGACACCTGTTTGCGGTGCGCCTGGGAATCTTCTTTCTGCGCCAGTTTGCGTTTTTCGGCGGCGTAGCGGGCTTCTTTTTCGCTTTCCATGATGTAGAGCGTATCGCCTACCTGCGGCGGTTCGCCGTTGATGCCCAAAATTTCCGCCGGCACGCTGGGGCCGATTTTCTGGTAGCGCTGGGAATTTTCGTCAATCAGCGCGCGGATGCGGCCGTAGTTCGTGCCCACGATAAACGGGTCGCCCACTTTCATCGTGCCTTTCTGCACGAGTACGGTGGCCACTACGCCGCGTTTATTGTCGCGTTTGCTTTCCAGAATAATGCCCACGCCCGGGCGGTCCGGGTTGGCTTTGAGTTCCATCATTTCGGCCTGCAGCGCAATCATTTCCAAAAGTTTGTCTATATTGATATGCTTTTTGGCCGAAATTTCCACGAAAATCGTACTGCCCTGCCATTCCTCGGGCACGAGGCCTCTGGAAGCCAGGTCCTGCTTGACGCGGTCCACATTGGCGCCGGGAAGGTCAATTTTGTTGACCGCCACAATGATGGGCGCTCCGGCGGCTTTGGCGTGTTCCATCGCTTCTATGGTCTGCGGCATAATCCCGTCCGTGGCCGATACGACCAGAACGACGATGTCCGTCGCCTGTGCGCCGCGGGCGCGCATGGCGGTGAAAGCTTCGTGGCCGGGGGTGTCCAAAAACGTCAGCACGCCGCGCGGCGTGGTAACGCGGTACGCGCCGATGTGCTGGGTAATCGCGCCCGCTTCGCCCGCCACCACGTTGGATTTGCGGATGGCGTCAAGCAGACTGGTCTTACCGTGGTCCACATGGCCCATGATGGTGATAACGGGGCTTCTGGGACGTAAAGAGGCCGGATCGTCCGGCGTTTCCAAAAGCGCCACCGTTTCTTTATTTAAATCTTCTTCCGCCATTTCGGCTTTAAAACCGCATTCGTCTACGATAAGCTCAATCATGTCTTTTTCAAGACGCTGGTTAATCGTGGCGAAAATGCCCATCATCATCAGCTTTTTGATGAAATCGTTGGTTTTGATGTTCATCTTTTCCGCCAGCTCTTTTACCGTCGGCTGGCCCACAATGCGGATACATTTGGGGTCTTTGGCCGGCTGGGCGGGCTGCTCGGCGCGCTGGTTGTGTCCGTGTCTCGGACCCTGCGGGCGGCTGTTCTGCTGTGCGTTGTTCGGCATAGCACCCTGCGGGCGGCCGTTCGGTACGGCGGTCTGCGGGCGGTTTTGCGGCTGAACGGGCTGCTGCGCCGGTTTGGGTTGTACCGGGGCCTGCTGAGGCTGTTGCGGTGCCGGCTGGGCCGCGGGCTTGGCCGGCTGTTGCACGGGCGTTTGCGGCTGCGCCGGAGCCGGCTTGGGCGCCTCAACGGGCTTTTGTACCGGGGCCGGAGCGGGTTTTTCCGCCGGCGTCTGCACCGGGGCTTGCGCCTGGGGAGCCGTTTGTCCGGCGGTTTGTTTTACCGTTTCTTCCGCGGTCTCCGCCGTTTTTTTGGCGGCGGGCTTTTTAGCCGTCGTTTTCTTGGCGGCGGTTTTAGCCGTGGTTTTTTTAGCGGCGGTTTTTTTCTTGGCGGAGGATTCCTCTTCGGCGTTAGTTGTTTTCTTTGTCGTCATTCAATTCCTCCTGCCCGTCGGCGGTTTGCTTGTCCGCCAGATACTTTTTGGCGCCTTCAATAATTTTAGCGGCTGTTTTCTCGCCGATGCCCTGCACGGTGGACAAGTGTTCCACGTCCAGGTCCGCTATTTGTTCCACGCTCGTAAAGCCGGATTTCTGCAACACTTCCGCCATCTTGGGGCCGATGCCTTCCACGTCGGAAAGGGTGGCCTGTACGGCGTCGGAAGCTTCTTTGCCTTCCTGCGCTTTTTGGGATTCGCTCTTTACTTCCAGGTTCCAGCCCGTCAGTTTGGAAGCGAGCTTGATGTTCTGCCAGTCTTTGCCGATGGCGATGGCCAGCTGGTCGTCCGGCACGATGACGGTGGCGCGTTTTTCGCTCAGGCTGTCAATTTTCACGAAGTCGGCCTTGGCCGGGGCGAGCGAGTTCATAATGACGGTGGAAATATCGTCGGAATAATTGATTAAGTCAATGCGTTCGCCGGAGAGTTCGTTCATTACCGCGCGAATGCGGATGCCGCGCATACCCACGCAGGTGCCGATGGGGTCAATTTTATTGTCAATGCTGGACACCATCACTTTGGCGCGGAAGCCGGGGTCTCTCTGGATGTTTTTAATTTCCACAATGCCTTCGTTGATTTCCGGCACTTCCACTTTAAACAGTTCTTCCAGGAATTTGCCGTTGGCGCGGGAAAGAATCACGTAAGGCCCGCGCTGGCCTTTGTCCATTTTGAACGCGGCGGATTTGTAGCGCGAGAGCACCGGGTCGTCGCCGATGGCGGCCAAATCGTTTTGGCTGAGCACTTTGGTGATGATGGCTTTTACGCGCGAACCGTTGACGTAGCGTTCTTTCTTGATTTGTTCGCAGTAGGGTAAAATAGCTTCCACTTTGCCCAGGTCCACGATGATGTCGCGGTCGGAAAAGCGGCGCACCGAACCGGTAACGACTTCGCCTTCGCGGGGCTTAAATTCTTTATAGAAGTTGTCGCGTTCAATGCCGCGCACTTTCTGGATGAGCACCTGCTTGGCAATCTGCGCCGCGATGCGGGAGAAATCTTCCACTTCCAGCGTGATGGTTACCACGTCGCCCGGCTGGGGGTTTTTAAGGTGTTTTTTCGCGCCTTCCACGTCAATTTCCGTTTCGGGGTTGGTTACCAGTTCCACTACGTTTAACGTCTGGAACGCTTTGATGGAGCCGTTTTCCACGTCAATCTTGGCGCTGATTTGGGCGGTTTTGCCCAGGTTTTTGCGAAGCGCGGAGACGAGCGCGTCTTCAATGGTTTTTAAAATGTCTTCGCGTTTGATGTTTTTTTCTCTTTCCAGTCCTTCCAACGCCAAAACTAAATCTTTAGCACTTCCTTCCATGTGTTTTCTCCTTAGTGATTCCCGGTATTGCGGGGTTAAAATTCAAGAACAGGGTCCAGGTTGGCCTTCTTGATGTTGTCGTATGCAAAGCGGAATTGGTTGGTTCCGTCGTCCAGTACGAAAGCGTCGTCTTCCGCCGAAGCGATGACGCCGGTAAAAAAGCCGCGGCCTTCCAGCGGCACTTTAAGCACGATTTTCACGCGCTGCCCGGTAAACTGCTTAAAATGAGCCGGTTTTTTCAGTACGCGAGTAACGCCGGGGGAGGAAACCTCCAGGATGTACGCGCCGTCAATTAAATTTTCCATTTCCAGAATGGAATCAATTTTATCAGTCAGTTCGCCGCAGTCGTCCAGGGTTACGCCGCCGATTTTATCAACGAAAAACTGCAAAAGTTTCTTTTTTCCCTGGTTTTGGATGACCAGGTCCACCAGTTCAACGTTCTGGCTTTCCAGGGCCTTGGCTACGGTTTCTTCTATGGTTTTGGGGTCTCTCATGGTTACTCCTTGTATAGAGCCTTATTAAGGAAAGAGCGACTTGTTGCCAAGTCGCTCTTTCCAGTACATTGATATGATACCATTCCGGGGTTTCTTTGTCAACCCCGCCTGCACCGGCGGGAAGGAAAAAGTTATAATAAACGCATGAACGAGCGGAATGTTTTGCGTAATCTTGTACTGCGCCGCGCCCGCCGGGGGGAAGCCGAGGCGGCTTTCCGGCTGGTGGAAGGGCGTGTGGCGTGGATGGAAAAGACGGGTATAAGCCAATGGCCGCGCCGGCATTATTTGTCCGTATACAATAGGGCTTATTTTCAAGCCGCCGTCCGCCGAGCGGAGCTGTGGCTGCTGTTTGAAGGCGTCCGCCCGCTGGCCTGCGCCGTGGTGCTTACCCGCGACGAACGCTGGCGCGGGCGGGATGAAGCGTCCGCCTGGTACGTACACAATTTGGCTTCACTGCCCGGCGTGCCGGGTGCGGGGGCGGCGTTTCTGAGGCTGCTTGAAAAAGAAGCCCGGCGGGCGCAGGCGGAGTATTTGCGGCTGGACTGCAAAACCGGCGCGCGCAAAATTAACGCCTATTACCGCAAGAAAGGTTTTGTATTTACCGGGTATTGGGGAAATGGCGAGTATCGGGGTAATTTGCGCCAGAAGAAATTAATAACCGGGGAGGAGAGATGAAAAAACATTCTGTATGGATTTGTTTGTTTTTACTCTTGTGCGTATGCCCGGCGGCCGCGCAGGAATATACCGTAACCAAAAGCGGCGAAAAGAAATTTGAACCCTTATATAAATGGGGGGCGTACAGCGGGAGCGAGTTTTCGCTGGGTATCGGTTCGGTGCGTTCCGGGGCGGATGACCGCGCGGGGCGGGATTATACGTCGCCGGGGGTTATCGGCAATGCGTCCATTTTGGTGGATATGAGCCCGCACGTGGCCAGCGGCATAGATTATATGTACGGCGGGTTCCGCTCTTCGGGCACGGCGCCGGAATACTCGCTGTATTCCCATCACATTTCGGCGGCGTTTAAAATACGCGCCAACCCGGACGGCAAACTGCGTGTGTATTTTCCGCTGGGAGCCGGAGGCGGAGGGCTGTTCTTAAAAAAACGCCGGGGCGCGGCGGACGGGCGTACGGAGCGGTGGGGCCTTGCTCTTTATGCCGGAGCCGGGCTGGAGTTTGATATTTCGCCCGTTGCGTTTTTGGGCGCGGAATACCGGTACGTATATACTTTTGTGCAGGGCGGAGATTTGGATGAAGCCTGCGGCTCCAATAAGTATTTCGGCTCTCACGCGCTGATGCTGAAAATCGGCATGCGGATGTTTTAAAAATCTTTTTCCGACGGGAACCCCGCTTTGCGGCGGGGTTTTTTGCGTGTGGGGAAACTAATCCCTTTTTGGCGTTGACTGGGGAAACCCGCGGCGTTAGAATAAAAGAGTAGTCAGCCGTACAGATGCATAAAAGTCGTATACAGGGGGAAAAAATGAAGAAAACGTTAGTCATTACGGCCTGCGCGCTGCTGTTGGGTGCAAACGCCGCTTTTGCCCAAAAGGGCAATATGAACTCGGCCGCTTACCAGCAAAAAGCCGGAGCCGCCGCCACCAAGAAAGCCAACCAAGCCTCTCTTAAAAAAGGAGAACCCGGCTTGAAAACCACTAAGGTAACCACCACCACGGACGTGTATGACGTCTCGGCCACCGATAAAAAAGGCACCGTGGATTACGGTGTGGTGGAGCAGACCATAACCGGCCCGAGCGGCAAAACCACCACGGGCGGCGTGGTTTACAGCAACTATACGCCCAGCAAAGCGGCCCGCACCAACGCTAAAAAGATGGAAGTTTCCGTCGCGGGCGGCGAGACGTATTCGTTCAATAAAGACAACCGCAAAGACCGCTACGCCACCAACGGCCTGGCCGGCGGCGTGAGCGCGCTGTGGAATATGTCCGACAACTTCGCTTTGGGCGTGGATTATATGATGCTTCATCCCCGCACCAAAAGCCACGACCAGGACGGTGAATACCGCCGGTATAAAGACAACTACCTCCATGCCGTTTCTTTAGCCGGTAAATACACGCTTAACGCCTGGGACAGCTGGAGAGTGTACATCCCGATGGGCTGGGGTATGATGAACGCCCGGATGAAAACCAGCGCCGCGGATAACAGCTCCAGCAAAGACAAATGGGGTACGGGCTTCTACGCCGGTTTGGGGCTCCAGTATGACATCACCGACAGCCTCTTCGCCGGACTGGAATACCGCTATACGTACGCTTTCATCAGCGATAAGCACCTGTCCGACTTCGGGCGCGACAAAGATCTCCAATACCATTCCGCGTTCTTCCGCGTGGGTATGAGATTCTAACATCTGCATAGCTCTATGGGGCTAGAGGGGACTTCTTCCTGAGGTCCCCTTTCATTTGTCCTGATTTGTCCCGTAAAAAACACCCGGAAAGTTATATCTCCGGGTGTTTTCCATATAATCGGTTCGGTTAGGCCCAGCGGGTATAGACGCGGGCGGCTTCTTTCCCGTCGGATTCGCGCACCAGCGCGTGCCAGAATGCGTTTTCGCCGGCGGGGTATACGTCCGCGCGGATGTTTTCTCCCGCGCGGCATTCGTTTTTGAAAGAGAGCAGAATGCGGTCCAGCTTTTTGCCGTTTCTTACTTCTTCGGGCACGCTCTGCACGGCCCAGGCCGCGTAGTGCGTATTGTTGACGTGGGCATTGATGTCCAGGTCTTCCTCGCGCGTAAGGATGTGCAGGGAGTGCGCCGGATTGCCTTCCGGAAGCGGCGCCTTGAAATTTTCTTCGGGTTCCAGTTCCTCGCGCTCGGCGGGATTTAAATCAAGCAGGCTTTGGGGGGTGCGGGTCAGGCGGCGTCTTTCGGTGTCTATAATCACCCACCAGGAAGACCCTTCAAACAGCGGCGTGCCGTCCGCTCCGGATATGACAAACTGGCGGCGGCTTAGGAGTTTGTCCGAATAGGAGTGCCAGGTTTTTACCGTTACGTCCTGATGTTTGATATCGGCCTGCAGGGCGCGGGCCTGCATATGCGTCAGCACCCAGGCCAGATGGTCCTTTTGCAGGGCTTCCCAGCCAAAGCCCAGCTGATGGCTGTCCAGCGCGGCGGACTCCTGAAAGTATTTTAGAAAAGCGGCGGCGGGAATATGTCCCTGCGCGTCCAGTTCGTCAAAACGCACGTGAAATTTTTGTTCAATCATTGTAAAGACCCCCTTTTTTGTATTGTATCTTTTTTCTCGCATTGTGTGGCTCAATCAGTCGGATGATACCCGCATAGAGAACCGCCCCCTGGTACATCCCCGAATGTTTCTCTCCCAA
>DCTQ01000020.1:0-2538 GCA_002329395.1 Candidatus Avelusimicrobium alvi | reverse complement strand
AAAAGGTTTTACTTTGATAGAATTGTTGGTTGTCGTGCTTATTATCGGCATTTTGGCGGCGGTTGCATTGCCGCAGTACGAAAAATCGGTGGAAAAATCCCGCGCCGCCGAGGGGCTGGCGATGATGAAAAGTCTGGCTGTAGGGGTGGAGGAATATGTGCTGGCCAACGGGACGCTGCCCTCCGGGTTTGACCAGTTGAGCGTCGTTCCGTCCAATGTAACGCCGGACGGAGGCGGATGTATCAGCGGGCGGAGTTTTAAATTCTGTATCCAAAACGGTCCGCGTTTGCAGTCCTGGAGTTTGAAAAAGAACAGTTACGGATTTATCTGGTATTCGTCCATACAAAACATCGGCACGCCCGGAAAAAAGTTTTATTGTTTTGTACAGGTGGGCTCAGACGCCGATAAAATGGGGATTTGCAAACTTATCGGCGGGAAAGATAAAATCACCAGCCCGACGGCGGGCGCCGCATACGAGTGGTACGCGCTGGACTAAACGGCTTGGACATACAAAAACCCCGCGGGCGGTAAGCCGGCGGGGTTTTAAAATATGCGGCGGACTATTTGCCGGCGGCTTCCGTCAGTTTTTCCACGGCTTCCGTCAGGCTCCAGCGTACGGCTTCTTTGTCCGTGCGCTTTTTATATTCGCACTGTCCGTCTTTGACCGTGCGGCTGCTGACCACCAGGCGGTAGGGCAGACCGATGAGGTCCATATCTTTAAACTTAATGCCGGCGCGCTCGCTGCGGTCGTCCAACAGTACGGAGAATCCGCGCGCTTCCAATCCGGCGGCGATTTCGTCCGCGTGTTTTTTAACGTCCGGGTTGGAGTCGTAATCAATCGCCACGAGGGCTACGTCAAACGGGGCCAGCGGCGCGGGCCAGATGATGCCGTTGTCGTCGTGGGACTGCTCAATGGCGGCGGCCACTACGCGGCTGATGCCGATGCCGTAGCAGCCCATAATCATGGGTTTGGAGGTTTGGTTTTCGTCTAAAAAGTTGGCTCCCATGGCGGCAGAGTATTTCGTGCCGAGTTTAAACACGTGCCCGGCTTCAATGCCGCGCGTGAAGGTGAACTCTTTGCCGCAGCGGGCGCATTTGTCGCCGGCGGAGGCCATTTTTAAGTCGGCATATACGTCCACTTTAATGTCGCGGCGGGGGGTAACGTTAATGGTGTGTACGTCTTTTTCGTTGCCGCCGGAAACGCCGTTGACGATGTTTTTAACATAGTTGTCGGCGTAAATCATAACGGACGGATTTTTTTCTTTCAGCCCCTGCGCGCCCGCAAAACCCACAAACGAACCCGTTACCTGCGTGTAAACTTCTTCGGAGGCTTTTTCCAGCTCGTTACATTTTAAGAGGGCTTTGAATTTAAATTCGTTTAATTCGTGGTCACCGCGCACCAGGGCCACCACGGGTTTGCCGTCGGCGGTAAAGACCAGCAGTTTAATCAGTTTGGAAGTGGGCACGTTTAGCATTTCGGCCACGTCTTCCACCGTGTAGGCTTTGGGGGTGGCTTGCTTTTCCATCGGTTTTAATTCGGCTTCGTCAATTTGAATTTCTTCGGGGGCCTGGATTTCGGCTTTTTCCGTATTGGCGGCGTATCCGCAGGAAGTGCAGTCCGCAATGGCGTCTTCGCCGGTGGCGGCCAGCACCATAAATTCGTGCGAAAAGTTTCCGCCGATGGAGCCGGTGTCGGCCTCTACGGCTTTAAATTCAAATCCGCAGCGTTTAAAAATACGCTGGTAAGCGTCGTACATTTTTTGGTACCAGTCGTTGGCTCCCTGGTCATCGGCGGCGAAAGAGTAGGCGTCTTTCATATAAAATTCGCGCGCGCGCATGACACCGAAGCGGGGGCGGATTTCGTCGCGGAATTTGGTGCCGAACTGGTAGAGGCACAGGGGGAGCTGTTTATAGGAAGTGGTGTCTTTTTTGACCAGATCGGTGATGACTTCTTCGGCGGTGGGCGCAAAGCAGAATTCGGCCTCTTTGCGGTCCGTAAAGCGCAGGAGCTCTTTGCCGTAAAACGTCCAGCGGCCGCTTTCTTCCCACAGTTCTTTGGGCTGTACGAGCGGCAGCCATACTTCGCACGCGCCGGCGCGGTCCATTTCTTCGCGCACGATGTTTTCCACCTTTCTAAGCACTCTCAGGCCCAGGGGGAGCCATTCGTAAAGCCCGCTGGCCACCTTGCGGATAAGGCCCGCGCGAATCATCAGTTTGGCCGAAAGGGTGTCGGCGTCTTTGGGAGCTTCTTTTAAAGTAGGGATATAGTAATTAGAGAGTTTCATTTTGCGTAATTTCCTTTATTTTTTCCACGTGTTAATTTTTTCAATTAAAAAATCTACCCATTTTTCCTGGGGGAGTTTGAACATCGTTTCGCCGTGTTCAAAGTATAAGCCTTCGCCTTTGCCGCCGGCGATGCCAAAGTCCGCGTCGCGCGCTTCGCCCGGGCCGTTTACCACGCAGCCCATCACGGCCACCTTCAGATCCAGGGGAATGTCCGCCGTCATGGCCTCTACCTGGTTCGCCAAAGCAATCAGA
>DCTQ01000078.1:4662-7744 GCA_002329395.1 Candidatus Avelusimicrobium alvi | reverse complement strand
AACAAACGAACTAATTACCCGGTTGTTTTGTGCCGAATTAAAAATAAGGAGAAAACATATGCAACCAACTGAAACGGGATTCACGCTCATTGAGCTGCTGGTAGTTGTACTGATTATCGGCATTCTGTCCGCGGTGGCACTGCCGCAATACGAAAAAGCCGTGGAAAAAAGCCGCCTTGCAGAAGCCAAAACAACATTAAAAAGTATTGTACAAGCGGCGGAATTATACGGACTTGCAACGGGTGAAGCGACTTTATACATGGATCGTTTTGACATCACGCCGCCGGGTACTTGTGATGAAAACGCCCGTACTTGTTCCACGAAAAACTTTTCGTATTACATAGACGAATACGCCTGTGCGGCAAATGAAGGGGGTAATCCCGGAGCGTGTTCAATAGCCAGGGCAGACCGAATAGGAAAAAATTACGGCATAGAATTAGCGGGACCGGCTTATGATATAGTAGAGCTAAGAGGACGTTTTTCCTGCAGTTCTACCGACCCGCAGAATTGTATTGCCGCAGGCGCCATTAAAGAAAACGATTATTATTTCTTTAACTAGAACACAAAAACGCCCCGGGCCAGCAGAAAGGCCCGGGGCGTCCAGTCCGCAAAACAGCTTACAGCAAAATCAGGCGCAGGATAAAGGCCGATACAAACGCCATCCCCAGCGTAAGCGCAACCACTCTAAACGNNTATCTTTCCAGCCGCTTTCGCGCAGCATGACAAAGAACGTGGCCACGCAGGGCAGATACATCGCCATAAACACGCACGCCACCACAATGGACTGCGGCGCCAGGTGAAAAGGCTCCAGCAGGGCGATGGATACGTCCTTGCGCAGGAACCCTAAAATTAAAAGAGGCGTGGTTTCAGCAGGCAGACCCAGCAAATACTCCACCGGATAGCGCGCAATACGCGCCACCCAGTTCGTTACGCCGGAAAGCTGCATCAAATCCACAAACACAATGCCGATTAAAATCAGCGGAAGCGCGTCGCACAGGTATTCTTTCATGCGAATCCACAGTTTGCGCAGCAGCGGACGGATTTTAGGCACCTGCCAGGAAGGGATTTCCATAAACAGTTCCGGCGTTTCGCCTTTCATCAGCTTATTTAAAATCGTTCCGACCACAATACCGTTGACAAACAGCGCAAAGAATACAATCAGCATATATTTAAGGCCGTAAGGCGAAAGGATGGAAATAATCATGGCCGTCTGCGAAATACATGGCGCCAGCACCAAAATAAGCGCCAGCGCAATAATCCGCTCCCGCCGCGTTTCCAGCACGCGTATGCCCATCACCGCCGGCACTTTGCACCCAAATCCCAGCATAATGGGAAGCGCGCCATAGCCGTGCAGACCGATTTTGTGCAATAAACCGTCCAACAGCACCGCCAAACGGGGCAGATAGCCCAGCTCACCCAGGAACCCCAACAGCGCGTAAAACGCCAGCACATACGACATCACGTCCACCAACGCAATTTTCAGCCCGTCGGTCAGTACGCCGAAATAAGTTTCGCCGCCGTCGCCCAGCAGCAAGAACCCCAGGTAATTGTCTTTCCACGCGCCGAAAATACGCTCCAAAAACGGCACATAATAATTTTCGTACAGCGGGTCAAAAAAATTAATAATGCCTTCGCCCACCCAACGAATCAAAAAGAAGGAAAGAATCAGCACGCAGAACGCAATGGGCAGGCCCGTAGCGGGCGTGGTGGCCCAGCCCTGGAGCTTTTCCCAGAAAGACGGATGTTTGTGTTTTACCGTCTGCACTTTATGGATGATATGGCCGATGGCATGCCATTTTCCTTCCGGCGTGGGGGGAATAACCAGCGGGCTTTCCGCCGTTTTGTGCGAAGCGATGCGGGCGGCCTGGTAGGCCAGGTCTTTAAGTCCTTCGCCCGTGGTGGCCACGGCGGGGATAACGGGAATGCCCAGCAGTTTTTCCAACGCTTTTACATCAATGTTAATGCCTTTGCGCTGGGCCTCGTCAAACTTGTTAAGCAGCAGGATGACCGGCTTTTTAAGCTGCATGATTTCCAGCAGGAAATACAGGTTGCGCTCCAGGTGGGAAGCGTCCGCCACGCACACGATAAAATCGTATTCCAGCTCCTTAAACAAATTGCGTTTGCGGCCCTCAATCAGCCATTCTTCTTCCAGGCGGTAGAGGCCGGGAATGTCAATAATATCGTAGGATTCGCCGTCAAACTGGGTCTGGCCGTAATTAAGCCCCACCGTCGTGCCCGGAAAGTTGGACGAAATAATGCCAATCCCCGTCAGGCGGGAGAAAATCAAGCTTTTTCCCACATTGGGATTGCCCGCCAAAAGAAAAGTATTCTTTTTGGAGGTAACGAAAATTTTTTTGGCGGTTTCGCGGCCGATGGCCACTTCCGTGCCGGACACGTTTACCACCACGGGGCTTGAGCCAGCCTTGCGCGTGATAAACTGGCCCTTGAGGATGCCCATCGCGGCCAGTTTTCCGGCCATTTTGGCATCCGTTTGAATCTCTTTAATCTGGGCGGTGGTGCCCGGTTTAAGCTGATGAAGTGTGCGGGAGTTGTCTTTTTCCATAAAAGTTAGTTTTTCCTTACTTTAATATTTTACCACAACGCCCGCCGCTTTACAAGAGGGATATTCCGACGGGGCCCGCCGGCCGCGGCGCGGGGAATTATTTTTTTGTATAATTTAAGTAACAATTTTTACCAAAGGAGACCAAAACTATGGCTTATAAAGTTAATCCGGATACCTGCATCAACTGCGGCGCTTGCGAATCCGCCTGCCCCGTGGCCGCCATCAGCGAAGTGGACGGCAAAAGAAAAATTGACGAATCCAAATGCATTGAGTGCGGCGCTTGCGCCGGCACCTGCCCGGTGAACGCGATTTCTCTGTAAGACGGATTGCGACACTTTAAACCACCTCGCAAGGGGTGGTTTNNAGTTATGCCAGCCCAAAGCCTACCTGCCGGAGCAAACCGCTGTAAGAGAAAGAGCGTGGGGCAGAATGCAAGATGTTAGCTTAGCTGCCCGGTAAACGCGATTTCGCTGTAAGACGGGTTGCGACGTTTTAAAACCACCTCGCAAGGGGTGGTTT
>DCTQ01000078.1:0-4622 GCA_002329395.1 Candidatus Avelusimicrobium alvi | reverse complement strand
AGTTATGCCAGCCCAAAGCCTACCGGCGTAAAAATAACAGGCCCCCGGTATAGAACCGGGGGCCTGTTATTTTATAATTTAACCTACTCCGCGCTTTGACTCTGCAGCTGGCGGCTGGCTTGTTCAAAACGCTCGTATTTTTTAAATTTCTTATCAAGCTTTTCCATAAACTCACGCAGCAGGACCTGAACACGCTTTTCTTGCTCTTCCCACGTGTCCGGGCCGGTAAACACCGCACGGAGCATTCCCTCATATTCGTTGCCAAGGGCCGCGATCTCCTCTCCGGCTTCCGGGCCAAATTCACGCTGTGCCCGTTCGGCCTGGCCTTGGATGTATTTGAGGTCGCTTTCCAGATGCCAAGCTTTCCAGTCTTGATATTCCGCCTCTCTTTTTGTAATATTCTGCGGATTTTGCCCAGACACATTAACGTTGAACCCTTCCAAAGGATTGTATATTTCCAACTCTTCCAGTTCTTTCTTCAAGGCCCGGGTATAGCGGCCGATTTGTTCTTTCTGGACGGCGTACGAGGCGGAGGAATCCAATACGGCCATCATCTTGGCTTCGTAAGCGTCAAACAGAGCCGTGATTCTGGCTTTAGCCGCAGGACCGCCGGAGGCCAGAAAGTTTTCTTCATTCTTCGTCCGGGCAGAGGCCATTTGTGCTTTTGTAGATATGAAGAGGATATATTTCTTTTCTTTCTCAATATCCTGCTCCAGCTCTTGCTTCAAGCGGTTGACTTTTTCGTTTTGGACGGCGGGCGAATCGGAGGAACCCCGCACGGCCAGCACTTTGGCTTCGTGCGCGTCAAACAGAGCCGTGATTCTGGCTTTAGCCGCCGGGCCGCCGGCGGCCAGGAAGGCTTCTTCATTCCTCTTCCGGGCGGCGGCAATTTCTTCTTTAAACTTTTCAACCCATTTTACTTTGCGCACGTTGGCTTGTTCACGCTTGGCGCGGTTAAGCTGGATGCGCCGGGCAGAGAACTCAAAGGCGGCCCTGTCCTGGTCGGATACGAAGGACAAGTCGCCCAGTGCGTAACGGCCGGCCAGAATCGGGAAACGGATGAACGCGCCCGCGGAGGAGGTATTTTGCGTGGAAACTACGTTGTTATAGGTGCTCAGCTGGGCATGGCTGACGGCGCCGCCCTGTTCTCCCTGCGCGCCTTCGTCTTCTTTCTGTTTTGCCGGGTCAAACGCGTCTCCGTATTTTTCCTTTTCCGCGGTCTGGTCGGCGGTAACAGCTTCATATAACCAGTTCTGTTGCCATGGATAGGTGAGCATATCCAGCCCCGCCCAGGCACCGAAGAATTTGAGGTTCTGGTTGAATCCGCGGTAGAAGCGGGTATTTTGTAAGAGCAAATCACCCAATACGTCCAGTTGTTTGGTTTGGGCCAGGTGTAATGTCAGCTGGCCGGATACGTCTCCGCTCCAGTTTTGCGCATTAAAGCCCAGTCCCTGCCCATCCCGCAAGGGGGAAAACCCTTCTTTTACACGAATGGGCCCCATCTGGCGCGTCACAGCCAGCGAAAACCCGTCCGAAGACTTAGGCAATACCACCGTTAGCCCAACAGGCTGTGCGGCAGGCTGTACGGCCAGTTTGGCCGTATACGCTTTCCGCGCTGTTTCATCAATGAGCGTTTTATAGGCTTCCACAATCTCCATAGAGCGTTGTTCTGCAAACGCAAGATTACCGGGATTGTGATCCGGATGCCATTTTTGTATCAGCTCTCTGTATGCTTTGCGAATTTCGGACTTCGTGGCAGTGCGGCTTACGCCCAGCACGGTATAATAATCCGGCACGGCGGAACCCTGCACGGCGTTTTGGGACAACATTTTACCCCATTCCATAAATTCCTTCTGGGAAACGCGCGCCCAGCCCTGCGGGGTATATCTCCAGTAATTAAACATACCGCTGTTTAAACCGTTTGCCGTCGCATCCAGCCCCACCGCTTCGGAAGTGGCCCTAAAAAGGCCCTGTTCCCGCTGTACCTGATTGTACGCGGTATACGGATTGAACATAGATTTCAAACTGTTCTCCCAATAAGACGGCCAGGGACGCAAGTCAAAGGAAACTCTCTGTCCATCCGCTGTGCGGGCGTTACGCATCAGATAGCGCAAATCGTCGTAGTTCTGAATACCGTTTTTCAGGCGCGCGGCCCTCTCGCCGCTTAAAGAAGCCGTTTGCAAATCAAACCCGGGCTTATGCAGGGTTACCGTCCATTCCTGGACTTCGGGTCGGGACCGCCCCAGCCAGGTGCGGTTTTGTAACGCCCGCTGGGTGGTTACGGGGCGGGAAACCGGCTGCTTCACCTTAACGCTCGCCGGGCCGGGTTTGCCTGCGGCTCCGGTCAGACGGGGGGCGTTGGCGGGCGCGGCCGGCTGATTGGCGGCGGGTATTTTTACTTTTTCCACGCGCGTAGCGGTAATAGTTACCCCGTTGCGCGCGGCTGTTTTAACGGTATTGGCGTAGCGTACGCCTTTTTGGATGTTTACGGTAAATGCCAGGGTCCGGTGGCCTTTTTGGGCCGCGGAAGCGGCTTTAATGGCTTTGGGCAACACCATCATCGCGCCTTTGGTGGTGCGGTACGCCGTGCCGATCAGGGAGAATACCTCTCCGCCGTAAACCCAGAAAATCGCATTGCCCACAAACAGGGCGAACTGCATACCGTATTCGTCATCGCGCTTTTTGGCGTTGATGCCGTTTTGCAAATTCATCTCAACCCAGCGGCCTTCCGAATCGCGCCCAAACCCGCTGATTTCTTTTAATTTGCCATTAGGCTGTTGAAATAAGTGCCCTTGGCCGAGCGGGTCCAGACCCGGGACGGAAGTGGGGCCGTTTAAAATCAACGATTTGCCGTCTTCCCCTCTGTCCAGCACATAACTCCGTTTGTCGCGGCTGCGGGAAGTATCCCACTTTAAAGCGTCATTGGCAAAGCCGTTGTAAATGTAGGCGAGTTTATCGGCCAGCATCTGCATTTGTTTGGAATCCAGGCCGTAGTCTTCCATCGCCAGGTAATGCGTACGATTCAGCGGGGCATAAATATCCACCGTACGCCGCGCAAACAAGGCGCGCAGCTGGTCGTCTTTGGAGCCGGTATTGCATATGAAATACCGCCCGCCGCCTACGGGCCCCGTACCGAATCGGGGGTCATTAAAGTCTTTTATGGCGTTATCTCCGGAAAAGGCGCAGGTATTGGAAGAGTGGAACATCAGGCTGGCCGTTTCCAGGGCAAAAATACGCGAGGGAATGGCGTATTGTTCCGGATCGGAAAACTCCGTCAGCATATTAAGCGTATCCTGCCACGCGGAAGAAGCGGCGTCGGCGTATCGGACGCTTTCAAATACGGCCGTAAAGACGGCGTTAAGCACCGCGCTGTACTGCGTTTTGAAATCGCCGCCAGGTTTTACATTTCCACGCAGGTTACGGTTGATTTTGCCGTCAAAGAGTTTGACGATTTCTTTCACCCGGTTGGGGCTTGTCAGCATGGCGTATACGGTGGCGTAGTCGGCCAGGGCCAGAAGCAGCTGGTATTCTTTATCGCCTTCTTCGGGATTGGCGGCTTTTAACGTGTTCAGTTCCTGTAAAAACTGGGCGTTTATTTTCGCATACACATCAGGCGTGAGCGACGTGAGCAGGGAAGAATGCTTGGGAAATTGGGGCTTTTTCGGCTTGGCAGGCAAAGGCTGCTCAATGAATACGGGGCGCGGACCGTCCCGGACTACTGTTGAGGCGGCCTTCTGCCGGAGCTGGCGGTTATACTGCTTGACCTTTTGGGATTCCCGCTGATATCTTTTTAAATCTTCTTGATATTGTCGCTCGGCGTTTGCTTCGCCGGCAATCAGCTGGGCGGCCTGCAAAAGCGGGTCTTCCTGGCCGGTCTTCGTGAAATAAGTGTGCAGTTTCCACAGCGTGATGCGCAGGGAGCCGACCGCCATAATATGCTCCGTGCTGGAAACGGCCTGGGGAAGCAGTTTGTTCAAACGGTACAGTACGCGCAGCTGCGCCATCGGGATAATATCGTTCAGCTCGGCGATCGTGGCGTCGTCGGGCTGTTGTAAAAACGCGTCAATGGAGTTGCCTAACACTTCGCTGGCGTATACCGTGTTCAGCAGCGAGCTCTGCGCCGGGTCAAACGGATCAATGTAATCAATCATATCCGTGATTAACAGCTCGTCTTTCGCCAGGCGCGCAAGCACTTCGTTCTGCGTGAGTTTTTTGGGGGCTATCAAATTCGGGTCAATGCGCGGCGCCACATAGGTGGAACTGGCCGGAGCCACGTAGCGGTTCTTCCGTTCTTCTTCGCGGCGCTGTTGTTCTTCCTGCTGGCGTTTGATTTGCTGTTCCCGGGCGTATTTGGCGTCCATTACGCCGTGCAGACGCACGATGGCGTTGGTCAGGTCCTGGGTGCCTTCGGCCTTTTCAAACGCTTCCACGGCCGCCGTCAGGCTCTCTTCCATCTGCTGCTCCACTTGTTCGTTGACGCGGTTTTGCAGCTCCTCGGAGGAAGGACGCGCGGGGGGAATGCCGGTTCTGCGCGGGGCGGACTGAGCCCACACGCCGGGCGCCGGTGCGATACAGTTGAAGGTGAATACCAATACTAACAGGCGGCACAGAAACGATTGCAT